>DATENE010000192.1:0-30675 GCA_035275205.1 Nitrospiraceae bacterium
GGAGGGGGGGCGGCATACGCCGTTCTTCAACGGGTACCGGCCGCAGTTCTATTTCCGGACGACGGATGTGACGGGGGTGATGTCGTTGAATCCGGGGGTGGAGATGGTGATGCCGGGGGACAATGTGAGCGTGACGGGGGAGTTGATCAGCCCGATCGCGATGGATCAGGGGTTGCGGTTTGCGGTGCGCGAGGGCGGCAAGACCGTCGGCTCCGGCGTCGTCACCGAAATTCTGGCGTAAATCTGATTGGTTCGATGAATAGAGGAATGAATGGTTAAGGTTGAACAAAGGATCAGGATTCGATTGCGCGGGTTTGATTACCGCGTGTTAGACCAGTCAGTGGCGGAAATTGTGGAGACGGTTCGCCGGAGCGGTGCGAAGATCGTGGGGCCGATTCCGCTTCCTACGCGCATCGAAAAGTTCACGGTGCAGAGTGCGACGCATGCGGATAAGAAGGCTCGCGAGCAATTTGAGATCCGAACGCATAAGCGCTTGATGGACATCATGGATGCGACTCCTGAGACCATGGATTCCCTGATGAAATTGAATTTAGCTGCTGGCGTGGATGTCGAGATTAAGCTCTAAGGTTAAAGACTGGCAAGGAACGGTGCGCATGACAAACGGGTTGTTGGGTAAAAAGCTGGGGATGACCCAGATATTTGATGAGGCAAGGTTTACGCCTGTAACCGTCATCGAGGCAGGTCCTTGTCGTGTGGTCACTATCAAGACAAAAGAGCGCGATGGGTATGAATCTGTCCAGTTGTCTTTCGGCGAAGTGAAAGAGCGTAAGTTGTCCAAAGCCGAGCTGGGACATCTGAAGAAAACGGAGGCTCCTGCCACCCGCGTGCTGAGAGAATTTAGGAAAGTCGGTGAGGTGGCAGTAGGACAATCCGTCAAAGTCGATATCTTTAAAAAGGGCGACTGGGTCGATGTCACCGGTATTTCGAAGGGAAAGGGGTATCAGGGAGTAGTGAAGCGGCATCATTATGGCGGCGGTCCTGAATCTCACGGCTCCATGTTCCATCGTCATCCTGGTTCGATGGGCGCGAGTTCCTATCCTTCTCGTGTCTGGAAAGGGAAGACGTTGCCAGGGCACATGGGGGCGAAGCGGATTACGGCTCAGCGATTGAAAGTTATTGAATCCAGGCCTGATGAAAACTTGCTGTTCGTTCGAGGGGCTATCCCTGGCGCGGCAAATGGACTGATCATGGTGAGAAAGTCGAAGAAGGGGTAGGGCATGCCCACGGTTGATGTTGTTGATTTGAAGAGACAGAAAGTCGGGTCCGTCGATCTTCCTGAAGAACTGTTCGGCTGTAAGCCGCACTCGGCCTTAGTTCATGAGGCGGTCGTGATGCAGCGCGCCTGTGAGCGTCAGGGGACGGCATCGACATTGCGGCGGGGAGAAGTGGCAGGGTCCGGTAAAAAACCATGGAAGCAAAAGCATACCGGACGGGCGCGGGCAGGGTCGATCCGCTCTCCTGTATGGCGTCATGGCGGATCGGTGTTTGGGCCGAAACCGCGTGATTACTCCTACAGCATGCCAAAAAAGAAGTATCGCGCGGCGCTTCAAAGCGCGCTGTCGGCAAAGTTAGCTGACGGACAAGTGGTGATTGTGTCGAATCTGTCATTGGACCGGCCCAAGACGAAACTGTTGGCTCAAGCGCTGACCAATTTGGGCGCCGGAGCCTATGCCTTGATTGTCGCAGGTGCGGGGCATGCTGGCTTGGCTCAAGCTGCAGAAAATCTTCCTCATGTGTGCGTGGTGGGGCCGGAAGGATTGAACGTCTACGACATTGTTCGCGCTGAAGTGATTCTGATTCTTGAGCGTGAGTTGCCGCGGGTGAAGGAGGTCTGGGCATGAAGGCGGATCTTCATAGCATTCTGTTGCAGCCGTTGCTGACGGAAAAGATCACGGCGATGCGAGAAACCGGCAATACGGTGGGCTTTCTCGTCCACCCAGATGCGAATCGTCTCCAGATTAAGCACGCGGTCGAAACGCTGTTGAAGGTCAAGGTCGAACGAGTGAATGTGATGAATGTTCGCGGGAAGGTGAAACGCTTGGGGCGTTTCTCTGGGAAGCGATCGGACTGGAAAAAGGCCTTCGTCAAGCTCAAGCCAGGTGAAAAGTTGGAGCTCTACGAGAGCGCATAAATTAAGACATTGCACCGGGCTGATCTCGGTGTGCTGGAAGGACAATTGTAGCATGGGAATCAGAGTGTACAAGCCGAGGACGCCGGGACGTCGCGGGATGACTGCGGTGACGACGGAAGATCTGTCGAAAAAGAGGCCTGAGAAATCGCTCACGTCATTCCGTCGTAGTACTGGAGCCAGGAACAACGATGGGCGGACCACCGTACGTTTCCGTGGAGGCGGGCATAAACGGCTCTATCGAAAAATCGATTTCCGACGCGACAAGACCGGAATCCCAGGGACCATTGCTGCGCTTGAATATGATCCCAATCGATCAGCTCGTATTGCATTGGTGCATTATAAGGATGGCGAGAAGCGCTATATCCTGGCCCCGGTTGGTTTGGCAGTTGGGGATGTGGTGCAGTCCGGTGTTGGTTCAGAGGTTCGTACTGGGAATGCGTTGCCCTTGGCCGGTATGCCGTTGGGAACCACCATTCATAATGTAGAGTTGAAGCCTGGGAAAGGCGGACAGCTGATTCGTAGCGCGGGCGGCGCCGCTCAGGTGATGGGACGTGATGGTGAATATGTGCAGGTGCGACTCAGGTCCGGTGAAATGCGGAAAATTCTCTCGACGTGCATGGCCACTGTCGGGCAGGTTGGGAATATGGACCATGAGAATATTAATGTTGGGAAGGCTGGTCGGGTGCGATGGTTGGGCCGACGCCCGAATGTGCGCGGTGTCGTGATGAATCCGGTCGACCACCCGCATGGCGGCGGCGAAGGAAAATCTGGACAGGGTAACCCTCATCCAGTCTCCCCATGGGGTCTTCCGACGAAGGGTTACAAAACCCGGAATAACAAGGCGACGGACAAGTTTATTATTTCCCGCCGCAAGTAGGAGTACGCGATGCCGAGGTCAGTCAGTAAGGGCGCATTCGTTGACGATCATCTGCTTCAGAAAGTGGAGCGGATGAATCAGAATAAAGATCGAAAGATCATTAAAACATGGTCGCGACGGTCCACTGTTGTCCCAGACATGATCGGACATACGTTTGCGGTTCACAACGGCAAGAAGTTCATTCCTGTCTTCGTGACGGAAAACATGGTTGGTCACAAGCTGGGCGAGTTTGCTCCGACCAGGTTTTTCAAGGGGCATGGACATGCCAGGACAGAGAAGGCAGTCGCCCTTAAGTAGAGGATAGGTTACGAACTCGGTACACTCGATTGGATAGGACGGTTATGGCTGAAGCGCAAGCAGTTTTACGGTTTGTTCGTGTCTCTCCGAGGAAAGCCCGCCCGGTGGTCGATTTGATCCGTGGGCAGCAAGTTCCCATGGCGCTGGCGATGCTCAGGAACTTGCCGCGCCAGGCGTCGAAGGTCGTCGAAAAAATCTTGCGATCCGCTGTGGCCAATGCGGAGCAGAAGGAAATGGGCGATAGCGAATCGATGGTGGTGTCAAAAGCGTTCGTTGATTGTGGGCCGACATTGAAACGTTTTCGATCGCGATCCCAGGGGCGCGCAAATTCGATTCACAAGCGTATGAGTCACATTACTGTCGTCGTGTCGGCTGAAAGCGTGAAGGAAAAGAAAAAGTAAGGGCAGCTAACGGAACAAATTCATTTTCTGTCTGAGTGAGGCGCGAGTCGTTATGGGGCACAAGACACATCCAATCGGATACCGGCTGGGATACAACGTGACGTGGTCATCTCGATGGTATGCCAGCAAAGACTATGCAAAGCTGCTCCATCAGGATATCAGGATCCGTAAGATGGTCAAGCAGCGTCTGTTTCATGCCGGTGTGGCCAAGGTGGAAATTGAGCGATCCGGAGACCAGACGAGAGTGATAATTCACACCGCGCGCCCCGGGATCATCATCGGTCGGAAGGGGGCTGAGGTCGATAAGCTCAAGGCCGAGTTGGAGAAAAGCTATTCCGGCCAAGTGTATATTACGGTGAAAGAAATCAAGAAACCGGAACTGGATGCTCAATTGGTGTGTGAAAACGTTGCCACCCAGTTGGAAAAGCGAGTCGCATTCCGTCGTGCCATGAAGCGAAGCGTGCAATCCGCACTTCGTCTTGGAGCCCAAGGTATCAAGATTATGGTCGGGGGCCGTCTTGGCGGGGCGGAGATCGCGCGTTCTGAGTGGTACCGCGAGGGCCGTGTACCTCTCCATACGCTCCGGGCAGACATCGACTACGGGTTTGCCGAAGCCCATACAACGATGGGGCAGATCGGGGTCAAGGCGTGGATCTATAAGGGGGAAGTGCTTCCATTGCAGCCTCTTAATAAAGAGTCGGCATTTGACCGCAGGCTTGGGTAACTGAAGAGGATATTGTGTTAGCACCAAAGAAAGTTAAGTTCCGCAAAATGATGAAGGGGCGTATGACTGGCAAGGCTTATCGTGGCAGCCAGATTACCCTCGGAGAGTTTGGACTCAAGGCGCTTGAACCTGGCTGGATCACCAGCCGGCAGATTGAGGCGGCGCGTATTGCGATCACTCGGTGCGTGAAGCGCGGTGGGCAGGTTTGGACGAGAATTTTCCCCGACAAACCGATTACCAAGAAACCGGCTGAGACTCGAATGGGTAAGGGGAAGGGTAACCCGGAGTATTGGGTCGCCGTCGTCAAGCCTGGCCGTATTCTGTATGAGATGGATGGCGTAACGCCGGATGTGGCCAAAGAGGCATTTCGCTTGGCTTCGCATAAGTTACCCATTGCCACCAAGTATGTCATTCGCGGCGAGTTCTAGCATCGGTTGAACCGGACGCAAGGGCAAGGGAGCACATTCATGGACCTGAAGGAATTACGACAACTCTCGGGGCCGGAGTTGACGGAGAAGACGCAGCAGCTCAGGCAAGAGCTCTTCAATCTTCGTTTTCAGATGGGAACTGGGCGGCTGGAAAACCCGATGCAAATTCGAAAGACGAAGCGTTCCCTTGCCAGGGTAAAGACGCTTCAGCGCGAACTCGCGCAGGCTGCTCCACCCTCTACCGCGGCGAAAGGGGCTTGAGGATGGGAGAGTCAAAAAATAAACGGCGTGAATGGGTTGGCCGTGTGGTCAGCAATAAGATGAATAAGACTGTGGTCGTCGAAATTGAGCGTTCGGTGATTCATCCGCTCTATCGGAAGGTGCTACGGCGGGTGACGAAATTCAAGGCTCACGACGAGGATAATACATGTAGAATCGGCGACCGTGTGCGCATGGTCGAGACAAGGCCGATCAGTAAAGATAAGCATATGCGGGTTGTCGAGGTTGTGGAAAAGGGACGGGGTGAGTAGATCGAGATTGTGCGCAGGGTAGAGGAAACACCGAGACTATGATTCAAAGCTATACATACATGGACGTGGCCGATAACTCCGGTGCCAAGCAGGCCATGTGCTTTCATGTGCTTGGTGGAACTAGGCGTCGGTATGCCTCTCTCGGTGACATTGTCGTCGTGGCGGTGAAAGAGGCCATTCCTGCGGCAACAGTCAAGAAGGGCGATGTGAGTCGTGCCGTGGTCGTGAGGACGACGAAGGAAGTGCGTCGGGAGGATGGTTCCTACATTAAGTTCGATCGAAATGCCTGTGTCTTGATCAATAAGGACGGTGATCCCGTTGGGACTCGTATCTTTGGGCCGATCGCGCGCGAACTGCGGTGGAAGAAGTTTATGAAAATTATTTCCTTAGCTCCGGAAGTGCTATAGCGAGGGTGGAGACGACGGGATGAACAAGCAGGCATTGAAGAAGAGTCGAATTCGTAAGGGCGATGTGGTGGTTGTGATCGCGGGGCGCGATCGTGGCAAGTCAGGGAAAGTGCTTTCGGTTGATCCCGGAGTGGGAAAGGTTGTGGTGGAAAAACTGAATATGATCAAGCGCCACACCAAGCCGAATCAGAAAGTCAAACAGGGTGGCATTCTCGAGCGGGAAGCGCCTTTTGCGGTCTCAAATGTAATGTATCTGTGTCCTGTGACACAGAAGCCGACCCGGCTTGGGGTGCGTACGCTCGATGATGGCCGACGGGTCCGGTTCAGTAAAAAATCGAACGACTCAGTCGAGTAGGAGTGAGGACGCCGGATGGCGAAGGTTGAATCAGGAAAAGGCGGTAAGACATCGGAGCGGCGGCCACCCAAGAAAAAAGAAGGGTCGTCGGCCCCGCAGGCGTTGGATGAAGGTAGCGACGAGTCCAAATTCAAGCCACGGTTGCGCGAGGCCTATGTGCAGAAGGTCGTGCCCGCGCTCATGAAAGAATTCGGCTACAAAAATATCATGCAGGTCCCGAAACTTGAGCGCATTGTCCTGAACGTTGGGATGGGCGAAGCTATTCAAAACGTGAAACTGCTGGAGAGCGCCGCCGTGGAATTGGGTGCGATTACGGGCCAGAAGCCTCTGATTACAAAGGCGAAGAAGGCCATCGCTTCTTTTAAGTTGCGCCAAGGGATGCCGATCGGCACGAAAGTTACATTGCGTAGTCGCAGGATGTGGGAGTTCTTCGATCGTCTTGTCACATTGTCACTGCCACGGATTCGAGACTTCCGAGGCGTCTCGCCGAAGTCGTTCGATGGCCGAGGCAATTACACGCTTGGACTCAAAGAACAGCTCATCTTCCCAGAGATTAAGTATGACGAAGTCGCATCCATCCATGGAATGGACATTACGATTGTCACGACCGCCAGGACTAACGATGAGGGCCGGGCGCTGTTGAAGCATTTGGGAATGCCATTCAGGGCATAACGTCAAGTGAAGGAGTTGTAGGTGTCGAGATTAGCGCTCAGAAATAAATCGGCCATCAAGGCGAAGTTTCCGGTCAGAGACTATCACCGGTGCGAAATCTGCGGGCGCGTGAAAGGGTTCTTGCGCCGGTTTCGCATGTGCAGAATTTGCTTTCGGTTGCTGAGCCTGAAGGGAGAGATCCCGGGGGTTCGGAAGTCGAGTTGGTAGGGCATCTATTTTTCCGCGTCACCGAGTTGACGATCCGCATCCGGTTACACGACGAACGTTGGTGAAAGGGTTGGTATGGTTACAGATCCCATTAGTGATCTTTTGGTACGACTGCAAAATGGATTCCGGCGACGTCACGATACCGTGAATGTTCCAGCCTCCCGTCTCAAGCGCGAGGTGCTTCGGATCCTCCAGAACGAGGGGTATATTCAGGGAGTTCAGGCGGACGTCGCGGATGGACACCCTGTGCTGAAAGTTCAGTTACGGTATGTCGCAGAAGGGCAGCCTATGGTCACCGGTATGCAGCGGGTGAGCAAGCCGGGCCGCCGTGTGTATGTAGGGACCAAAGACATTCCGCGAGTCAAGAATGGCATTGGGGTGGCGATTCTATCCACTTCAAAGGGGTTGATGACAGATCAGGATTCTCGCCGCGCTGGACTGGGTGGAGAAGTCCTGTGCTCGGTATGGTAGTGGGAAGAGACAATCAGATTGTTATTGCGCCGGCTAGCTAGAGGAACGAGGCATCGATGTCGAGGATAGGAAAGAAGCCAATCCAGATTCCAGCAGGAGTGGATATAAAAGTCGCGGGACCTATCGTGTCCGTGAAGGGCCCCCTCGGAAAAATCGACTGGTCGTTGTCCACGGGCCTGGGGGTGTCAATTGCAGACGGACAGCTCGTAGTGAACCGGTCAAATGAAGACCGTCAAATCCGAGCCATGCACGGATTGACTCGCGCCGAGTTGAGTAACATTGTTCATGGTGTGACGAAGGGCTACGAACGGAACTTAGAAATCACCGGGGTTGGGTATAAGGTTGCCGTACAGGGTCGAACGATGAGCTTTAGTTTGGGCTATATCAACCCGGTCACCTATCCGATTCCAGTTGGAATCGATGTGAAGGTGGATAAGCAAACGCTGATCAACGTGAAGGGAGCCGACAAGCGATTGGTCGGCCAGGTTGCGGCGAACTTGCGAGCCATCAAGCCTCCTGACGTCTATAAGCAAAAAGGCGTTCGTTATGTCGGGGAAGTGTTGCGTAAGAAAGCCGGAAAGACAGGGAAGTAGGGTGGTCTATGAATACCGCAGATAAAGCGAATCAGCTCACCAGGCGGAAACAGCGGGTGCGAAAGCGAGTCTTTGGAACGGCCGAGCGTCCACGCCTCAACGTGTTTCGCAGCCGCTCGCATATCTATGCCCAGATCGTTGATGATCTCAAAGGGGCCACGTTGGCTGCCGCGTCCTCCCTGGATAAGTCTCTGCGCACGTCGGTGAAATCCACCGGTAGTATTGCTGGCGCAAAGGCTGTTGGAAAGTTGTTAGCCGAACGGGCTAAGGCTGCCAAGGTGCTGGCCGTGGTATTCGATCGCGGTGGTCGGATGTACCACGGACGCGTCAAAGCGTTGGCTGAAGCATCGCGTGAAGGTGGTCTGCAGTTTTAGGTCGCGCCTCGCTCTGTCACAGTGCTGGAGCGAGGGGAACAAAGAGGAGAGATGTTAGGTGCGAGTTAATCCAGATGAACTAAGCTTGAAGGACAAGGTTGTTTTTATCAACCGAGTGGCGAAAGTCGTGAAGGGTGGAAAGAGGTTCAACTTCTGCGCGCTGGTTGTCGTGGGAGATGGACAAGGATGGGTCGGCATCGGAAAAGGGAAGGCCGCCGAAGTGCCCGTCGCGATCTCAAAGGCGGTTGAACAGGCCAAGAAAAACCTGGTGCATGTTGCCCTCACATCCGGGACCATCGCGCACGAGGTGCATGGGCTGTTCGGAGCCGAGCATGTCCTTCTCAAGCCCGCAAAGAAGGGGGCTGGAATCATTGCCGGGGGAGCGGTCCGGGCGGTGGTCGAAGTCGCCGGCGTCCATAACGTCATCGCAAAGACGCTGGGCCGTGGAAATCCATTTAATACGGTTCGCGCCACGCTCAACGGTCTTTGTCAGCTCCGCAATGCCGAAGATGTTCTCACAACGCGCCGTCATGCGGTAGGTGACGCACAGAATAGGGTGAGTGCCTAATGCCTACAGCGAAGACTGCTCCAAAGGGGTTCGTGATCACCTTGAGACGAAGTCCTATTGGCACACCGCAAAAACATCGGCTAGTTTTGAGTGGCCTCGGTTTGAGGAAGATCAGACAGAGCGTGAATCGCCCCAATACTCCGCAAGTCAGAGGGATGATCGGCAAGGTTGGATATCTATTGGAAGTGCAACCACAATGAATTTACATGAGCTCGGTCCTGCAAAAGGATCCAGGAAACGGCGTAAGCGTATCGGTCGCGGTCCAGGTTCTGGCCATGGAAAAACATCGGGGAAGGGCCATAAGGGCCTGTTAGCCAGATCCGGCGGTCGGAGCCGGCAGGCGGGCGGGTTTGAGGGCGGTCAGATGTCCCTGATCCGTCGA
Source organism: Nitrospiraceae bacterium (assembly GCA_035275205.1). GTDB lineage: Bacteria > Nitrospirota > Nitrospiria > Nitrospirales > Nitrospiraceae > Palsa-1315. Next base: position 9,439 of record DATENE010000192.1, read on the forward strand.
GTGCCGAAGCATGGCTTCACGAACGTGTTTCGCAAGGAGTATTCGATTGTTAACCTGAAAAGCTTGGATGACATGATTGTCACCGGCACCATCACGCCGCAGATACTGGTTGATGTAGGCTTGGTTAAGCGCAAGTCGTTGCCGATCAAGATTCTTGGCAACGGAGATCTCACGAAGGCGATCGTGGTGCAGGCGCACAAGTTCAGTAAGTCAGCAGAGACGAAGATTCAAGCAGCTGGAGGGAGAGTCGAGGTCATCCCCGGTGTTTGAGAGACTCCTGACCAGTTTTCAGAATATTTTTAAAATCCCCGAACTGCGTACCCGTATCCTCTTCACCATAGGGATGTTGGTGGTATATCGGATCGGGGCGCATATTCCCACGCCTGGGATCAACGGCGAGGCTCTCTCAGAGTTTCTGCAAAAAGAAGGCGGCGCGCTGCTCGGGTTTTTGGATATTTTTTCAGGCGGGTCGCTCTCGAGATTGACGATCTTAGCGCTGGGCATTATGCCGTACATCAGCGCATCGATCATTCTTCAATTGCTGACCGTGGTGGTCCCGCACCTCACGAAGTTGGCCAAGGAAGGTGAGCGCGGCCGAAAAAAGATTATTCAGTACACTCGGTTTGGGACGATCGGCATTGCGATTATTCAGGGCTTCGGGATCGCCGTAGGTCTTGAGCAGATGAATAACGGCGCATTCGTCATGAGCGGCGGGTGGGGATTCCGTCTTATGACGGTCATCACCTTGACGGCCGGTACAGGCTTCCTGATGTGGCTCGGTGAACAGATTACCGAGCGAGGTATCGGGAACGGCATCTCCTTGATTATTTTCGCGGGGATCGTCGCGCGCTTGCCGTCCGCTGTGGCCCAGACCTTTGAATTATACAAGGTCGGGCAGCTCAGCATTATCTTGCTGGCCGCCCTTGCGGTGCTGATGATTGTGGTGGTAGCGGCCATTGTCTTTCTGGAGAGCGGGCGACGGAAAGTGCCGGTTCAGTATGCGAAACGAGTTATCGGGCGACGAGTATTTGGCGGGCAGAGCACGCATATTCCACTGAAGATCAACACCGCGGGGGTGATTCCGCCTATTTTCGCGTCATCGATTATCGCATTTCCTGCGACGATAGCCGGGTTTTTCGAAACGCCTTGGGTGAAGGCCTTCGGCGCTCAGCTCGCGCCTGGATCGCTGTTATATACCTTGATGTACGTTGGCCTTATTTTGTTTTTCTGCTTCTTTTATACTGCTGTGGTCTTGAACCCGGTGGATATGGCAGACAATATGAAGAAGTACGGTGGATTCATTCCCGGGATTCGCCCAGGAACACGGACGTCCGACTACATCTATAAAGTACTCACACGAATTACGTTTGCTGGATCGATTTATCTGGCGATCGTATGCGTCATTCCTGAATTGTTGATCTATAAGCTGAACGTGCCGTTCTATTTTGGCGGCACTTCTCTGCTGATTGTGATCGGAGTCGGTCTCGATACGGCCCAGCAGATTGAGTCCCACATGCTCATGCGGAATTACGAAGGGTTTCTTGGTAAAGGCATGGCCCCCCTTCGTGGCAGGAGTGGGTGACGGGATATACATGCGGGTGGTGTTTCTCGGCGCACCAGGAGTCGGTAAGGGCACGCAGGCTGACCGTATTGCGGCACAGTGGCAGGTGGCGAAGATTTCGACCGGTGATCTTCTCCGCGAGGCGGTTCGCAACCAGACTACGCTGGGCCTCGAAGCGAAGAGCTACATGGATCAGGGGAACTTGGTTCCTGATGCGGTGGTGATTGGGCTGATGCAGGAAAAATTAGCCGATCCCAGTTGTGTGAATGGATTCGTTCTGGATGGATTTCCCAGGACTGTTCCGCAGGCGGAGACATTGGAAACGGTGTTGTCCTCCAAAGGGATCGCGCTGGACCTGGTTGTGAATTTCCAGGTTCCTCGTGAAGACGTTGTAAGACGATTGAGCGGGCGCCGGAGTTGCCCGAAGTGCCAAGCGACGTTCCATGTAGACTTTGCGCCACCCAAGGTGGATGGGATATGTGACCGATGCGGAGAGCCGCTCGTGCAGCGGAGCGATGATCGCCGCGATGCAATTGAGATGCGTTTGAAAGTCTATAATGAGCAGACGGCTCCGCTTGTCCGCTATTATGATGAACGGAAATTGTTGCACCCCATGGATGCATCGGGTGCAGTGGATGCCGTCTTTCAGCATCTCTCGCAGGAGCTGGCGCCGTACCGAGGGACATGATCATTCTCAAGACGCCGGATGAGATAGCGGTGATGGCTCAGGCGTCAAGAGTGGTGGCAGAGACACTACAGATATTGAGGAAAGCCGTTCGGCCAGGTATTACGACCGATGAACTGGACCGCTTAGCCGAAGAAGAGATTCGGTCCCGTGGTGCGAAGCCGGCGTTTAAGGGGTATCGGAGTTATCCAAAGACGCTCTGCGCCTCGGTGAATGAACAAGTCGTTCACGGGATTCCCTCCAAGCGAGTACTGAAAGAGGGGGATATTATCGGGCTTGACTTAGGGGCGATCGTCGGGGGATTTTACGGCGATTCGGCGATTACGGTTGCGGTAGGGCAGATGACCGAAGAGAATGCCCGCTTGGTTCAAGTAACTGAAGAGGCGATGTACCTTGGAATCAAGCAAGCGATGGTGGGTCACCGGCTATCAGACATTTCGCACGCGGTTCAGCAACATGTTGAATCTGCAGGGTATTCTGTCGTAACGGAGTTCGTTGGCCATGGGATTGGCCGGCAGCTGCATGAAGAGCCGCAGGTGCCGAATTATGGAAAGCCTGGGCAGGGACCTCGGTTGCAGGCTGGGATGGTCCTTGCGATCGAACCGATGGTCAATATGGGTGGCGCAGCCGTCAAGGTTCTTGAGGATCGATGGACAGCGGTGACGGTAGATGGGAGTCTCTCGGCGCACTTTGAACATACGATTGTGGTTGAGTCGAGTGGACCGCCGAAAGTTTTGAGTCAGCTCTGAAAAACTGAGGAGATGGCTAGGCGGGGTTTGTGGAGAAAGGAATAGAGGTACGTGCCGAAAGAAGATGTCATCGAAATTCAAGGCACGGTGAACGAAACGCTACCGAATGCGATGTTTCGGGTGTCGCTGGACAATGGCCATAAGATTCTTGCCCACATTTCCGGGAAGATGCGCATGCATTTTATTCGTATTCTCCCCGGCGATAAGGTGACCGTGGAACTGTCGCCGTACGATTTAACACGCGGACGGATCACCTATCGGTTTAAGTAGGAGCGCGAAATAGATATGAAAGTGCGATCATCCGTCAAGCCGATCTGTGCGAAATGTAAGGTGGTTCGGCGCAAGGGTGTGGTTCGAATCCTCTGCGAGAATCCGCGCCACAAACAGCGTCAAGGGTGAAGAGGTTATTCGTCAAACGTTAACCGTTAAGCGGTCCTGTTTCGTGCGATTCACGACTGACGAGTAACGATTCACGGTTCGACCGAAGGGGGAAAAGATGGCTCGTATTTCCGGGGTTGACTTGCCGAGAGAGAAGCGGGTGGATATCGGCCTGACCTATGTCTATGGGATTGGGCGGGCATCCGCACTCGCTATTCTGACCAAGGCCGGGATCGACGGAGCAATTCGTGTCAAGGATTTGAGCGAAGAGCATATCGTCAAGATTCGCGAAATTATTCAGGAGGGCTTCCAGGTCGAAGGCGATCTGAGAAAGACCTTCTCGATGAACATCAAGCGGTTGATCGATAGCGGCACGTACCGTGGCCTGCGCCATCGGAAAGGGTTACCGGTCCGCGGTCAACGGACTAAAACGAATGCGCGGACGAGAAAAGGTCGTCGCTCCGGTGTCGGAAGCAAACCAAAGCCGCCTGTGCGTTCGGCGTAATGCGTCGCGTTCACGTGAGTAGGGAGTCTGTATGAGCATCAAAAAAGGGAAAAAGAAAGAGCGCCGGATCGTGCAGAGCGGAGTGGCCCATGTCCAGGCCTCCTTCAATAACACGATCGTCACCATCACCGACATGAGCGGCAACACGATTGTGTGGGCAAGCTCAGGGAATCAGGGATTCAAGGGGTCTCGCAAAAGCACGCCCTTTGCCGCTCAACGAGCCGGCGAGGCCGCTGCGAGGAAGGCAATGGAGAGCGGAATGCGCACAGTAGACGTCTATGTGAATGGGCCTGGGTCCGGTCGCGAATCGGCGATCCGATCTCTTCAGGCCGCGGGATTGCGGATCCATATGATTCGTGATGTGACCCCAATTCCGCACAACGGATGCCGCCCGCCAAAGCGGCGGCGCGTCTAGTGGCGTATGTCGGGAGAGTCAAATTCGTGAGATTTGTTGGGCACACCGGTGTGGTGCTGTCCGGTAACCGGAGGTAGAGCAGTGGCAAAGTATCGCGGCCCCGTCTGTCGGTTGTGTCGGCGAGAGGGTGAGAAGCTGTTTCTGAAAGGCTCGCGCTGTATGACAGAGAAATGCGCCATCGAGCGACGGAGCTATCCTCCTGGCCAGCATGGGCAAAAGCGCCCGAGGAACTCAGAGTACAGCACTCAGCTCAGGGAGAAGCAGAAGCTGCGCAGAATTTACGGTTTGATGGAATGCCAGTTCCGCGGAGTGTTTGAGCGCGCGGAACGCCAGACTGGTATTACCGGCGAGGTGCTTTTACGGTTATTGGAATGCCGGCTGGATAATGTGGCGTACCGACTTGGGTTCGGCGCCTCGCGAAAAGAAGCCAGACAGCTGGTGAGCCATGGGCATCTGACCATGAATGGTCGGAAGATCAATGTGCCCGGTGCGCAGGTTAAGGCGGGTGACATCATTAGCGTTCGAGAGCGAAGCCGTACGTTGGTCTCAATCCAGACTGCCTTAGAGTCGGTTGATGGGCGAGGTATTCCAGAGTGGTTGGAGCTGGACAAGACGGCATTTAAAGGTATGGTCCGGGCATTGCCGTCGAAAGATCAGATTTCGCTGCCAGTCAACGAGCAGATGGTGGTGGAATTGTACTCCAGGTAGATACCGAACTGGGAAAAGAGTAATCGGTCTCTGAGGCGAACAGGCGCCGTTCAGGGGCTGGCTACTTGATGAGATGAAGGGGGAGTCATGATTAAAGCAATGAAAGACTTTCAGATCCCGATGCGGGTGGAAGTCGACAAGGATACGCATAACCAAACGTTCGGCCGATTTACGACAGAGGCCTATGAGCGTGGGTTTGGAACGACAGTCGGCAATGCGTTACGGCGGGTGTTGCTGTCGTCGCTGACGGGTGCGGCAGTGACCACCGTGAAGATCGAAGGGGTCCTGCACGAGTTCTCCACGATCCCTGGTATTACAGAAGATGTGACCTCTATTATTTTGAACGTGAAGGGGCTGCGCCTTGCTTTGCATACCGATAAGCCGAAGACGCTTCGTCTGAAGAAAAAGGGACCTGGTGAAGCGAAGGGGTCTGACATTATTCATGACGGGGACGTGACGATCTTGACCCCGAATCTCCATATTGCGACATTGGACAAGGATGCGTCATTTGATATGGAAATGACGGTGAAGCATGGGCGCGGTTATGTGCCCGCCGAGCGAAATAAGGAAGAAGGCTTGCCGATTGGTGTGATCGCGATCGATTCGGTGTTTTCACCCATCAAACGGGTGAATTTTCATGTGGAAAATGCTCGCGTTGGTCGCATGACCGACTATGATAAATTGACCTTGGAAATTTGGACGGATGGGACCATCTCACCGCGAGATGCCTTGTCCACGGCTGCCAGTATTATGCGTGATCATATCGATATCTTTATCAATCCCGATGAACGGGTTGAAGGGCGTGCCGATCTTGGGAGCGATGAGGCGCAACGTGAGGTCAACAAACATCTGTTCCGCAGCGTGAATGAGCTCGAGTTGTCGGTCCGTGCTGCAAACTGCTTGAAGAATGCGAATATCAAGACCATTGCCGACTTGGTTCAGAAGACCGAAGGCGAGATGCTGAGGACGAAGAATTTCGGCAAGAAATCGCTCAACGAAATTAAGGAAATCTTGACGGAGATGGGCCTGGGGCTCGGCGTGAAGTTGGACGCAGTGCAACAGCACAGTGGGAGTCCGAAGAGCGAGTAACGAAACAAGAGGGAACCCGTGCGGCATAGAAAAAATGGCAGACAGCTCGGACGACAGACCAAACATCGATGGGCTCTGTTCCGAAGCCTCGTGACTTCGCTGCTCGAGCATGAGCGCATTGAGACGACAGAGGCCAAGGCAAAAGAAATTCGAGGCTTCACAGACCACATGATTACGCTCGGCAAGGAGGGGACATTGCCGGCTCGGCGGCAAGCTCTCTCTTTTATCCGAAGCAAGGATGTCGTCTCGAAACTATTCAGCGACGTCGCGCCTCGATTTAAAGACCGTACTGGTGGCTATACGAGAATGGTGAAAACGAGACGGCGTATCGGCGATGCGGCGAAGCTTGTCGCGATCGAACTCGTTACGCGGCCGGATACCACGTCTGCAAAGAAACAAACGCCGACTGCATCAGCTCCTGCGAGTCCCACTGCCGGCTAGTTCTCCTGTCTGCGAGATCTAGCCGCGCGTGCGACGTCACGTGAACGTTCGACAATTTTCCCATCTCGTGTGCGAAGATCTGCCAGGGTGCCCGGCTTGGGAGACCTGGTTAGCTATTCCATCGCTACCGAGTGACTATGCTGGGGTACTAGCATAAGTTTACTTGGTATTGAGTGCATGCTACGATCGTGCCAGTCTTCTCCAAGCTACGTAAAAGGAAGCAGGGACACAGTGTGGCAACGCTGGGTACGAGGAGGTCTGTTAGCGCTCAGTGTGATGTTGGCCTGTTTCCTCGCATACTTGCTTGTGACCAATTCAACAGTGGTTCCCACCCCGACAGCAGCGGCGCCAGGTTCCATGGACACAGCTGATGCGACGATCTCGCAGTTTGCGTTCACTCAAACGAAGGGCGATACGGTTCAATGGCAAGTGCAGGCGAAAGAGGCTCGGCTCTTTGAACGGGACAAGCGGGCGATATTACAAACCGTCGCCGTCACACTGTTTGGTCAGCAGGGAAAAGAATTGACGGTGACCGGAGATGAAGGGACATTGAATACGGAGACAAAGAACTTCATGCTGGCGAACCGGTCAGAGCCGCTCGTGATATACACCGAGAGCGGGTATGTGATCTATACCAACCATCTGGCTTGGACTGATCAGACAAGAGAGTTGCGCACGCAAGATCCCGTCCGTATCGTTGGACACGGGTTAGAGGTGACAGGGCGTGGGTTACTGGGACATATGAACACTGAGGAGTTTGAAGTACTTGAGGATGTACATGTGGATTTGGCTCCTGCTTCTTAATCTGTTCCCGCTTGGGATGGCTTCACTGAGCGAATCAGCTGAGGCGGCTATCCCAAAAAGTGGCGCCGATCAAGCGGTCAGCACGACCATTACGGCGAAGAAGATGACGGTTAAAAATCAGGATAGCCAAGCGGTCTTTGAGGGGGCGGTTGTACTGACTCGAGGATCGTTGGTTGTCTATTCCGATCGTATGGTCGTGCTGTTTCGCGCGCAAGACCCACCCGCGAGCGATAATCATAAAGGGTCTGAGGCCGTCAAGGGCGCCGCGCATTCGAAAAGGTCTGAGGCCTCGCCAGCGGTATCGAATCGTTCGGTCAACAAAATTGAGGCGACCGGACGAGTGAAGATCGAGAAGGATTCAGGGAGTGCGACTTGCGAGAAAGCCGTCTATTACCATGATGGAGATAAGATCGTCCTGACTGGCGACCCGGTGGCCTGGGATAAGGGAACAAGGGTCAGTGGTAAACAAATCACGATGTTCTTGGCGGAGGATCGGAGTGTCGTGGAAGGAGGCTCGCATGTGCGGATCGAGCCGGAACGGGGAGCGACCAAGTGATCGAGGCGGTTCAGGGAAATGCGCCGCCGACGGGCTCTTTCGTGAGCAGGACAGATAGTAAGTGCTTACGCGCGACAGGATTGGTAAAAAGTTTTCGCGCCCGCAAGGTTGTGAAAGGCGTCTCGATAGAGGTCCGCGCCGGCGAGGTCGTGGGCTTGTTGGGTCCCAATGGGGCTGGGAAGACCACCATTTTCGACATGATCGTCGGTCTGTGCCAGCCTGATGAGGGAGCGATCTTGCTCGGGGAAGAGGTCATCACAGATCTGCCAATGTACAGGCGCGCACGGAAGGGAATTGGATATCTTCCGCAAGAATCATCTGTGTTTCGACGCATGTCTGTTGAAAACAATATTCTGGCAATTCTTGAGATGCTGGATTACTCTCGGGCAGAGCGTCGCGACCGAGTTGATGCCCTTCTTAAGGAGCTGGATCTCTCCCATATTCGAACGAGCATGGCGTATGCGTTATCGGGCGGGGAGCGTCGGCGGCTGGAAATTACCAGAGCGCTCGCGACGAACCCATCATTCATGTTGCTCGACGAACCCTTTGCAGGGATCGACCCGATTGCCGTCGCCGACATTCAACACATTATTACCCGATTGAAAGAAAAAGAGATCGGCATTTTGATCACCGATCACAATGTCCAGGAGACGCTGTCCATCACGGAACGAGCCTATATCATCAACGAAGGGTTGATTCTTGAGGCAGGGTCTCCCGAATTCATCGTCAAGAGTGAGACGGCGCGCGCCGTCTACCTGGGGGAACGGTTCAAGCTATGACGCGTAAGGGTGTGCGCTTATGAAGCTCCGACTCGACCTTCGACTGAGTCAAAAGCTGATCATGACTCCCCAATTGCAGCAGGCGATCAAACTGCTGCAGCTGTCGCGACTCGAACTCCAGCAGAGCCTCACTCAACATTTGATGGAAAATCCGCTCTTGGAGGATCTCCCCACTGAGGCAGAGGACAGTGAGGCCGTAAGCGTAGAAGAAAAGGCGGAAGATGCGGCGGCATCGGCGAACAGTGAGCCATCAAATGCGGAGGAGTCGACTCCTGAAGAACGAGATACCCCGGATGAGGCCTCAGCGGCTGGCTGGGAGGAGTACTTTGGGAGTGATCGTCGGATAGGCGGGTCCGAGTCTCGATCGTCCTCACAGGACGAGTTTCCATCCTACGAACAAACCATGGCGAAAGCCACATCCTTGGAAGACCATCTCCTCTGGCAGCTCTCGTTTTCCGGTTTGTCAGATCGTGACAAGGAGATTGGGCGGGTGATCATCGGTAATCTTGACGATGATGGATACTTGCGTATGTCTCTCGCAGAGATGGTCGGAGGGACCGACTTCACCGAGAAGGAAGCGGAGTCCGTCCTCACGGATATTCAAAGTTTTGATCCGACCGGCGTGGCGGCACGAGATCTTGCGGAATGCCTGCTGTTACAAATCGGACATTTGGGGAAGAGTCCCATGGGTTCGTTAGGGGCTCGGCCAGGTGCCTTGAAGGGATCGATTGTTGAGGCTATTGTTCAGCACCATCTCAAAGACTTGGAGAAAAAACAGTATGCAAAGATTGCGAAAGCCTTAGATGTTACGGTCGAAGAAGTCTTTCAGGCGACCAAGGTCATCGAAGTGCTTGAGCCGAAGCCAGGACGACCGTTTACGAACACCCAGAACTACGTCATTGTCCCTGACGTATTTGTCGTCAAAAATGAAGGGGAATGGGTGGTACTCCTGAACGACGATGGGCTGCCCCGTATGCGGATTAGCCCGTACTACAAGCAATTAATGGGGACAGGCGAGAGTGGGTCGGCGGAGACAAAGGCCTATCTGGATGAAAAACTGCGGGCCGCGCAATGGGTCATTCGCAGTATCGAACAGCGAAATAAGACGATCGTCAAGGTGGTGTCGAGTATCGTGAAGTTTCAAGAGCAGTTTTTTGAAAAGGGCGTGCAACACCTAAAGCCATTGGTGCTCAAGCAGGTGGCTGAGGATATTGGGATGCACGAGTCGACAATCAGTCGTGTGACGGCGAACAAGTATATGTATTGTCCGCAGGGGATGCTGGAGCTGAAATTTTTCTTCAATGCCGGGCTGCAGCGAGCGGACCAACCTTCCGACATGATGTCGTCCGTGACGGTGAGAGAGATGATTCGGAAAATGGTGGCGGAGGAGGATGCGAGCCGCCCCCTCAAAGATGAAGAGATCGCGGCGCGGCTGCTCACACAACAAGTTGTCATCGCGCGCCGGACGGTGGCCAAGTATCGGGCGGAAGAGCATATTCCCTCCGCTACTCAACGTAAGCGGTTTTTTTAGCAGGATACACTGAAGACTGCCGTCAGCAGCGTTCTCGGATTGCTCAGAAGCGCAAAGTACCGAAGAGATTCTAGGAAAGCGGAAGTGCTGGAGAGGCTGTTTCGTTCGCCAAGATCCTGTGCAAGGGCGAACGGCCCAAACGCAGTGCGGTGTATACCTCCTCGTCTCTTCGCTGCCGCGGTCTTTTTGAGCGACCTGTGCGCGATTCTTCCGTTATTCTAGATGTGTAGGCCATTGAATTTTCACTGTGCCATAATAGTTTTTCTGCAGCCTGCTAGACCTTCCCTATCCAGCTGTGCTCGTCGTTGCCTTCTATCTGGTGTCTCCCCTGGTGCTGTGGATGCTCAGAAACGACGAGCATAGTCGAATGGCAGAGGGGCCGACGTTATTCAGCTTGAAAGGATGAATGTCTATGAAAATTACCGGGCGGCACCTCGTCATCACGCCGGCGCTCAGGCACCATATTGAAAGTCGGTTTGAACGGCTCATGCGGTATGAAGTGAAGCTAAACCATCTAGAAGTGATTGTGAGTGTGAGCAAGCTTCAACATCGTGCGGAGGTTGTCTGTACGATGCAACGGCGACGGATTCAGGCGAAAGCCGCGACACGTGAAATGTACGCGACGATCGATCAACTTGTGGACCGCTTGGGCACCCAGATACGAAAACACAAGGAACGCCAGACTGATCATAAAGAACCGGCGAAGAAATCGATTCGCAAGACTCTGCGCCAGGCTGCTCATAAGGAAAGTGAAGAGATTGAAGTTGTTCGTCCAGCCCTGGCGGTTTTGACATTGGAGGACGCGAAGCGTCGACTAGACCCTCTGCCTGGTTCTCTGGTGGTCTTCACCGCACTATCCTCGGGAAAATTGCAAATTCTACAGCGTCTTGATCGTGATCGAGTGGTTCTGATTGATCCGTAAGGGGCAGGCATGGCTGCACTCAAGTTGGTCGTGATCAGCGGTCTTTCCGGCTCAGGGAAATCGCATGCGCTCAAGTGCTTTGAAGATGGTGGGTATTTCTGCATTGACAATTTGCCGCCGGCTCTGCTGCCGACTTTTGTCGAGTTGTGTCATCAGCAGGGAGGGGAAATTAAGAATATCGCGCTCGGCATCGATGTCAGGGAGCGCGTATTCTTTTCTGACCTCGTGGGGATTCTTGAGCGCGTAAGGGTTCTTGGTCATGCCGTTGAGTTGATATTCTTTGAAGCGCGAGATGAGGTGCTGGTTCGTCGATTTTCGGAGTCTCGAAGGCCGCACCCACTCCTGCCGCATCTCCCGGTGCTGGAGGGCGTACGGTTTGAAAAAGAGCGTCTTGCCGATCTGCGACGCCACGCCGATCGTATTATTGATACCTCAGACCTGACGGTGCATGAGTTGCGAGAGTTGTTGGCTCGGCGATTTAGGCAGGAAGGAGCGCCTTGTCGGTTGACCATTTCCCTGGCGACATTCGGCTACAAGTTCGGGGTGCCGTACGACATTGACCTTCTGTTCGACGTTCGGTTCTTGCGGAACCCTTTTTTCGTTCCAGATCTCAAACCATTGACCGGGGAAGACCCACGGGTGCGGACCTATGTACTGACCGATCCGGATGCCGTCGCGTTCATTGGGCAGCTGGAAGGCCTCTTCAAATTCCTCATTCCTCTTTTCGAACGAGAACGCCGCAGCTATGTGAATGTTGGGATTGGCTGCACCGGCGGACGTCATCGGTCTGTCGCGATTGCCGGTCGACTCCAAGAAAGTTTTTCAGTTCTTGGATATCAAGTGACCGTTGCTCATCGCGACATCAATAGACCATAACGCACAGAGTCCTCAGGCACCTCCTCCCACCACCATACATAACCTTCGGCTCTATGCATGTGCACGGAAAGCGATTTCCTTGACAGGTGGAGCTTACGGACTATACTTAGCATGTGCATGAAGCCGATCCGCAGTGTAGCCGCAGTGTTGAGAGGTATGTCGGACGTGATTCAGGCTTTAACGGCTTTTCACATGGGGGAATGCGTAGTGGAGGGCCGAATGCAGGTGAATAGCCAGAATGGTCTCGGTACATATTCTTTCTTTAGGATATTGAAGTTTGTGGGGGATGATCACGAGTGACAGTCTGCGCGAAATTCACATAATGATTTGTCTTGTGCGGATAGTCATGTACAGTCAGAGGCACGTATGTTGAATTCATTCAAGAGTCTCGCTGAAACCGATCTGTTCTCGATGTTCACCCCGAAGCGGCAGCTCGTCGGGCTGGATATCGGGTCAAGCGGTATCAAGCTAGTCCAGTTGAAGGAGAGCCGAGGGCGGTACATCCTCCAGAAGTTCGGTTTTAAACCGCTCGAGCCGGAAGTCATCGTGGATGGCACTGTGATGGATGAGGGGCGGGTGGTGTCGGCGATTAAGGAACTGTTCGAGGAAACGAAAATCAGAGTAAAGCAAGTTGCCGTGTCGATTTCTGGCCATGCGGTCATCATTAAGAAGATCAGCCTGCCGCCGATGCCCGATGAGGAGTTGGAGGGACAGGTGAGACTGGCCGCAGAGCAGTACATCCCCTTCGATATTAATGAGGTGAACATCGATTTCAGTGTATTGCCCTCTTCCGAGGCCGCGGGCGATTCCCAGGGAGAGATGTCGATCATTCTGGTTGCGGCCAAGAAGGACAAGATTAATGAGTTGACCGAACTCGTCAAGGGCGCAGGGTTGTTTCCGATCGTCATGGATGTGGATGCGTTCGCGATCGAAAACATGCATGCAATCAACTATCCTGTCTCGCAGGAGGATACGACCGCGCTCGTCAACATTGGCGCCAGTGTCATGAATATCAACATTGTTCGAGGCGGCACCTCGCTGTTCACACGTGATATTCCCATCGGGGGAAACCGCTATACGGAAGCCATCCAGCGAGAAGTCGGCATGTCTTATGAAGAAGCAGAGGAAACGAAAAAAGGCGAGCGTTCGGCAGGGAACAATCAGGCCGCGGTGACTACGGTGGTCGACAGTGTCAACGCCGAGGTTGCGTCGGAAATTGCGCGGACCATCGATTATTTCAAGTCAACCATGCCGGATGCGGACGTTCAGCAGGTTCTCTTGTGCGGAGGGGGTGCTCAAGTCAAAGGCCTAGTTCCGCAACTGCAAGACCGAATGCAGGCTGTTATCGAGGTGGCTAATCCGTTCGGAGAGATTGATACCTCTGGGAGCGACTTTGACCAAAATACGTTGGCCGAATTGGCCCCGCTGGCTGCCGTGGGGGTTGGATTGGCCCTTAGATCGGTAGGGGATCGATGATTCGCATAAATTTACTGCCGGGGCCCAAGGGGCATAAGGCGAAGCCTCAGTATGATGTGAGAGCGCAGGCGCTCTTGGGTGTGGGGCTGTTGTTCATTACCCTGGCGGGATGCTGGTGGTACTCGGCCTCACTCGATGATGAGATCAGTGCACGGCAAGCCGAAAAACTCGACAAAGAGAAGCAGGTTGTGCAGCTGAAGGAACAAGTGAAGCAGGTGTCAGACTTTGAATCCAGGAAGAAAGTGCTGGAAGAAAAAAATCGAGTTATTGATGAATTGGAAAAGTCGCGTGTTGGCCCTGTCAAGGTACTCGACCATGTCAGTCAAAGTCTGGAACCGCTGAAGGTGTGGTTAGTGAGGGTCACGGTCAATGGCAAGGACATCGATCTTGAGGGTCGTGCGGCGACCAACGACGACGTGGTGGAATTTGTGAATAACCTGCGCCGCACCGACTATTTCGCGAACATCAATCTACAAGAAAGTAAAGCTGCGGTGGAGAGCCAACTCAACGTCTACCAATTTAAGCTTGGCTTTCGTCTCAAAGGGTAAGACATATGAAGCTGCCTCCTATTAATCTTGACCTCTTGCGATCAATCCCATTGATTCAGAAGGTGGGGCTTCTTCTCATGCTCCTGGCAGGGATTATCGTGGGTTTCTACTACTATGTCGCCGAGCCAAAGTCTGCGGAGATAGCAACGCTCCAGGAAGCAATTGGCACGCTCGACACCGAGATTCAAACATTAACCATTAAAGTCAAGCATCTCGATGAACTCATTGCCGCCAGCAAGCAACTAGAGATTGAACTCGCGAAAAAGAAAGAACGGCTGCCGCCTGAAGAGGAGGCAATCATGCTGCTCAAACAAGTGTCAGACTTGGGGATTCGGCTTGGACTCGACATCAAGCTATGGAAACCGAGTCCCAAGAGCGAAGATCCGTCAAAACTCTTTGTGCGAATGCCGGTGAACGTAGAGGTTTCCGGGGGCTACCATACCGCCGCCTTATTTTTCGATCGAATCAACGCGATGCCTCGGATTGTGACCGTGTCAGGACTCAAGATGGGGGCTCCAAAGCTTGAGAAGGGACGAGTTGTCACACAGACTGTGTTTGATCTTATCGCCTATGCGGCGCCAGAGGAAACTAAGTTGGCTGCGGTAGCTCCGGCGGCTTCTCAGAGGAAATAGGCATAAATTTTTTTAGATCTCTTCGAGACCATGAGCGGTGAATGTCATCTGTGAGAACTGGCGGTTGACCATGAAAACAACGAGTATGATTTTGATGGGATGTGTCGGCCTGCTTGTCCCAGCAAGCCTGGGTTTTGCTGAGATAGGGATGAGCTCCCATGTCCGTGAGATTAGCCCAATGCGGCAGGACTCCTTAAAAGTGCCTTCTCTCAACGATGTGCCGAGGCACGCATCCTCTCCAACTCCAGCCGCGGAAACTGGCAGTGGGGATGCCCAACCAGTTGCGCCCAGTCCAACGTTGGAGCCGGGGAGCGTACATTCTTATGATCCTTCTGGGCGGCGCGATCCGTTCGCGCCAGTGTTGCAAATGCTGGGACTCGGGCCGATTGATCCCACGTTACCTCCGCTCCAGCGCGTTGGGCTCACTGAGATGAATCTGATTGCTGTGATATGGGGGGCGTACGGCTATACGGCCATGGTTCAGACTCCAGATGGAAATGGATACACGGTGCGCCGAGGAACGCGGATCGGTCCTAATAATGGTGTGGTGAGTGCTGTGACAGAGAAAGGTATTGTGGTGCAAGAACGGTTTACAGATGTGTATGGGAGCAAACAGGAGCGGGAATATGTCAAGCTCCTTCACCCGAAAGAGGGCGCAGAATGACACCTAAGCTGACCACGACAACTACAACATTTGTTCGCGTGCTCTCGGCGGTTGGAGCGCTCAGTGTTCCGATCGCTCTGCCGTCCATAGGGGCATCAACCGACATACCTCATGTCGATTCAGGCACATCCTCAAGCGTTGAGGGAGGCTTGGCGCAGACTCTCACTCGCATTGATATTCAGCGAGGCGCGGACGATATCCGTGTCGTCATCTCGGGAGACGGCAAGTTGGCTCACGAGGTGACACGTCTTGATGAGCGGCGCCTCATGATCGACATTCCAGGCGTGGCGTCTGACATACACAAGCCAGTCATATCGGTCAATCACCACATGTTGAAGCAAGTGCGTCTGGGTTATCATGCCGATCGAGTACGGGTGGTATTGGATCTCGCTGACTCGGCTGCCTACTCGGTTAAACCGGAAGGTGCAAATCTTATCGTGATGATTCGAGAAGGCGCCAGTTCAGGGAAGGATGCGGATACAAATTCGTACCGTGACGAGGTCGTCAGTACCATAAAGTCAGAGAATCCTATCATGATGCCGGTTCGAGCGGATGCCACTTCTCGAATGGCACCTCGGGCAACGGCCACGGTGCGTCGGTCTTCAACGCGATTTCATATGCAGCCTGTCCAAATGACTTCCGAGGCAGATACTGGCGAGAAAAATCTGCCGAAGGAAGATTTGGTTGTTGGTGAAACGCATTATGTCGGCCGGCGTATATCGCTCGATTTCCAGCAAGCCGACATCAGCAATGTGTTGCGCCTCATCGCCGAGGTGAGTGGGTTTAACATGGTCGTCGGTGAAGGGGTTAAGAGTAAGGTCACGATGAAGCTCATAAGTGTGCCCTGGGACCAGGCTCTCGACATGATTTTGAAGATGAATGGGTTAGGTAAGATCAGACAGGGCAATATTCTTTGGATCGATTCGCTGGCGAACATTGCTAGACAGGAGAACGAAGCCGCGCAGGCGAAGGATGCCAAGGTGAAAGCAGAAGAACTGGTCGACCGGGTGTTCTATATTAGGAATCTTCCGGCGATGGAAGTCATGACGTCTCTTCGGCAGTATATAAGCCAGCGAGGGTTGATGCAATTTAGTCAGGGGTCCAATGCCTTAATCGTTCGAGATACGGAAAGCAAGATTGCAGTGATGAAACAGCTGGTCGATGGGCTCGACCTCGAAGTGCCTCAAGTCCAGATCGAAGCGAGGATCGTACAGGCCGATACGACCTATTCCCGTTCGTTGGGAGTTCAGTGGGGTATCCAGAATGTGAACCAACTCGGGTCTAATGCTGTCGCGAACTTCAAGTCGGGTACTACCGGGCCATTCGGGAATCAAATATCGAATTTTCTGGTCAATCTTCCCGCCACAGTCGGTGGTTTGAATTCGACTCCTGGTGTCGGGTTCACGGTTGGGAGAACAGATGGAGCACTGTTGGATATACGGTTGTCAGCAGGTGAGTTGCTCGGTTTGAGCAAAGTCATTGCTGCACCGAAGGTCACGACCTTGGACAAGCGGGAAGCCAAGATTTCTCAGGGGGAATCAATTCCGTTTCAGACGACCTCTCTCCAGGGAACCCAGACGACCTTTGTGGATGCGAACTTGGAACTGAATGTGACTCCTCAGATTACCTCGCGAGATCCCAAGGAAGTCGGTAAGCAGATCATGATGAAGGTTCGTGCGACCAGAAACGCAGTCGGTGCCCGGAGCAATCCGGCTGGTCCAAGTATCGACCGCCGCGAAGCCAATACCCAGGTCATTATCCGCGATGGCGAGACCATGGTAATCGGCGGAGTCTTTATCGACTCGCAGAACAACAATGTGATTGGTGTCCCGTATCTCTCTCGAGTGCCTGTTCTTGGTTGGCTTTTTAAGCAGAAAACCGAGGCTGTCGCGAAACAAGAGCTGCTCATATTCTTGACACCCAGTATTGTGAAGAGCTAGAAAGTTCGGGTGTAACTCTTCGTTGATGGGAAGCTCAAGGGTGTGACCCTTCGCGGTTGGTGCTTGATCTCGATCCTCCAGTGCGTACGCTTCAGTCCTCTACGTATTCCTGACATAATCAATGCTACCCTGCTCGACGCATGAAGGCGACGAGCAGGGGTCATGGGCGTATAAGACGATCAGCAGTTGACCCGACATCATGGCCTGGGAAGGGCAGGTAAGGCTTTTGAAATAACCAAAGTCATGCCATGTACGTCTTCTACAGAGGGTATTTCTGAGGCCGTGAAATGCGAGCTTTTGGCGCAGGGGCGTATCTGAAAACCTTCTAGTTTCCCACCCGTTGTGGTACCATCCCTCCCGATGTCCGCCATCGGGATTCATTATCGTCACAAGCGAAGTGGTTCGTGAATCCAGGCCTTCCTATCCAAGAAGAATCGGACGGACGACTGATATTTCTGAGTCAGGAGAGACCGTCGTTGAGCAAGGCTGGTGTGGCAGAACAGATTGTACCGGTGACCTTGGGGGAGCGAAGCTACGACATCGTCCTTCATCCTGGGTTACTTGCGACAGTGGGTGACAGACTCAGCGCCATCACAACTTCTCCGAGAATCGGGATTGTGACAGATCGGAATGTGGCAAGCCGGTATCTTCACGGGACCCTCCGCTCGCTTTGCAAGGCGGGATACGACCCGACTCCGATTATTTTGCCGCCGGGAGAGCGAACCAAGACGCTCGGAACAATCGCCAAGATTCTCGATGCATTAGCCGGACATAAGTTTGAACGTCAGTCGCTGTTGCTGGCACTCGGTGGCGGAGTCATCGGCGATATCACCGGTTTTGCTGCCGCGATCTATCAACGAGGAATTCCGTTCGTGCAAGTGCCGACCACGCTTGTGGCTCAAGTAGATTCCAGTGTCGGGGGCAAGACCGGCGTGGACCATCGACTGGGAAAAAATCTTATTGGAGCGTTTTACCAGCCGCGTGCGGTATTGATCGACCCCCTCACATTGCGCACCCTGCCGCGCCGAGAGTGGATTGCCGGCCTCGCCGAAGTCATCAAATACGGCATTATCGCCGATGAAAAGTTCTTTGCTTTTCTGGAGCGAGAGATTTCTGCGCTCTTGAAACTCAACGAAACGCCGGTTATCCAGGCGATTAAACGATCCTGCGAGATCAAAGCGCAGGTGGTCGCTGCGGACGAGCGGGAGTCGGACCGCCGACGCATTCTCAATTACGGCCACACGATCGGGCATGCGCTAGAGTCACTTGCACGCTATCGTGGGCTGATCCATGGTGAAGCGATCGGGATTGGACTAGTACAGGAAGCCGAGTTGGCTTGTTACATGGGCCTGTGCGGGCGAGAAGTTGTCGAGCGAATCAGAAGCCTGGTGCAGCGTGCTGGGTTGCCAGAACAGGATTCACCGGTCTCCTTTAGATCCCTCTGGGGCGCCATGCAACATGACAAGAAGGTGGTCGGGGGGCGGGTGATGGGGGTGTGGCCAGTGCAGATTGGTGAAGTGGTCATTCGACCAATCGAGCAGCAGGTCTGTGCAGCATGGTTTCAGCGCAAGCACGACCGTGGGGGCCGACCGTCGAGTGATCGCCAGCCAGGCAATCGTTCCGTTCGTCGAAAGGCTCGTGTACGAAGGTAAATCAATGACAATCAAACGCACGCCCTCTGTGGCTCATCTTCAACAGGCATTGCGGGAAAAAACACGTGAAGTCGATGTGCTTCATCGGATCTCTGCATCGATCAGCAACCAACTGGATCTTGAAGCCATTCTCAAACATATCGTCGAAGTCGTCGTCGAAGTCACCAAGGCGGATGCCTGCCTCCTGTATCTCTTGTCGGATAGCCAAGACGAACTCATTCTTCGGGCTTCGAAAAACCCCCATCCGAAACTGATCGGCCGCATCACGATCGGTTTGGGCGAGGGCATCACCGGGTGGGTCGCTCAGGAACGGACGCGCGTCGTGATTCCGAGCAATGCAAACGACGATCCACGGTTCAAGTTCTTTCATAACCTTCCAGAGGATCGCCATCAAGCTTTTGTCTCTGTGCCAATCATGGCCAAAAAAGAAGTGGTCGGCGTGATCAATGTCCAACATAAACGCCCAAGGCGCTATCAACCAGATGAGATTGCATTACTCTCGACTATCGCCAATCAGGTCGGTGGAGCGATTGAGAACGCGCGGCTCTACGATCAAATGCAACGTAAGGCGTTGCAAGTGGAAATGCTGTCGCAGGTCTCAGAAACGGTCGCATCCAATCGGTTGATCAAAGACGTGCTGCAACTTCTGGTGACGATGACTGCGCAAATGATGAACTCCAAGATCTGCTCGATTATGCTCTTGGACGAACCCAGCGGGGAACTGCGAATCGCGGCGACGCAAAGTCTCAGCGAACAGTATCGCCGGAAGCCGAACCTCAAGATCGGGCAGGGTATCAGCGGCCGTGCCGTGAAAGATCGTCGGCCGATCATCGTGCTCGATGTCTCCACAGAGCGAGACTATATGTATCCGGATATGGCGAAGAAGGAAGGACTGTGCTCATTGGTTTCGGTGCCGATGATGGTGCGGGAGAAGGCGCTGGGCGTGATCAATAGCTATACGTCCGTTCCGCACGTGTTTACCGGCGAAGAGGTCAAGTTACTCCAGGCCATCGCCAACCAGGCTGCCATCGCCATCGAGCATACGACCCTGATCGAGAAGTCCCACGAGATGCAGGAAGCGTTGGCGGTGAGGAAGCTCATGGAACGGGCCAAAGGCTACCTGATGCGCTCGAAGAAGCTGACCGAAGAAGAGGCCTTCAAACTCATTCAGCGGCAAAGTATGGATTTCAGGAAGTCGATGCGCGAGATAGCCGAGGCCGTGCTGTTAGCTGGAGAACTCGATCAACGAGCTGAGAAGCAACGGGGATAATAGAAGAAGCGTGTGCCTGTCGCCAGCACAGGTATTAGGGAGACACGTCGTGTTCTTTTTGGAGGGCCCATTCCGTTTCTGCGCATGTTGTTCAGCTTCCTGCTCGGCTAACTTGCCGTTGATATCTTGCAGTTCTTTTCTCATCTCATCCCATTCCTACTTTCTCGGTTGAATAGGCGCTTGAATAGTCTGTGTTGCTTGCGCTGGTCGGTGGTGTGTCCGGTCAGGCGGCAAGCTCACCGTCGGGGATTTGAACGGGTGGTGGTGCCAGCTGAATCGGAAGGGAATGAAGCGAGTAAAGCATAGTCGATGATCAGCGTCGATTCGGCCATGCGTGCGTTGTCATGACTATCTGGGCGTATTGCCGACTCCGGGAAAAAGAGAATTGTCGGTGGCGGCGCCTGCAGGCCGTCTCCGTACTCGGACAGGGGGATCAGCCAGGGTAGAGTCAGATACAGCGACTGTCTGTAGGCGTAGAACGAGCCCGCCGTTGATTCCCATGGCATCCCCCTTTGAACGACGCGAAAACTCACCTTCTGGTCCGGCGCAGCTCTGGTGAGTCCCTCGACCAGGAGTGGGGCCAGGAATTGGATATCCTCGTCCCTAAACACAAGAACTGCCCCCGGCTTTCCTAAGATTAGGCCGCCCAATATTTCTCGGTTCTCCCTAACGGCGACGCCGCGAAGAACCTGAGCCATCGTATCTGTCGATAGCGTGATGGGGTGGGCGGCTTGGAACGATCGATCAGAAATCCGGTCCAAATACACGGCGCCGCGATCCGTTTCATGCAGGGTGATGTCGTGCTCTGGCCCGGTCGAGCAGGCGGACGCAATGAGGAGGAGGCCGGCCATTAGAGGGAGTTTATAGTGCGGGGTTTTGTACATACTAAAATGCATCATGGGAGGTGTTCACCCGGCGAGTTTAACACAGCCACTTGCCATACGAAATAAGTCTGATCGATTGGCAGGGGCAAAGCCGCAGTGAGCGAAGAGCGAAGGCGGATGCTTCAGTACGTTGCGTCTCTGAGCGATGCGGGAGTTCCGCTTGGTGAAAGGT
>DATENE010000193.1:0-51009 GCA_035275205.1 Nitrospiraceae bacterium
GGCCGAGGCGCATCTCGGCGAGAGCATTACCAAAGCTGTCATTACCGTTCCTGCCTATTTCAACGATAGCCAGCGGCAAGCCACGAAAGATGCGGGCATGATCGCAGGGCTCGACGTGTTGAGAATTATCAATGAACCGACTGCTGCCTCGCTGGCCTACGGGCTTCAACAGAAGACGCAGGGCACGATTGCCGTCTATGACCTTGGCGGGGGAACCTTCGATATTTCCATCCTGAAGCTCAAGGACGGCATTTTCGAAGTCCTGGCAACCAATGGCGACACTCATTTGGGAGGCGATGACTTCGACCGCCAGCTCGCAGATCTATTCGTCAAGGAAATCCGCGAACAGCATGGTCTCGACTTGAACGCCTACCCCGACCACATGCAGGCGGTCCGACTGGAGGCTGAACGGACAAAGATCAGACTCTCCGATGAGCTGAAGACCACAGCTATACTCGACCTGCCGGGGAGCAGAGGCCGGTATTCACGAGATCTCACGCGCGATCAACTTGAATCCCTCACCCTAAACTTGGTGGAGCGCACACTCGGACCCTGCCGTCTAGCCCTGAAAGACGCCGGACTTACTCCGAACGACGTCGATGAGGTCGTCCTCGTCGGCGGCGCGACTCGTATGCCACTCGTTCGGCAGCGTGTTCAGGCTCTGTTCGAGAAGGAACCGCACTGCGAACTCAATCCCGACGAAGTCGTCGCGCTGGGTGCAGCCGTCCAGGCCGACATTCTTAGCGGCGGAACGACCGATCTGTTGCTCCTCGACGTGACGCCCCTCTCCCTTGGCATTGAAACCATGGGCGGAGTGATGAGCAGCTTGATTCGACGCAACACGACTATCCCGGCCAGCGCCAAGGAAATGTTTACAACCTACGTCGACGGCCAAACCGGCGTGGACATCCATATCTTCCAAGGCGAACGCGAACTGGTGAAGGACAACCGAAGCCTTGCAAGATTCCGACTGAAAGTCCCCCCGCTGCCGGCCGGGGTTCCGCGCATCGAAGTCACGTTCTTGATCGATGCGAACGGCATCCTCAACGTCCTGGCAAAAGACATGCGGACCGGGCTAAGCCAGTCCATCGAGGTCAAGCCTTCCTACGGGTTATCCGACAACGAAGTGGAGCGAATGATCGAAGATTCGTTCAAGTTTGCTGCGGATGACATCTCCGCCAGAAAACTGATCGAAGCGCGGCTCGATGCCGGTGCGTTGATCACCACAACAGAGAAATCCTTGACCGAGGGTGGCCATTTGATTCCACAGGATGATGCCGCGGCAATTCGATCGGTCTTGTCGTCGCTCACAGCGGCAAAAGACGGCAACGACCCGCGGGCCATTCGCGCACGCATGGCCGACCTTGAGCAATCCGCGAAGGGGTTGACGGTCGCGATGCTCGACGATTCGCTCAAGCGAGGGCTCCAGGGGAAAAAAGTGTCCCAGGTCACGTAAGTCAAGAGGCGAGGAATTGAAATGGATCTGAAGTGGCAGGATACAGAAGATATTGCGATCCGTTTAGTGGAAGAACATCCGGAAACGGACCCTCTCACGGTTCGATTCACCGACATGCATGCCTGGATCGTGGCGCTCTCCGATTTCAAGGACGATCCCAAGAAATCGAACGAAAAAATCCTTGAATCGATCCAGATGGCCTGGCACGAGGAATTTCAAGACTCGAAGTCCTAACCCGCCGCGACGTACTACCGTAGACAATGGAAGTCGGCCTTGACTGGACTGCCTACGGCCACCAATACCATTGCTGCAACCTACTAAGCCATTGTAATGCTAGAGTAATCGAGCGTAAGCCGATCTAGCAGACAAGGGAATAGCCCTCTTAGAGAAGCCAGATTTCCCCCTCCCTTTGGGTCATTGTAGAGCAACAATGGATTCGGCGATAAATAGAGCCGGCCCAATGATCGAACTGGACCCTCTTGCATGTCCAAAATTTTGAATCTAAGCGCGCATACGAGTGACGAGGATTTGCAGCACCTCACGAACTTGCTTCTTTTCCACTTCGTTGAGCAATGTGGAGGACAGATTCAATTTAAATTGGAGGATGCCAACAGGGTTCGCGAAAGCCTCACCACCAAAATGGTGCAAATGCAGGTGGGCGACGAGGTACGGTTGCGAATTATCGATCGCCTGCCGGAGCTACAATAGACCTCCGCATTCGTGTTATTCAGGCCTTATCACCTCGGTTATGACCACAAACTTGTAAAATATTTGAGATCCCAGCTTCCAGTGGCGGGGACAGGCGGCTGAGTTTCTCCACGGCTGGATACATTCTTGACTTTGCATTAGACTTGCCGATCACGTGCGAGGAAATTGTATACGCATTAGGTAATCCTTTGAGTTGCAACAAGGAAATTGGGTTAGCGTCATCAATTAATTAGCCTCCATGCTTCACATCTCATCACACGTCACTATCCCCGACTCTGAGATCGACATCCATGCGATGCGGTCGCAGGGTGCCGGCGGGCAGAATGTAAATAAAGTCTCGTCCGCGATTCATTTGCAGTTCGATATTGCCGCCTCATCGTTGCCGCCGTTCTATAAGGAAGAGCTCCTGAAATTGAAGGATCATCGCATCTCAGAGGGGGGCGTGATCACCATCAAAGCCCAGCAACATCGGAGCCAAGAACAGAATCGAGAGGATGCGCTCGCTCGGCTGAGCGAACTCATTCGGAGCGTGGCCATCCCGCGCAAGAAGCGCAAGGCCACGAAGCCGACGAAGAGTTCGAAGCAACGGCGGTTGGAGAGTAAAACAAAGCGGGGAAAGCTGAAAACCCTCAGGCGAACGCTCGAGTAACTGTCGCGCGTGAAGCGTCGTTCGTATCTCGTCTCTCGCGGGACAAAGCCCGCGCTTCACGCTTCACGAGATACGATTCACGTTAGTCTGCTGAAGTTAACGAACCCAGAATGTTATATCCCCCATCCACGTAGATCACTTCTCCGGTAATTCCACGTCCTAGTGGGCTGATTAGGAACAGTGCTGTGTCGCCGACTTCTCCTTGTTCCGTGGCTCGGCGGAGAGGGGCGAACTCTCGGTGGTGATCGACCATCTTGCTGATGCCGGAAACACCGCGAGCCGCGAGCGTCTTGATCGGGCCGGCCGAGATAGCATTCACGCGGATATTCTTAGGGCCGAGGTCGTGGGCCAGATAGCGGACGCTTGCTTCCAACGCGGCTTTGGCGACCCCCATGACATTGTAGTGGGGCACGACTCGTTCTGCTCCGAGGTACGTCAGCGTGACGACGGAACCGCCGTCGGTCATCAAGGGCGTGGCGGCTCTGGTGACGGCCACCAGCGAGTAGGCGCTCACGTCGAGTGCCGTGGCAAATCCTTGCCGCGTGGTATTCACGAACTGCCCGACGAGTTCTTCGCGTGGGGCAAAGGCGACTGAGTGGACGAGGAAGTCGAGCTTTGGCGTTTCTTTCTCCACACTTTGCATCAATGCGGCGATTTGCGTATCATTTCCCACGTCACAGGGAAAGGCTTTCGCACCTGGCATGGTGGCGACGAGCTCTTCGACATTCTCCCGTAGCCGCTCGTTCTGATAATTAAACAACAGTTGGGCGCCTTGGCCTGCTGCCGATTGGGCAATAGCCCAGGCGATGCTGTGTTTGTTTGCCACGCCGATGATGAGTCCTTTTTTACCGTCGAGTAACATGGTGTGCCCCTGACAGGATGGTGAAACTCGTCAATGTGTCGCTCATGAAGCGCACAAGAAAACAAGAGGCGAATGACGCATCTAGCGTGGGGCCGAAGATAACATGATTTAGTATCCGACGCCAGGAGGACAGTGGCAGGGACTAATTTGCTTTGGCGGCGTTCGCTTGAAGTTGGGCCAATACTTTTGCCGCTTCAGGCGCGAAGTCATCCAGCTGTTGGGCTCGGGCGAGACTCAGTGCTTCGGAGGCAAGTGAAAGGGCCTCTCTGTGGCGGCCATCGGCACAATAGCTCTTAGCCAGGCTGAGCCTGGCATTGACGGACTGCGGTGATTTCAGAAGTACGTAGCGAAGGAGCTTCTCGCCCTTTTCCCTGTCTCCCCCAAGCAGGGAAGGAAGCCTGAGAAGGAAAGTCCCTTTGGCCGACAGAGCGTCAAGGTGATCAGGCGCAAGTTCCAGTGTACGATCGAGCTCTCTTGTCATGCGACGGAAGCCCATGACTGATGTGATGTTCACCTCTCCATCTACCCGCATTAATTCACCTAAATTGCAAAACAGGGCGAAGTGTGCTTCGGCAGATCGATCGTCCAAGGCCACAGCTCGCTCCCCCAGGGCCTGGCCTTTCTCGAAATGGCCGACTCGGCTGGTCCGGTCTTGAGTGACACGACCTGCATTACACTCATTCATCGCCCCTTGAATCAATGGATGGGGTGACTGTTGCGCCAGGAGTGCACCGGGGGTCGCTAAGATCGCACAACCGAACAGAACAAGGAAGGTGCTTTTCATCGTTCTCAACCAGTTGAAGGAGCGTCTACCAGCTGGACCATTGAGATACAGCAATCCATATGCCAACTCAGAATAGTATGTATGTCATTGAAAACGCTTAATTTACCCATGGCGATTCTCAGTGTAAGTAATTTCTGTTGTCACGACAACACAGTCCTTGTGAGAAAATTGCTACAGCTGCTTCAGGCGTTCTACCGAGACCTTTCGCGTCGTCAGGCTTCGAGCAGGCTTGTTTGTCACATTGCGCAGTGCACAGAACGCCGTGAGCATCGCTCGGTATGAATAATGGGCATTCCGACCGCTGGGATTGGGCAGGACAATAACAGGGCGGTCGGCCAAGGTCTTGTCTTGCAAGCCAAGACTGATTCGCCCGGTCCGGCATTCTGGGAATAACGTGCGATAGATCGTAACGCCGAGCAGGGCGACTGCACGCGGGCGGTAGTGTGTCACTGTGGTGATGAGTCTCTTTCTGCCAGCTATATATTCTCGTGGCTTGAGCACATCGATCCCTGCGCTGGGTCGTTGGATGATGTTTGTCAAGCCAAGCCCCCAATCCGGAAGACGCCAATCGTCTTGGTGCGTGAGTGGCTTGGGCACGAGCTTAGACTCGAACAGAAGTTTCCAGAAACGGTTCGAGTGCCCGGCGAAGTGATGTCCGGTAGCGGCTGAACGAAGGCCTGGATTGATGCCGACAAAGAGGATCCGGACCCCCGGTCTGATGTGATCAGTGAGCCGTTGGCGAGCCAGAGTCCCTCGTGATGGCCGCACAACGATTCTCTTCATTGATTTTGCCGGGTGGATCTCCTGATTCTTCATTGTCATCACTGTTACTGTTCATAAAGATCAAGATCGCTTGACCTGTGCTACCCCGATTTCACATCGGATGTACCATTTCAACATTGAGGCGGTTTAGCTGATCTCGAGCCATTTCGCCACAGAAAATCAAAGACTCAGTCACTGGGTATCGTTCAGAAAATACGCATAACAGATTGATAAACCTAACAGGGCATGAAGAGCGATGATGCGGCATCAAGATTGCTGAAGATCCTCGCCAGGTGCTGATCAATGGCACAGACTTCAAACATTACATTAACGGAGGGTGATTTATTATGAAGAGCATGTTGATGGCAATCATGGCAGTGGCAGTGGCAGTGACGTTCAGCGCTCCGGCCTTCGCGGGCGAGGAGAAGAAGGAAGAGAAGAAAGGCGGCCACGTGGTTGTGTACGGCGACGAGAAGGATAAGAACAAGGGCGGCAAGTTTACCGATACCTTTGGCGAGGAGAAGAAGGAAGAGAAGAAGGGCGGCCACGTGGTTGTGTACGGCGACGAGAAGGATAAGAAGGATAAGGGCGGAAAGTTTACCGATACCTTCGGCGAAGAGAAGGATAAGAACAAGGGCGGCAAGTAATCGCCTTTCTTTGGCGAGGCTAGTCAGCCTGAAGGGTCTCCTGCCTAAAGCGGGAGACCCTTCGTGCGTTCTTGCTACCTGGCACTGTTTCGGAGATAGACCGCTTGTAATCCCACGATCGACTTTGCATCCCTGATCGCTCCGGTCTCAATCATGCCAATCGCTTCCGGAAGAGGCATCTCGATCACTTCGAGGACCTCGTCACGGTCGAGCTGTTGTCGTCCGGTCGTCAACCCGGTCGCCTTGTAAATGTGGATGACTTCGTCGGTGAACCCCGGCGCGGTGAAGATGCTGGAGAGAATCTCTAGGTTACCGGCCCGGTATCCGATTTCTTCTTCAAGTTCTCGCGCCGCGCAGACTCTGGGGTCCTCACCAGGATGAAGCTTCCCCGCAGGAATTTCATAAATGAACCCTCCTGCCGCATGGCGGAATTGCCGGATCAAGACGACCATACCGTCGTCTTTCAGCGGCACCACCGCAGCCGCTCCAGGATGGCGCACAACTTCCAAGTCGACCGTGAGACCGTTGGGAAGCGTGACAGTGTCGACGTTCAAGTTTACGACGATGCCTGTGTAAATCTTCTTCGTCATATCACTTCGTAAGACGTGAGGGGTAAGGCGTTAGGCGTCAGGGGTTTCAATAAACACACTCGCCTTACGCCTGACGTTTCACACCTCACGCCTTTTTACGCTTATAAAACGGCGGTTTGACGACATGTGCGGGAACATTCTTGTTGCGGATCTCGATGAGGATGGCGCTGCCGGGTTCCGCAAAGCGGATAGGCACATAGCCCAAGCCGATCCCCTTTTGTAGAAGCGGCGAGAGATTACCGCTGGTGACGTCACCGATGGGTTGAGAGGCCGTGGGGTCGAGGATTTTGAATCCGTGGCGGGGCACGGCTTTCTCGACGAGTTCGAAGGCGACGAACCGGCGAGCGACTCCAACCTGTCTCTGCGCGAGGAGCGCCCGGCTGCCGATGAACTCACCTTTCTGAAAGCTGACGGTCCAGTCCGCATTGGCTTCGAGTGGCGTCGTGTCTTCTCCCATATCGTTGCCATAGAGCAGATAGCCCATTTCCAACCGGAGGAGATCCCTCGCGCCGAGTCCCGCCGGTTTGAGTCCCCACGCCTGTCCCTTGTCGACAAGCAGGTCCCAGAGGCGGCCGACATTGTCTGCATCGATATAAATCTCAAAGCCCAGTTCGCCGGTGTAGCCGGTTCGGGCCAGCAAGCAGGACAGGCCGCCGATCGTGGCATCACAGATGTGATGGAGCTTGAGTCCTTCAATCTCTACTCCCCCGAGACTCATGAGCAGCTTGCGAGATTTGGGACCCTGAACGGCGACCTGGGACAACTCGATTGACCAGTCTTTGAGATGAACCGTTTTGTCCTCGGGAAGTTGTGATTGTAACCACGAGCGGATTTTCTCGCGATTCGAGGCATTCACGCATAAGAGGAACTCGTCTTGGGCGAGCCGATAGACGAAGATGTCGTCTTTGATGCCGCCGTTTTCATTGCAGACCATGGAATACTGCGCTTGAGACACGGCGAGTTTGCCGACATCGTTCGTAGTGACTCGTTGGAGGAAAGAGGCAGCGCCAGTTCCGGCAATTCGCACCCTTCCCATATGGCTCACGTCGAAGAGCCCGACATGGGAACGAACCGTATGGTACTCATCCACCACGCCAGTGTATTGAATGGGCATTTCCCATCCCGCGAAGTCGACGAGTTTTGCGCCGCTTTTACGATGCTGCAGGATGAGTGGAGTCTGTTGCATCATGGTCGTGCTGACATATACATAGGCTCAGCTATCGGACACCAAGCAACTCTACATCGAAGACCAAGGTGGCATTCGGTGGAATTACGCCGCCAGCTCCCTGTGCGCCATACCCGAGCTTGGACGGAATGGTCAGCTTTCGTTTCCCTCCCACTTTCATACCCTTGACCCCCTCATCCCATCCTTTGATGACTCGCCCAGCGCCCAGGGGAAAAGAGAACGGCTGGCCTCGGTCTACGGAACTGTCGAATTTCTTCCCATTCTCCAGCCAGCCTGTGTAATGTACGCTGACGGTCTGTCCCGCCTCCGCTGTTGCTCCGGTTCCGATTTTGAGTTCAACGTACTGCAGTCCTGATGACGTCGTCACTTCATTCCCTTGGGCACCTGCTTCCTGAAACGGCATAACGGCTCCTTTCCTGATCGTCAGTTACTTCACCACGATAATCAACGACGACAGAACCACGTCACATCGTGCACAGTTCTGCTAGTGTCTAAGACAGCGATCCTGTTCGGAAGCTCCATGAACCTGCTGCCCTCACTGATGTTCCTTGTGGGGGTCTGGCTCGGAGAAAATGACCACACTCGCCGTATACCCGTGCAAGAAATTGCGCCCTCCGACCGGACCAATCTCGCCTTGGGCAAAAAATCCCGCGGTCGGGATGGGTCCGAGCCGCTCTTGCACGGCTCCGCTATCGTGGTGCGGGTGGCCAAAAAGTCCCTCTCCGCGCCCGCAACAGCTGAATAGGAGAGCCCCGAGTGGGGAGTTTTTGTGCTTCGCTCGATCCGCAGCCAAAAGAAGGTGCAAGTCGTCACTTGCAGACTTCGCATCGCGAAGGTGGAACTGCACGGTCTGACCTTCTTGAACCACGTCTCCGATCGCAACGGCCCCGGCTTGTTGATCCGCTCCAATGAGGTTCCGAACGAGGAAGTCGCCCCGCTCGAAATGACTTCCGTGCTCATCGATCACAATACCCAGATGCAACGCGCGGTGGGCATCGCGTCGTTGGGATCCCCCCATGGATTCAAAGACGTCCTGGAGTCGTTTCAAGGCCGAGACGCCACCCAATTCATAGATCAGGTTTTGCTCCGCTCTCGTCACGACAAACCGTTCGCCGATCGGACGGCATCCTTGCGAGGTCACAGTTCGCACGGCGATTGGCCCGGTAAGTTGCACTCCCACCACACCTCCGTCGAATCCCTGATCATTCAGGAGTAGTCGATTTTCTCCAGAATCCTGGCCTCCCCCGGCAAGGCCCCCGCCAGCGTTTCCGTGAGGGTACCGGTCGTTCATGAGTGACAAGACTTCCTGCATCGGTGTCGAAAAGGGATCGGCGAGAAGAAGAAAGGTCGAATCATCGAATCCCGGCTCCGGCCATCCTGGCATGCGAATTTGGTCCTGCAGCTGGGACACGGAGATGTGCAACGGAGTCAGTTTGACATCAGGAAGGCATGCGACCCAGACGGTCATGGCCGCAGCAGTTTCAATCTCTTCGGAACCGGCGATGACACCTTCACCGGAACAGCCCAGACAGACCTTCACCCGCAGTTCCCTCTGCAGGATGGCAGAAATCATCGAAGCATTGGCTGCATGGTGGGCAGAAAAAAAGACAAAAGCCAGATCGATGGAGGCCGCGCCGATTTGCATCCTGATGGCATCCGCGAGGTCGCGGATGGCAGCTTCAGTATCGGTCTTGCGCGAGACTGCCGTCGCGAATTGAAGCGTGGTCGGAGTGGTCGTGCCGATGGAATGAGATGTCATGATACGAATGTTTCTTCCTGCAGTGGTCGATGAGGTCAGCAGGATGCTCAAAACGGCTAGACCCCTGGGTCCATCCGTTCCGGTCGATCCTTCGACAACTTCTTATAGTAGCGCCACAAGTAGGAATGGTAGTCGTCGAGTTGGGCCAGGAGATAGTGCAGTTCTGCAGGATCTTCTGTCTCCACGGCATGAGCCATGCGGGTTCGTAAAAACTCGGCGAACGCATTGGTTTTCCCCAAGGCGGTAATGAGACTCAGGCTACCACCGAGTTGGTACTCGTTCATGCAATCCTCCAGATGAAGTGAGCCGCGAAAGGATAGCGAGGCAAGCGAGGAAAATGCAAGTGAGTGAATCCTCCAGTCATGGAACGCCGATTTCCGCAGTTACTTGGCCTGGTGATCGAGGATGGCGCGGAGTCTGGTGAGGGAGATGGCCTCAACACGGTGGCCATCGCGTCCCACCACTGTCGTCGCCATGGTCAGTGCGTTAAGAATGGCTTCCTCCGTGGCTTCGACCGTTGCCGTGATCAATGGATTCAGATGCGTGTCGGCGAGGTGGGTCTGCTGAAACGTCGGCTCTTTCGGGTAGTGCGGAATCACGTTCGCGGTGGAGAAGGCCAGCATGAAATCTCCGCTGCCGTGGCGTGCGGTGGAGCCTGTGCGCGCCAATCCCAACGCAGCTCGCTTCGCCAGCCTGGTGAGCTGCCGACTGTCGAGCGGAGCATCGGTGGCGATGATGACGATGATCGAGCCTTCGCTTTGACCGGGTGAAAAGGCCTGCGCAACGGGAGGCACAGCCTCATAGCGCCGACCGACCGGGATTCCGTTCACGACGAGCTCAGGTCGTCGCCCATGGTTCGCATTAACGAGCACGCCGATTGTATACCCACCCTCAGTCGCTGGTAATCGCCGTGACGAGGTCCCGATACCGCCTTTGAATCCGTAAGACACCATCCCTGTTCCAGCACCGACGGATCCTTCTTGCACGGCTCCAGCCGAAGCCTTGTCGAGGGCCTTCATCACATCGGCCTCCGAAACATGCCGCCCCTGAATGTCATTCAGGCGACCATCGTCACATTCGGCAACGACAGGGGTCAGTGTGTCGTCGGTAATGCCGATCTCAGGATAGCGGGCGATCATCCAGCTCATGACCCCGTTGGCCACTCGCGGCACATTCAACGTATTTGTGAGGGCGATCGGATATTCGAGGAAGCCCGATTCGCTGATCCAGGCAAGCCCAGTCATCTCGCCGGTCCCATTGAGCACAAAAGACCCGGCAGACACTTTCTTGTGCCACACATCGGCGCGCGGGATGACGACCGTCACACCGGTTCGAATCGGGCCGAGCCCGGGCTTGAGCGGCCCGTCACCGGAGATAAGGGTGGTCTGGCCCACGGTGACGCCGGCCACGTCGGTAATCGCGTTGAGCGGTCCCGGCGTATAGGACCCGACGACGATACCAAGATCACGAGATCGCAATCGGGACTCTTCCGGCTCACCGGCTTGGGCAGACACGAATGGGGCTAAGCAGATCCCACTAACCAGGATCAGCAGTGAGAGTGTCAGGCGGCTATTTCCGTTACACCACATGGCTGGATCCGGCATGAGGGACGGTGACCTCAACTTTAGGGTGTTCCGTCTGAATAGCAGCGGCCAACGAGAGCGCCTGTTTTTCCTCCCCATGGACGAGAAAAATCTTACTCGGTCCTGGGCTGATTGCGCGCACATAGGCCAAGAGATCCCGGCGATCCGCATGGGCCGAGAGCCCGTTGAATTTGACGATCTGAGCCCGGCGCGGAGTGGGGACGCCGAAAATCGGCACGACATCCCATCCTTCGACAAGTTTGCGTCCGAGGGTATGCTCGGCTTGAAAGCCTACGAAAACGATCACGTTCGCTTCGTCTTGAATCGCGTGTTTGAGATGATGCACGACGCGGCCGCCTTCGCACATGCCGGAGGCGGAAATGATGACGCAAGGACCTTTCATGCTGTTGAGGCGCTTGCTCTCTTCCGGCGATGTGACAAAATGGATATAGCGCGAGGCGAAGAGGTCGCGGGAGGATGTGAAGGTTTTGGTGGTCTCTTCGTCGTAGCATTCCGGATGGCGACGAAAGACCTCTGTGGCCCGTGAGGCCAGCGGGGAATCGATATAGATCGGGATGGGATCGAGGCGCCCCTCGCCGACGAGTTCCTTGATCCGCATGACCAATTCCTGGGTGCGCCCGACGGCGAATGCGGGGACGATGATCTTGCTTTTATGGGTTTTCGCATGGATGAGAAGATCCAGCGCCTTCTGTTTCATGCTCTCCCCATCGGCTTCGTGCAGGCGATCGCCGTAGGTCGATTCAAGAATCAACACGTCGCATGGCGGCGGGGGCTCAGGATCGCGAAGAATGGGCATGTTGGAGCGGCCAAGATCACCACTGAAGAGCACGGTGGTCGTATTGCCGCGTGCCGTGTATTTCACCCGAATGGCCGCCGATCCCAAGATATGGCCGGCATCGTGAAAGGACGCTGTCACGCGTGGGGCGAGCTTGAGCACGTCTCCGTATCGTGCGCCCTCAAATCGTCGGACTAGCTTACGCACGTCGTCGGTATTGTAGAGTGGTCGAACACAAGCTTTCCTGTTCCGCTGCTCCGTCCTGTTGACGTAGCTGCAGTCATTCACCTGTACTCTAGCCGAATCTTCGAGCATGACTTCCGTCAGATCTGCGGTGGCTCTGGTGAGGTACACTTTTCCGGAGAAACCGTGCTTTTGGAGTACCGGTAAGGCGCCGGAATGGTCGATATGGGCATGGGAGAGCAGGACCGCGCTGAGCGAATGGGGGTCGAAGCCCAAATCTCGGTTCTGTCGATAGGCTTCTTCCCTGCGGCCTTGAAACAGACCACAATCGAGCAACAGCCGAAAGCCTGGCATCTCAAGCATGTGGCGGCTGCCTGTCACCGAACGCGCAGCCCCATGGAACGAAAGCTTCATGATGAAGGCACTCCATTGTGGCGAGCGATCAGGTCCCAGGCTTCCTGGGCCGTTTCGGCATAGTGAAAGAGCCTCAGATCGTCCTGCCTGATCAGCCCATTCTCGACGAGCCATTGCCAATTGATCAGGCGATCCCAAAACTCACGCCCGACCAGCACGACCATCACGTTTTCGGTCTTACCTGTTTGGAGAAGCGTCAACGTCTCGAACAGCTCATCGAGCGTGCCGAATCCTCCCGGAAAGGCGATCAGCGCTTTGGCGCGGATTAAGAAATGCATTTTCCTGATGGCGAAATAGCGAAACTGAAAACTCAGCTCCGGTGTGATATAGGGGTTCGGATGCTGTTCGTGAGGCAGGGTGATGTTGAGACCGATGGATTTTGCGTTCACGTCAGCCGCGCCACGGTTGGCGGCCTCCATGATGCCGGGCCCTCCGCCAGTGACAATGACGTAGTCACAGCGGCCGTCGATTTGGCAGGTTGACGAC
This sequence comes from Nitrospiraceae bacterium, assembly GCA_035275205.1. Taxonomy (GTDB): domain Bacteria; phylum Nitrospirota; class Nitrospiria; order Nitrospirales; family Nitrospiraceae; genus Palsa-1315. Next base: position 12,866 of record DATENE010000193.1, read on the forward strand.
ACCAGCCGGCTGAACTCACGCGCCACGTCATAGTACTTTGACAGAGCGAGCTGTCGTTGCGCGATCGCCACCTTGTGCTGGCACATTGGATCACTCGGAGTTCGAGTACGCTCTTCTTCGGCCATGCGAAGCGCCTGTTTCGCCGTGACCGGTTCTTGCAGTCTCGCACTGCCGAACACGACGATGGTCGACCGGACGCCCTGTTCACGCTGGATCAACTCGGGCTTCAAGAGTTCGAGCCCGATGCGGATCGAGCGAAGCTCCTCTCGTTGGAGAAACTCCGTGTCCTCGTGGGCCAGGATATAGGAAGTGGATGATGTAGGGTCTGTGTGAAGATGCGAAATGTGATCGGATGATTCTGGCGCCATGGTTTGTCATTATAGCTGGGCCATTGGAATGCAGCAATTCACTGGGGGACGGCAAAAAACTGCGCGTCAAAAGGGATACGGGTTGAAGCGCGGACCGGAGAGATGGCGGAGAAAGCTCTGGTGTGTAACAACCCAATTGGAGTCACAGAGCAATTCGAACGCATCAGTGCCAAAGCCAGTACGAGAGATGATCAGATCCACATCGGCGGGCGACCAGGGTTTCGCCAACCAGCCGAAATTGATACGCGAATATCTCATATCCAGGAAACGGTATGTTGCGACCACTCCCGTATTCGAGTCGGTTATAGAATCGGGGGGGCCTAGCTTGGTAATCACATCAGCCAATGTGGTTTTCCCTGGAACGATAAAGGCCACGTCATTCTGTGTGATTGGGTTATTCAGGGTGAGGCGAACGACATTACAGCCGACGAAGGTCACGCACATAACCACGGATAGAAGCATGGGGAAAAGTCTGCACAAGGGGCGCGTCATTTCATTCTCCAAAGGGCCAGAATCGAAACTCTAGTCCGTCCGTGCGCTTTGATGAAATGACGTCCTCGACGATCCCTTCGCGGTTAAGGATGACGAACAAGTCATCGCTCTTGACGGACACGCGTGAAAAATTGATGATGATGAGCAGCAAGCTACCCACTTTGGCGTCGTATCGATAGTACTGAAATACGTCACGGCCGTTTACTTGAAGAAGCCGATCCGGTGCCCCGAGTAGCGCGAGCACTTCGGCCTTCGTGGTCGTGGCCTTTTTGATCGCCTCGACGGACTCGGATTTGATGTCTTCGCCAAGGGTGCCTCGGCTTAACGCACAGCCTTGAGCTATCACCAGGACCAGAACTATGACGATACCAGCCAGCGGCTTGAAAAATAGCACGATACCTCCTTGTGCTAGGCTTCGGTTGAACAATCCTTTAACCCCTAGTGCGTGCCAGAACAAAATCGGTTTCAAACATGGCATAGGATGAGGGAGTGAGTCCCACTTTACGGTACACGACTTGCGCAGTGCCGTTGCTCACTTCGACGTACAGACGAACTCCGCAGACGTTCGGATTTGCCTTGGCGGAAGCCATCACGGTTTCATGCATCCGGCGAAAGACGCTCTGGCGGCGCCAGGCGGGGTCAACATACACACTCTGAATCCACCAAAACGCGCCGTTGCGCCAATCGCTCCATTCATAGGTGATCATCAGCTGACCCAGCAGCCGGCGTTCGTCGGTTTGCTTCAGTTCGGCGACCATGAAAAATCCTCGGTCGGGAGATTCAAGGAGGGCAATGGTCCCGTCATGCAGGCGGTCGAGATCGAGGCGGCGGCCTTCTGTTTCCAGAGCCATGGCTGCGCTGAACGACGCGATCGTCGCCGCATCTTCCAGCTTAGCGAGTCGAACATGCATATGGTCGAGGATTGACATGGGCTCAGGCAGGTGTCTTTGGGGCTTGTAACCATCCGGTTTCCGGCTTGTACAACCCGGCGGTACACTCCATCTTGATGGCATCTTCCGGTAGCAGATTGATCGGACGCAGCTGTGGCTGTGGGACAAACGCGAGAAAGCCGGTGAACGGATGGATGGCCGTGGGCACGAAGATCATGGACAAACTTGTCGTTGGTGCAACTTGCAGCGCGGGCGGCGCGGTTCCCATGACAAATCCGATCGCCCAGAGACCATCTCGAGGAAAGGGAAAGGCCACCACGGTGCTGCGCCCGAAACGAGAACGGAACTGAAGAAGATCGGTCATCCCTTTGATGGTCATGTAGACACTGCGAACCAACGGAACGTGATTGATCCATCGCTCGGCCTGGGTGATGATGCGCCGTCCAACGATATGGGTGGCGATGGCGCCGACAATACCTACAAGGAGCAGAAACAAAATGAGGCTGAGGCCAGGGCTCTGTCGGGTCCCGATATTCCACGGAAGGTCTTGAATTAATTCGTTGAGTGCGCGAAGGAGCGCGGAAAGGATCAGGAATGTGACCCAGGCCGGCAAGAGGACCAACAATCCCGCCAAGGAATATTTCCAGAATGCTTTTGACATCGCCGCGTGTTTCCCCCGATACGATCGGGCAAGATTCTAGTGTAGCAGAAACGGCCAGCCAAAATAGAGTCTGCACCCAGAGCTTGATCTCTTCGATATCGGTGATCTATTCTATCCGTGCATCATCAGTTGGGCACACACGGAGGGGCAGTATGGCGGAACGTATTGAGGCAAAGCGTCCAGTCAATCTCGACAAGGATCTTCTCGCCATTCTTTGTTGCCCCGACACAAAACAAGACGTGAGTTTGGCCGATGAGGCGCTGATTGCCAAGCTAAACGACGCCGTGAGTCGTGGGCAATTGCAAAATAGGGCGAATAAGCCGGTCACGGAGCCCCTCGACGGAGGGTTGATCAGAGGCGACCGGAAGATACTGTATCCTATCCGCGAAGACATTCCTGTCATGCTCATCGAAGAAGGCATTCCTTTGGAAGGGATGATCTAGCAAGGCTGGGTGCCAGCCGCTTTCTTCGGCAAGTCCATAGTGTACCCGTTCACCTGAACATCCTGTACCTTCGTGATGAGGGGAACGCCCCGTATCACCTCGATCGTCGTTGAGGCGCGACCGCGCGCCTATCGATTGTCGGTCTTGGAGCCGGTCGACGTTCCACAGTGCTGGCAAAGATATTCGTAGAGATTCCCGGTTGGGAGCACAAGCAGGAGTCGCTCCCGTGTCGGGGTCGCTACTCGGCAGGACGGGCAAAAGAGTAGCGAGGCATTCAACGATCTAAACTGGTCCGGCTGTTCCGAGGCATCCGGTCTTGGCGGTCGAGCTGTCCGGGGAGATAGACCGTGCGGCCACGTTTGGCGGGTGGGTTTACGTGGAAAGCCTGACATACAATACGTCCACAGGATGAGGCCGTAGGGGTCAAAGCCGAAAGTCCGGCCTCGGGATGCTCACCTGTTCATGCCTACGCAAGCGCGATGGGGTCGCCGACTCCTAGACACAGCGCGAAAAGGATTCGCTCGCACCATCCAAACGAACGGCCATGCGTCGTGAGAGGCGGCAGGTGAAGTTGGTACGAAAGACCCGATTGAAGACGGGAGCGTTATACCGCCGGCGTCTTGGCCGACTCAATGTCCGTTGCTGTGATCAGGCTCGACAAATAATCAGCGACAAAGTTGAGCGCTTCTTCTCGTCCGTCTGCACGGCGTCCCTTTTCTCGCCGCTGGACCGATAGTTCGTGATCGAGATCGGATTTGACCTCCGTGAGCACTCGCTGGAGAGATGAAGGAGTCAAGTTCGCATCCATATCTTCGAGCTCTTGGCAACGATCAAGCACCCAATTTAACCCTTCAATCCGTCCGGCGTAATGCTCCTGCTCTGCGGTGTCAATTCGAGACATCGTGGTGGCAAATGTTTGGGCCTCGTAGATCAGATTATAGAAACTGGTCACTGCTCGCTGTAGGGTAGGATTCATGTCACTCCTTTGAACAAATTATCAACCGCCTGATTATACACGAGAATGCCAATGTGACAAGGGAAAAGTTGCTGGGCCATAGGTAGCACTTCGTTCAAGATAGGCTTCACGATTCGAGGGAATCAGAACGCCGCCGGCAGACTTAATTTAGTATCTTGCTAGTTGGTCGCTGTCGAAGCCGCGGTGAGATACCGGCGTAGGATGGCTTGCTCGACTCGTGAACGCCCGCGATCCGGCGATGGGAATCGCAGCACCAGCTGGGTATGCCCTGTTTCGATTATTTGAATCGTCACGCGTGGCTCCGGCGACGGAGCTTCGAGTAGATTCGCCTGTTCCAACAACTTCATGTCCCGGACGGCTGCTTCCATAAACGAAGAACATTCTGCCTTCGCTGCGTCAAGCAGGCGCCGTTCGGCATCCCGCCAGTTGTCTTTGTCCTGGAGGTGTATCACAAGAATGTAGAGCCCATATTCCTGGCCGGTGTTCTCTTTGACCAAGGGATTCGTAAACAGCAAGCTGTTCGGGAACACCGTCACACGGCCCGTATAGAGATGCGAGGCATGGCCCGGCCCGATCTCGAGCAGCTTGGTCGCAAAGATGTCATGGTCCAAGACGACACCGCGATAACCGGCAATCTGAATGCGATCGCCTACCGAATACACTTTCCCTCCCACCCGTAGCGCCGCCCCGCTCCAACAGAGAATGAGTTCCTTGGTCGCCAGCACGAGCGCCGCCGCGACCGCCACGAGGGACACGGCAAATGCTTGGAGCTCGTGCGCCCAGATAACCACCAACCCGACCAGCAACGCGAACACCATGCTATTGCGGACAGAGACCACCCATCGACGCTTCGCTTCCATCGAGAGAGTCGGATTCTTTGAGATCGCTCGGACGATCAGCGTCCGCACGGTGAAGAGGGAGAGCAGCAGCAGCAGCGAGGTGAGCCCGTCGAACAAGACCGAGCTATCGATGTGCGGCAACCAGGCAGGCATGGATTACCGCATCAGAACACTAATTGGCGTTAAGCGTATCATGGGTTCCCGGCACGCATTCTTCACGTTTCCACTGTTTTAGGATTTTCTGTTCGTTGAAGACCAGGGTATAGCGGTAGCAATACAACATTTCTTTGGGCCCTTCTCCAGGCTTTCCTATCAACGAGGTGGCTTGCGACGTGGCATTGGCCAGACCGGAAAAATGCATCGAGCTCAATTCCTTTTCGGCCAAGGGCACACGATAGGTCCAGACCGAATCGCCTCCGAGAACCGGCGTCTTGGCCGTATGAGGCGGCCCGAACTTCTCTGTCACTTCTTCTTGCGTGAGTCGATCCACGCCCTTCTTGAAATAGCCGTCACGCCATGGACCTCCGCAGGCGAGCATCGCCCCTGCGAGGAAGAGCATACCGACAGTGAATAGGCGCCGACGTACTCGTCTCATGGCTTCGGTTGGCTCTTGGTGTCTTGCATTCGCTTCACGGAACAGTAGAGCGCATAGCCTTGAGCCAACATGCCGGTGGCCAGCAAGCCCAACGCCGTCTGCAACCACGGTGCTTCTGCGTCTTCCAGACCGTACATCCCGACGATGAACCCGAGCGCAATGGCCACGACCCCTACGAATCGCGCGATCATCCCCCTCATGCGCAAGTTGATGGGAACCGGCTCGTGGTGCATTGCCATAGTACGGGTACGCTACACTGGATCGCGCTGCCGGTTCAACAGGACATTGGCAAGGTCCTTCAGCGTCCTGCGACCTCTGGGCGGGAGGATCCCAACGCCAGCATGACTGGCTGCTTGCCATGCGTTGGTCTTCCAGACCAATTTCCTCTGCGTTGTGCGCCGCCACAAGAAACTTCCATTCCGCGTCCACGTACCGGCCTTATCATACAGCCCACTGCCCTGCCGCCGACGCTGACTCTAACCTCTGCTGCCGGCAATCAGACCATCGCACGAGGGAAGGACGCTGCGTGCGAGCGCGCAAGGCCTCTATATCATGCTCCCAACCGTTCGATGATCGACTCGGCTGGATAGGTGACGATTTCGGCCAACGTCGGATGGTAGTGCGGCATGCGGAGCAAGTCCGCCGCTGTACCATGATAATACATCACCGCAATCAGCTCATGGATCAGTTCACCTGCTTCCGGGCCGACGATCTGCGCGCCCAGGATCTTACCGGTCTGAGGGGCCGCGAGCAACTTCACAAACCCTTGCGTTGCGCCAAGACAAAGCGCCTTCCCGTGATCGGCAAAGGGATAGGAGGCCGCGAGATAGGGAATCTTTTCGGACTTCGCGCGCGCTTCATTAAGCCCCAGCACCGCGACCTGAGGATCCGTAAAGACCACCTCGGCATCGAGACGATGGTCGAGCTCTTTCACCGGCCCACCCGGATGCGTCGCGTTGTACGCCGCAATCTCTCCCTGCTGAATGGCGAGATGCACAATGGGCGTGACATCGTTCACATCACCCACGGCATAAATATGCGCTTGCGACGTGCGCATAGCGCCATCAACAACAATACGCCCGCCGTCGACTGTCACCTCAGCCAGATCGAGATGAAGCCCTTCGATGTTGGGCTGTCGGCCTAAAGCCTGGAGAATCTCCTCGCCGACGTAGGATCGTTCACGTCCGTCTTTCATCACCCATACCGTCTTCCCTGTCGCGTCATGGGTCGTACGCAGCCACTGTGCGCCTGTGACGACTTCAATGCCCTCGTCGATCAAGGCGGCTTCAAGCGCGCGTCCGACATCCTCATCCATTTCAGAAAGGAGCGTGCGTCCCCGTTGAAGGATCGTGACCTTCGTCCCCAGTCGAGCAAAGAACTGGCCGAGTTCGAGGGCGACAGCTCCACCGCCCAGAACGATCAACGAGCCCGGTTGGGTGCGGAGATCCAGGATCGTATCGCTCGTGAAATATCCGGCTTGGTCTAAGCCTGGAATAGGAACCTCACTGGGCCTCGACCCGGTGGCCAAGATGACCGAGGCGGCCGACAAGACTGTCTCTCCGACGGTGATCTCGTGGGGCGACAGAAAGACCGCCCGTGATTGGTACAATGTGAGTTTAGGGTCTTGAAGCTGCTGAATGCGATAGTCGGCAAACTCGCGGACCAGCCGATCTTTTCGATCCACAATCGCCGACAGATCGGCCAGAGTTGAGACAGGAGAGAGTCCGAACTCCTTCGCCCGCCTGAAGAGGGCCGCGACTTCGGCAGAACGCAGAATGGCTTTTGTCGGCATGCAGCCACGCAGGATGCAGAGCCCCCCGAGCGGGCCGTGATCCACGATCGCCACATCGGCGCCGGCATCACGCGCGGTCCGTGCCGCGGCATAGCCCGCCGACCCGCCGCCTATGACGATCACATCATGTGTTTTGCGCATTGAACCACGACTTTGTGCTTTCATCGTTCGTTCCCTTATAGTATGACGTCACGAAGGAAAGGATACACGATGGTGCAACCTGGCCGCTATCGGCACTATAAAGGTTACGAATATGAGGTGCTGGGGGTGGCTCGACACTCAGAATCAGAAGAGGAATATGTGGTCTACCGCGCGTGCTACGGTGACCGCGGTCTGTGGATCAGACCAATGGTCATGTTCCTTGAGACTGTGATGGTTGATGGTCACTCTTGTCCGCGATTTCAGTTCCTTGCCAGTTCCTAGCAGGACGCTCAAACCATCGCTCTACGAACTTGCCAGAACAGCTTTTTCGCGTCTGTAAGTCGGTCACGTCAACCAGGTCCATTGCGAAAAGGTAGCAGCCTGTCCGACTCTCCGTCCCTCTGCGTCCACGACATTCCAGATGAGGGCATTTTCGACGAGAAAGCGGCGTCCTGTTGAAGTGACTCTCACCCCTTGATAGGTGTCGAGATAGCCTCGGGATCTGGCCTGTTCCAACATCCACTCACGTTCGGCTCGATTGACCGGCTCCGTTGTGAGCCGCGACGGGGTCTTCACGAGTTGTTCCCAGGTCAGCTCCCATACTTCTAACGCAACTTGATTGCCATAGTTGAGGAGAGGGTCCTCTTCCATCCCGTGAGATACAACGGCGAAGGGAGACTGGAAAAGCGCGTGGGCCTGATAGTCAGGATTGCCCACTCGTTCGACTAGGTCACGCCCAATCCAGCGACGAAAACTGTTGAGAAGCAATTGCGACCACTCGATGACGGCGGGATTGGTCCATATCTCTGAAGTCACGGCACAATCCTCCGGCGCGATCGCAAGGAAGAGGGAAGAGGCCTGGCGCCCACCTGCCAGGCGGTGTATCACGTCCGTTCGGTCAAGGCAAGATACGAGGTCAGTACTCTTGTGCAGATTGTAAGAGGACTATGTATAATACGCACTCACTCGAGGGAGCCTCCGAGTGAGATCGATCTTGAGGATCATGTATGGCTGCTCAAACTCTCTTCGATAAAATCTGGGAATCCCACGTCGTGCGCGCAGAGCCCGATGGGACCACCCTGCTCTATATCGATCGTCAACTGGTCCACGAAGTGACTTCGCCGCAGGCGTTTGAAGGGCTCAAGCTCTCGGGCCGCCGGCCTCGACGTCCTGGCGCCACGTTGGCGGTGCCGGATCACAACGTCCCGACCACCGATCGGACCCTGGGCATCGCCGATCCCCTCAGCGCGAAACAAATCCAGACGCTGGAAGAGAATTGTCGGGATTTCGGCATCATGCTCTTCGGCATGAACGACATCCGCCAAGGCGTGGTGCACATCATCGGACCCGAACAGGGCTTTACCCTGCCGGGGACAACCATTGTATGCGGCGACTCGCACACGTCGACACATGGAGCGTTCGGCGCGTTGGCCTTTGGCATCGGCACCAGCGAAGTGGAGCATGTATTGGCGACCCAGTGCTTGGTGCAGAAACGACCCAAAACCATGGAGGTTCGCGTCGACGGGGTGCTGCCGACTTTCTGTTCGGCAAAGGACGTGATACTGGCCATAATCGGAAAAATTGGCACGGCCGGTGGAACCGGCTACGTCATCGAATACACGGGCTCGGCGATCCGCGCCCTCAGCATGGAAGGACGCATGACGCTCTGCAACATGTCGATCGAGGGCGGCGCGCGAGCCGGGATGGTGGCGCCGGACGAAAAAACCATTGCCTATATCAAGGGGCGGCCGTTGGCTCCGACCGGAGCGCTGTTCGAGCAGGCCGTACAAGCCTGGCAGCAACTCAAGACCGATGCGAATGCAACATACGATATGACCGTCACGATGAGGGCGGAGGACATCGCGCCGCAGGTCAGCTGGGGCACGAGTCCTGGAATGGTGACCGGCATCGATCAACGAGTACCGGACCCACGTACCATCGCTGACGAGAACCAGCGCCAGGCGACGGCGCGGGCGTTGGAATACATGGGCCTCACCCCGAACATGCCCATGACCGATATCGCCATCGACAAGGTCTTCATCGGATCCTGCACCAATTCACGCATCGAGGATCTTCGCCTGGCCGCGAGCTTGGCGAAAGGGAAGCATGTCGCGAAGACCGTTCATGCGATGGTCGTACCCGGTTCCGGTCTCGTGAAACAGCAAGCCGAACAAGAAGGGCTCGACCGTTTGTTCAAAGAAGCGGGATTCGAGTGGCGGGAAGCCGGCTGCAGTATGTGTCTGGCGATGAATGCCGACGTGCTTCAGCCAGGAGAACGCTGCGCCTCGACCAGCAATCGAAATTTCGAAGGACGACAGGGGGCCGGCGGCCGGACTCACCTCGTGTCGCCGGCGATGGCAGTCGCGGCGGCAGTCGAAGGCCATTTCGTCGATATCAGGAAGTGGTCTTGAGAAGCATGAGGGGATCGATGGGCAGATTTCAAGAGATCATTTTCGTTTCACGTTTTACATTTCACGTTTCACGAGAGTCATGATGCAGCCCTTTACCACCATGACCGGTCTCGTCGCACCGTTGGACCGCGTCAATGTCGATACCGATCAAATCATCCCGAAACAATTTCTGAAAACGATCAAGCGGACCGGGCTCCGTGAAGGGTTGTTCTACGATTGGCGCAGACAGAAAGACGGGTCACAGGACCCGGCGTTTTTTTTGAATCAACCGCGCTTTCAGGGTGCGACGATTCTCCTGACCCGCGATAATTTCGGATGCGGATCGTCGCGTGAACATGCCCCTTGGGCGCTCCTCGACCAGGGCTTTCGTTGTGTCATCGCGCCGAGCTTCGCAGATATCTTCTACAACAACTGCTTCCAAAACGGCATTCTGCCTGTGGTGCTAAAGGCCGATGAGGTCCTGACGATGATGCAAGACGTCCTGGCCACGCCCGGTTACCAGCTGACCGTGGACCTCGGAAACCAGACGGTGACCACACCGGCCGGAACCCGCTGCCGTTTCGAGATCGATCCGTTCAGAAAAGACGGCTTGTATCGGGGTCTCGACGCGATCGGATTGACCTTACAACACGAGGCAGCCATTGCCGCCTATGAAACTCGACGGAAGACTGAAGCCCCCTGGTTATTCGCCGAACTTCAGTCGAGAACGAAAGAGGTTTCCGCATGAAGCGACTGGGGCGCATTATCGTGATCATCATGCTGCTACTGGGATCCGCCTATCTGCTCATCGCATTCAACTACAGCTACTCCGACGGAAGCCGAGCCGGCTATATTCAGAAATTTTCCAACAAGGGCTGGGTCTGCAAGACACACGAAGGGGAGCTAGCCATGACCACGGTGCCAGGCGTGGCCCCCGTGTTATGGGGCTTTTCAGTTTGGGATTCGAAAGTGGCGGCGCAACTTTCTGAGTCCATGGGAAAACGATTGATTCTGCACTACAAAGAGTATCGCTATATCCCCACGAATTGCTTCGGAGAGACCGCCTACTTCGTCGATCGTGTAGAGATCACTGAATAGACTCCCACCTTCTGGTCGCCGATCGCCTGAACATGAACGATTGCGGCAGAACCGTTCATGAGCAAGGAGGTAAGACCTCTGCCATGGATCGTTCCGGCCGGTGGCCTGCCCCGCCACCAACTGCCGAGACGCCGCAAGCGCCCACCTCGTTCCAATCACCGAATCCTCAAGGCTGACCCGCTTCCATACCATCACGAACACACCAGACTTGAACCATGTGGGCCCAATTGATGAAGGTTGCGCCGCCTCCTAAGCCGAAATGCACGCCCCACGCGCCTTTGGGATCCTCGCCAGGCCTCGTCGACGACCAATACACAGCCGACCGGATACCCAGAAACGGATGGCCTGGCGGAAGTGCCAGGCCCGGAGGAGCTACTGAAAAATCTACCAGGCCCGACAATTCTTCGAGGGATGGCAACCGCCATCCTTTATGACCTCCAACATGTTTCTCGATGCAGATGCGTCGGCCTTCGCTCCATCTGGCGCTTGTCGTCTGCGGAGATCTCTCCCAGACCAGACCGGTGGCTTTATCCAGCACCGCGTCGTTTGTGAATGTCGGCAAGATGACAAATCGTTGTGCCGCGGGCAGGTCTTTGTTCCGGTTCTGGGTCGCCCCCGGCAGCTCGGACGGTACTCCTTGCGCATCCGCTTTCACATCTGCACTGCCATAGCCTGCCTCGAGCAACCCACCGAGTACCAGTGCACCCATCGTGACGGTGAGAAGCCGTTGTCTCTTCATCACTCCCTCTCTCAGTGCGTTGATCCGGTCCCAGCTGTCTGAGGCTCGGCCTGCCACACTTGCGCGTGATTCAATGCACTGTCCCCTTAGCAGATTTTTGCGTGAAAGGAGAGAGAAGGGCGTTGAGCAGAAGCATGGCGGTCTATTTCACCAGATTATTAGATCCACTTCTTCCGCTTGAAGAATCCCAGCATGACGATGGCGATCACCACGATGACGCCAAGCACCAGCGGGTAGCCCCATTCCCACTTCAGCTCCGGCATGTGCTCGAAGTTCATCCCGTAGATCCCGACGATGAAGGTCAACGGCATGAAAATCGTCGTGATGATCGTCAGAACCTTCATCACGGCGTTCAGCCGATAGCTGATGCTCGACAGATAGATATCGAGACTGGCTGAAACCATTTCGCGAAGCGTTTCGATGGTATCCACGATCTGAATCACGTGATCGTACACATCACGGAAAAATACCTTCGTCGATTCCTTGAGAAAGGGGCATTCCGATCGGGAGAGATTGCTCGTCGCTTCACGGAGCGGCCACACCGCCCGCCGCAGAAACAGCAGCTGCCGCTTGAGGGCGTGAATCTGGTGCAGCGTCTCCGGCTTAGGATCACTGACCACCAGATCTTGCAACGCTTCGATCTTCTCGCCTAACATCTCCAATACAATGAAGTATTGATCCACAATCGCGTCGACCAATGCATAGAGCAGGTAGTCGGCCCCGGAGTACCGCAGGCGTCCCTTATTCCCACGAAGGCGATCCCGCACCGGTGTGAACACGTCAGCTCCGTTTTCCTGGAAAGACAGCACAAAGTTCCGTCCAAGGACCAGACTCACCTGCTCGACGATAATATCCTGTCGGTCGGTGATCGAGAGCATCTTCACCACGAGGAACAAGCAGATCTCATAATCGTCGAGTTTCGGCCGCTGGTCGGTGTTGGCGATGTCTTCGAGGAGCAATGGGTGGAGCTGAAACTGTTTTCCGAACGATTCCAGAATGTCCATCTTGTGAACGCCCCCGACATCCACCCAGATGACGGACTCATCGGTCGGTGGCGCAAGCATATCGGGCGACAGTTCCTGGCGTTCGTCGCAACGAGCGCCGGCGTAATTGAAGGCCGTGATCGTGACCTTATCCGTTTTTTTCTCGCCGATATGGACAGGCGTACCCGGGGGAAGCCCCGTCTTTCTGGATCGTTTCTGGATCAGCTTCATCGGTAGAGACCTCGCAGGACTCCCTGCTTGTACGCAGGTTCTCTGCGCTGGTCAAGGGGGCTGTCGGCGCGGGTCTCCGGACGCAGTCTTTCCGCTTTGCCGATTCAGCGAGACCTGCTACTCTTCCGCTTCCACTCAGCAAGGCATGTAACATGGAACGTGAGTTGGCTACGTTGGTCGAATCGATCCGGAACGCCGGCGCGCGGGTGCATGAACTGGTCAGGAGCGGGTTCGAGGTGCAGACGAAACCGGACCGTTCGCCGGTCACCACCGTGGATCACGAAGTCAACCGCATTCTGCATGAGATGCAGCGCCGGGAATTTCCGCAGGATGGATGGCTCTCGGAAGAGTCTCCAGATGATCCGACCCGACTCACCAACACCCGCGTCTGGATTGTAGATCCCATCGACGGCACAAAGGCCTTAGTGAATCGGAGGCCGGAATTCTGCATCTCTGCCGCATTGATTGAACGAGGTGTACCAGTCGTCGCCGCGATCCTCAATCCCTCGACCGACGAACTCTTCACGGCGGTGCGCGGCGGCGGACTGCTCTTAAACGGCACGCGCGTCACCCTCTCCCCCACTCATGAGTTCGATCCCCTCATCATGGTCAATGCGTGGGAGTTCCGGAGCGACCGATGGTCGACGCTCGCCGAAACAGCTCGGTGCCGCCCCATGTATTCCATCGCCAACGCACTGGCCCTCGTCGCCGCCGGTCGAGTCGAGGCCGTCTTAACCATCGAGCCGGAAAACGAGTGGGATCTCGCGGCCGGAGTCCTGCTCATCGAAGAAGGTGGCGGTACTATCAGTGATGCGGCCGGGAAGCCCTTCGTCTTCAATCAACCGACGCCAAGGCTGTATGGCGTCATCGCTGTGACCGCCACGGCCGATAAGAACCTGCGTGCCAACCTCCAACTCCACGCCGACCACGCTCGCTCGCAATCAGCGCGAAAGCGAGCCACTCCATGACCATCACCCTCTTAGCCCGGAAGGTCATGACGGTTCGTCGAAACATCGGACAAAGCGCATTCTTCCTCAAATGTATATCGGTATTCCCACGAAACTCACGTGATGTGCCAGAAAGGTGGGACTGGTCGAGAGTCTCATCGTCACGAATCGCGCCTGTCACGCGCGTCTTGCTTATCTCGCTCACAACTCCATAGCCTCGCAACTCCCCACAAAGTTTGTCACCGGCACCCTCTCCGAACGGCCTGCGAGGAGTCACGCTTCCTTTTTGATAATGGTTGTGAATGAAGAAAATACCTCTATACTGACGATAGTTACGATCAGTGGAGGAGCACTGAAATGGACTTCGTGCTCCCTCCTACGCGCTTAAAATGGGAATAATGCAGAAGCCAGCTCACAGAACCATTGAACCGCGCGCCTACGATTCCTTGGTCCAGGAGGGCTTTATCCGCCAGGCGGATCTCGTGAAGGCTGTTCAAGAGTCCCTGGAAGGATGGATCGACTTAGAAGGCCTGCTGATCGAGAAGTATCGAATCCCGAAAGCGGCACTCGGCAAGACGCTGAGCACATTCTTCGACTGCCCCTATATTCCGTACGACGAACGGACCCTGGCTGACCCCCAACTCCTCAATAATCTTAGTCACGATTACCTTCGCCGGCACCATTGGCTCCCGCTGAAGCAACAGGGTGATATTCTGGATGTCCTGATCGACAACCCCCATGATCTCGATAGAGGTCATGATATCCAACGCTCTTTCCCGGGCCTGACAATACGGTATGCCTTGGGCCTGCGGCGTGACATCGAGAGGTTTCTCAATGCCACGATAGGAGAAACCGACAGCGGGTCCATTGCGGATACGCTGGGCGAACTGGTCAGCGATGCGCACCAGGAAGAGTCTCTCGACGGCGACTCCGATGGCATTGACGAGAACGATTCCGCGATCGTACGGCTCGCGAGTCAGATCATTGTCGAGGCGTACCGACACGAGGCGTCTGACATCCATATCGAACCGTACTCGGATCGCAAAGAAACAGCGATCCGTTTCCGCGTGGACGGTACCTGTTCCACCTATATGCGGATTCCCGCGATCTATCGCCGCGCGTTGGTGTCCCGTATCAAGATCATGTCCAGCCTTGATATTTCCGAACGCCGGAAACCGCAGGACGGGAAAATCCGATTCAAGCTGAATCAGGATAAGGAAATCGAGCTGCGCGTGGCGACACTGCCGACCGCCGGCAACAACGAAGACATCGTCATGCGATTGCTCACGGCGAAAGAGCCTCTTCCCCTGGACGCCATGGAGTTTGCTCCGGCCACGCTCACGACGCTTCTGGAAATCGTGGAGAAGCCGCACGGCATCATCCTGTGCGTGGGTCCCACCGGATCCGGAAAAACGACGACCCTGCACGCCCTGCTGCGCCATCTCAATACAGACGAACGGAAAATCTGGACGGCGGAAGACCCCATTGAGATCAGCCAGGAAGGCCTCCGTCAGGTACAGATCCATCCCAAAATCGGGTTTACCTTTGCCGCCGCCATGCGGTCGTTTTTACGAGCCGATCCGGATGTCATCATGATCGGTGAGATGCGGGACAAGGAAACTGCCGATGTGGCGATCGAGGCCTCGCTGACCGGCCACCTGGTCTTGAGCACATTGCACACGAATGGGGCGGTCGAGACTGTGGTTCGCCTCCTCGACCTGGGATGCGATTCCTTCAACTTCGCCGATGCCATGCAGGGGGTGCTGGCGCAACGACTCTGCAAACGGATCTGCGCCAATTGTAAGGACACGTACCATCCAACCGTCCAGGAGTACGATAAACTGGTCCATGGGTACGGTTCGTACGCTTGGAAAGCGTTAGGCGTAGACTATCGCGATGACTTTCAGCTCTATCGAGGGCGTGGGTGCGAAGCCTGTAACCAAACAGGCCTCAAAGGTCGGATCGCCTTGCACGAACTCCTGAGGGGATCGGATGAACTGCGAAACCTGATCCAAAACCGCGCCAAAACTGCAGAGATGCAGAGCCTGGCCGTGAAGGAAGGAATGGTGACGCTTGTGCAGGACGGAATTCTGAAAGTACTCGCCGGCCTGACCACGTATGAACAAGTCCGGGCTGTCGCCATGAAATAGCGGATCGAATCTCGTGGCGGTCGCCGACCCTCAGGCCGTTGATTCCAGCGCCTTGACGAACTTCTTTAGCCGTTCCCCCTCTTCAGGCCGAATCTTTATAAACTCAACACCGAACCTCGTCTTGGAAACCCACCGGACTGCGGCCAGATCGACGTGGACTGGCTCATCTCGCTCCCGGAGTTGCATCGTCAATTGTAGATAGACTGCGGCGCCGGCGATGGTGTCCGACGTAATGGCGCAACCTTCCGCAGACACATTCAAGATCGTGCCCTTCTCGGAAAGCTGGTCTCCACTGAACGACACAGGAAGTTGCACCGCGAAACGAGTATGTTTACGTCCTTCCATGAGATTCTCTGCCGATCATCGTCTATGGCGTGAGAAGCTATTCACGGTGCCGATAGCGTATCGCTGGAGCGCGGTCTTCTTGCCGAGAGGAAAGGTTCCTCCATTTTGCATGGCCACACGGTCGGTTCCAATGCGGTGTACCACTAGTCTCTCTCCTCTTCTGAAAAGTCCGGCGAGCACTCGACCGTCTACCCACCATCATGTCGGCCTTTCACATCATCTCGCGTCTTCCTACTTACCATTTGGTGAACGGGCAGACAAGCGATCTGGCGAATTGGACGCAGCTAGCCAAGCCGCGCAAGCCGCCGGCATGCGTCATCGATATCGGAATCGATTTTTGCATAACTGAATCGAATGAACCGCCTTCCCTCAGCCCCGGAAAAGAAGGCTTCGCCAGGCACACCGGCCAACCCAATCGTTTCGAGAAGAGACATCGCCCGCTCCTTTCCGGTTATGCCAGGCAGACGCGACGCATCGGCCAGCACATAGTATGCGCCCTGTGGAATCGACGGCGTTAGTCCGGCCTTCGCCAAGGCTCCGCAGAACTGATCGCGCTTCCGTTGATAGTCGCGCGCCAGATCGCGGTAGAACGAGTCTGGAAGTTCCTGAATGCCCACTGCCACCCCCGCCTGCAACGGCGTTGGAGCACAGACATACAGCAGGTCGTTCATGGCTCCGATCGCCTGTGCCCATCGCGCTGCCGCGACACTGTAGCCGATGCGCCAGCCGGTGATGCTAAAGGTCTTGGAATACCCGCCGATAGTGATTGTCCGGTCGGCCATGTCCGGCAAGGTTGCGAGACTCACGTGTGTACGACTGTCATACAGAAAGTATTCGTAGATTTCGTCGGTGAATACGAGCAAATCGTTTTGCCGTGCAATCCCGGCAAGACTCTCGAGCTCCAGCCGGCTGAACACTTTTCCGGACGGATTGCCGGGCGAATTCACAATGATCGCCTTGGTTCGTGATGTAACCGCGTGCTCGACCTCGGCCAGGGAAAAGGTCCATTCAGGAGCCCGCATCTTCACCCTCACCGGAACCGCCTCAACCGCCAGCAGCGCGCTGATGTGATACTGGTAGTAGGGCTCGAAGAGGATGACCTCGTCGCCGGGACTGAGCAGCGCCAGACAGGCGCAATGAAAGGCCCCGGTGGCTCCCGCGCTGAC
Source organism: Nitrospiraceae bacterium (assembly GCA_035275205.1). Taxonomy (GTDB): domain Bacteria; phylum Nitrospirota; class Nitrospiria; order Nitrospirales; family Nitrospiraceae; genus Palsa-1315. Next base: position 30,112 of record DATENE010000193.1, read on the forward strand.
CGTCACATCTGTTTCCGGATCAGCCACCATGCCGTTGTACTGCGCGAGCTTCTTGGCAATGGCCTGCCGCAATTCCGGCAATCCATCGAAACGCGAATAGACATTCTTTCCGCACTCCATCGCTTGCGCCGCGGCTCGAAGTACCTCTTGTGGCACAGGCGTGTCGCAAACTCCTTGCGCCATATTGAGACCTTTCGCCTGGACACAGGCTTGAGTCATCGCTCGGATCTCCGAATGAGCCAATGCCGCCATTCGTTGGTTGAGGTCCCATTTCATTGTCGCACTCCTCCCTGATCAATGAGTCACTCTTGTCACAGACCTCGAATAGATTGGTTCGGATACGATGACGAATTACAATGTTTTCGTTCCATAAAGCAACCAATTCGCTATACTGCAGTCAGGACCTGTCGGCTCGTCCCGAGCTACTCCTCCTAAGAAGCTAGAGCTGACAGCGCGTCCCTGAAAGTAGTTTTATGATCGATCCGTTTCTTCTCTGGATGATTGAGAAGAAGGGAGTGATCCGTGGCCAGGCAAGACCCCAAATCCAACCACGCCTTACGTTCTGACCACGAGGCCACGATGGCGGAACGTCGGGGCCGCCGTCTCAGCCTAAGCTGTCGTCTATTCTTTTTTGGAGAGAATGACTTCGAGGGCGAAGCGACGATCCTTGATCTCTCCACACACGGCTGTCAAGCGACGTCCCTTATCCAGGTGCAGGTCGGCATGATGCTCCGTTTGTCTCTGTTCCTTCATGACCAGAAATGGCCTCTGCGGATCGACGAAGCCCAAGTGCGATGGGTCAAGGGCGCAAATTTCGGCCTTGAGTTTACAGGGATCAGGCCGGCCCAACGTGAACGAGTCCGAGCCCTCATTATGGCGGCCAAGATCTAAAACACCGCTTGTCCAGGACTTCTCCCCTCTCCAGTTGGCTCTCATTCCTCCACTGTATGAAATGATAGCCTCCTCGCACTCTGCGCGCCTTCACGACAAACCATCATGAATATTGCGGGCTAGATCCCGAGATTCCGGTGTATTGGGAGAATCGGAGGAGAAGAATCCCGGGTATCCGGAGCCTCTCCTGTCCATAAAAATGGGGGTTCGATTGGCTGAGCGCTCCTCACTTTTTTTCATTCTTGGAAGGAGGTTGCGGGGGAGAACGAAACATCTCATAGTTCCGCAGCACTTTCCTGATGTAGACACGGGTTTCTCGAATGCGAGGAACTTTGTGGTCTTTGACTCGATGAATCCCGGCGTTATAGGCCGCCAAAGCCAAGGGAAGGTCGCCCTCGTAGAGGTTCAGCAGATGCCGCAACTGCTTGGCGCCGCCGCGAATATTTTGGATGGAATCGTAGGCGTCGCCTACACGCAACGTGGCGGCGGCGGCTGGCGTCAGCTGCATGAGGCCGACCGCGCCTTTGGAGGACACCGCATGCTGCCGAAAATCAGATTCGGTCTTGATGACCGCGCGCAGCAGGGCGGGATCAAGACGATATTTCTTGGCGTACCACGCGATGGCTCGCCGGATTTCCTGTTGAGAATACCGAGGGTAGGCGCCGTCGTAGTCAGGTTTCGTGGGCGTAGGGGCGGCGCCGATCAACAGACACATCACAACCAGCGCACACACGGTGCGGAGCAGGCGTGAACAGAGCGATCCGCTCGTTGTGGTATTGGTGTTCATGATGTGCGATTACATTGCTGTGCACAAGACATCCTTCATGAGATCTGAAAGATCTCAAGATCCGTGCCGAGACGGGTCTCCACTAACGTATGGATTGGACAGGGGAAATGGCTGATTTGCCACGTGACGTAAGGTGGCGCGATCTGCACAGAGTGGACGTTTGAGAACTGTTGAATGCTTATTTAGAGAGTTGAGAACGGCTGTTCGAGATGGTGGCCGGCTCAGGAAAATTATGTAGCTCTTGAAACCTTCGCGACTTTAGATACGTGGCGTAGCACGAGGTCCAGCAGGATGCTCAAAAAGTTCGTCCAGCAAGGCCGCAGCGAGCGAAGACCGGAGGCGTACCCTCTGGGGTACGTTGAGGATCTGAGCGATACGAGAACGCCGCTGGCGGACTTTTTCAGCATCCTGCTAGAGGAGGTCGCCGATCAGCTTCACCGCCTCTTCAGGCGAGGCAGCGGCATGGACGAGATGCGGCGCAAGATTTGTGAACAGGCCCATCCCGGCCTTGTCAGCTCCCAACAGAATCACGGTCTTCTTTGCCTTCAGCGCCAGCGCAACTTCTGAGACCGTTCCGGTACCGCCGAGCCCACAGGCCACGATGACGTCGCTGGACATCACGTTCACGTTATTTCGCGCCTGGCCCAGATCCGTGACGATTGCCACGTCCACAAACCGAGATACCCGTGCTTTGCCATCCGGAAGAATTCCAATCGTCAAGCTGCCGGGAACCGACTTCGCCCCCTCGCTGGCCGCGTCCATCACCCCGCTCGCGCGCCCTCCGGTCAACACCACCCATCCTTGACGGGCGATGAGTTCTCCTAAAGTTTTAGCGTCAGCCAATTCTCGAATACCGGCCTTGGCCGGACCCATGACCCCGATCACTGGTTTTCTTGTCGATTGTCGAATCGGACGTTTCACAAACCACACCTCACCGGGCAAAGATATCAACACTGGTTGCTGGGATCAGAAATATACACCGGGGGCGGGGGGCTTGTCGCGCAACTCTTGCACGGAGTCAGGACGAAAGGATGCGCAGCCCGGCTTACGTCAGGGATTTCCCCACAATGCTTCCAGCCGCTGGGCTCGCCCACAATTGTATTTGTAGAATTTGTAGCGGATAGGATTCTTCTTGTAGAAATCTTGATGGTACTCCTCGGCAGGATAGAACCGTGAAGCCTGCATAATCTGCGTGACGATCGGCTCTGTGAATCGTTTCGATTGCTCAATCGCTTGCTTGGAGGTGTCCGACGCGCGTTTCTCTTCGTCGGTCTGAAAGAAAATTGCGGAGCGGTACTGACTGCCGTGGTCGCAGAACTGTGCGTTCGGTGTGACCGGATCGACGTTGCGCCAAAAGGCATCCAGCAGCTTTTGGTAGCTCACTTTGGCTGGGTCATAGACCACTTCGACTGATTCCGCATGCCCCGTTCGTCCAGCGGACACTTCCTCATAGCTCGGATTGACAACCGTACCCCCCATATATCCCGAGGTCACGGACAGCACCCCCTCAACCTTCTCGAAGGCTTCTTCCATGCACCAGAAACAGCCTCCTGCGAAATAGGCCTTGCCGAGAGTCGCGTCCGTTGCAGCCTGGCTGGCAGACTGGATGTTCCAAGCTCCGACGAGGAGAATGGCCACCGTAAGAACTGATAGCGCGGCTTGTCTTCTCATGAAACGGTCCTCCTCACAGATTCAGGCGAATAGCTGTGTGAAATTTTACACCTCATACGGTGAGACTTGCGAAAAAGGCGAGAAGGAGGAGAGGTCGAGGTCCGCGAAACTTCGACCTTCTCATCGCGCACGTCTTGCTTGTCTCGCTCCTGCTCCACATTCAAGAATCAGCCGGAATGAAATCAGCATGGGCCCAGGCCTTCTTGAAACGGTCCTCGGCCTCAGCTGCCTGGTCGTCCTTCTGTTGAGCCCGGAGACTCTGGATCAATCCGATCAGCGCCCACCCGTTTTCGGGATTTCTCGTGAGGTCGGCTTGATACTCGGTTTCGGCGTCAGCCGGTCGACCGGCCAGCAACAGCACAGACCCTAGATACTGGCGAACCGGCAGCGGCCAATGTGGCGGTTCGACATAGGGCAGGCTGTCCTCCAGCTTGATGGCTTCATTCAGCTTGCGAATCGCGTCGTCGTATTGTTTCCGATGGGCGGCAATCTCACCGGCCAGCATCCGTTCCGCAATTTTGAGGAGCGTCCGCGCGATCTTTTCTTCCTGGCTCCGATCTCGCTTGATCTGCTTGGTGAGGTTGGCCAATGCATAATGCTCTCCCTCGGCTCCCGGCAATCGACCGGTCGAGACCAGTGCCAACCCCCGCCCAAGCCGCCACATGCCGTCCATGAGCCGAAAGCCTTTTGAGGGCGGCGGTTCACGCAACAGCTCGTCCCAGCGTCCAAATCGAATCATTGAGTAGAGTGGCATTGGGAGATAGAGTTCTTTCCACTTGTCAGTGCGTGCTTCGTCTTCGGTAATCGTGTTCGTCAGTTCCCGCGCCACCCTCGTGGCCTCCGCACTACGCCCCTCCATCATGAGCGAGGCCCAGAGAAAATGCAGGTTGTGCGAATAGTACCCGTCAGCATAATTTCCACTCGGCGTGCGGGTGGCCAAATAGGCTTCGTCGACGTGGGCCGCCTGCTCATTTCGCTCTGCGGCTTCATGGTATTTGCCGAGCCGGATGTAGAGGTGGGCCGGCATATGCACCAGATGCCCGGCACCCGGCATCAGCTCCGGCAATCGTTTTGCGCAGCCGAGCGCCCGTTCCGGGAACGGCGAGGCTTCGAGCATGTGTATGTAGTAGTGGCAGGCCCCCGGGTGATCGGGGTTCCGCGCGAGCACGGACTCAAGTGTGGTGACAATCTCGTCGGTGCCCGGCTGCGGTTTTCCATCCCCCTTCCAGAAATCCCATGGGCGCAGATCCATCATCGCTTCCGCGAACAGTGTGGATGCATCGTCATCATCGGGGAATCGTTGCGCCACCGATCGCATGGCCTTCGCATAGGCCTCATCCAGCCCCTTGCGCTTGGCCCCCTTCCGGCTCACATACCGTGTGACCTGCGCTTCGATGTAGGCCTGCTCTTTGGGAGTGGCGCCGTCTGCCAGACGGCGAGCCTTTTGGACCATCTCGATGGCGCGACGTTCGTCCTTCCTTTCCATCGCACTATTGATGTTGGGGCCCAGCGCGAGCGCAATTCCCCAATAGGGCATAGCCGCTTCCGGATCCCAATCCGCCGCAGCCTCAAACGATCGGATCGCTTCTTCATGGTTGAACGCATAGACGAGCCTGAGACCTTGGTCAAAATACCGTTGGGCCTGTTCCGATGAGGTGGTGATGGGATAGTGGAGAGAACCCAGATTGTCAAAGAGCGGCGGAGCGTCTGTCTGCTCGGCAGGCGCAGCTTCCGCCGGTGAGAACATCGCCAGCCAACAAACGATACCGACAACGAAGCATCTAGCGAACATCGGTCCTCTCCAACTCACATAAGCCTGTGTCTTCGTCCCAAGGTCGATCTACCGCACTCGTTCGTCCTGATCAATGTTCCGAATAAGGACCGCGCGGCCTTTGTCGTCTACGAAGACTTCGATTCGATCCCCGACATGGGCCGGTCGATCGATTCGAGTATTTTCGTCATGTGCCACACGACGTTCGAGGCCGCTGATTTCCTGAACCACATAGGCCCCGCCCTCCACCGCCGTGACCTGGCCGCTTAACGCAAAAACGTGAGCTGGAATTGAGGACCGCGCCTCGCCGGCCAGTTGGGCTCCCAATGTGCCCCGTACGATTCCCCGCCCAAGGTCCTCTTGTCCGGAAGTTCCAACGGTGCTGCAGCCGGCGCCCAGCAAGCTTGTCCCCAACACTGCCATGAAACACCGCCTTGCCATCCAGATCATGTCCACCGCCTTTCTTGTCCACTCACAGCAGACGAACCTCAGAATCGGGTGACGCTGGAAAAGTGGAAATCGTGGAGTATCATCGCCGGCACGAGAAGCTTGCCGGTTTCGGACGTGATCGCTTCCACCGGATTGGTGAAGGATGCGATCCGGTTGAAGACCTGCAGAGGGCTCTCGTGAAACCGAAAGTTCTTCACCGCTGAGACGATCGCTCCATTCTCGACGAGAAACGTGCCGTCTCTCGTCATGCCGGTCAAGGTGAGATCGGTCGGATTGACCGTTCGGATATACCAGAAGTTCGTCACGAGGATGGCGCGCTCCGTGCTCTTGATGAGTTCCTGTAGTGTCGGCAAGGATGATCCTCTTCCTGAGAGGCAGGGGGCATCGAGCGTGGGGATCTTGTCGATCCCTCGCCCCTTCGCGGTGAACCGGTCATATGTAAGCTGTGTGAGCTTCCCCTCCGTAATCCAGTCGGATGCCAGAGTCGGCAAGCCAGCCGTGGTGAACCCAATACCCAAGAGATCCGCGTGCGCCGGTAGATTGCGGAGCGTCAATCGCTTGTCGACGATCGACTGGCCCAATTTACCCGATAATGCGCTTGTGCCTTTCTCGTAAGCTTTCGCATCGAGCGTCCAGAGTATCGAAGACCACAGCCCCGCGACCGCAGCCGGCTCAAGAATCACGGTATAGCGCCCTGGCGGCAGCTCGCGCACCTCCAGGCCCCGTTTGGCTTTGTCGATCGCGGCGAGAGTCCGTTCCTGAACCCTCAGATGATCGATGGACCGATGAGCCGCGGCGCTCCAGCCGGTAGCCTCGCCGGCCTGGGCCGTGAGGCTGAATCGCGCATCGGTCCGTTCTTCGTGGGCGAAGAGTCCCGTGCTTGCGGCCACTCCGACCGTCGCAATCGACGAGGATACAATCCCGGCTGCGCCAAGATTTTCCATCCGGCATTGCCCGATCGCCTCGTTTGTATACTCCAGTCGACGGGCCGGGCCGGCCACGGCAGTTTCAGTTCGCGTTGTAGGCAGTGTCAGATATGTCTGTGGCTCCACCGGCGGGAGGTATTCCGGATCGTCCGGAGACAGGCGCGCGATTTGCGCGGCCCTGGTCACCGTCTCTTGCACCGCTCCCGCGGTAAAGTCCGTTGTGCCGGCGGTGCCGTGACGGCGTTCGAATGCCACCGTCACACTCAAAGACCCGAGCCTCGTATCGACGTTCTGGACGATCTGATTGTTCGCAAACCGAGTCGTCCCGCTCTGCTGGTCGTGCAACGACACAAGCGTGTAGTCGCCGGTCGAATGTTTCAGAACCAGGTCCGCGAGAAACCGGAACTCGTCCAGGCTCGTCAGCTTCGGCCAGGTCTTGTGCCCGGTCGTACTCATGATCCGGCCTGCCCTCCGATGACGTTGACGTTGCGAAACCGCGCGTGGGACGCCGCGTGGGTCATCCAACCGGACTGGCCCGGCTGGCCCTTGCCGCACGTGATGAACCCATACCGCCGGCGGTGCGACCGATCCGCCACCCCGTCGCAGCTGCCCCAGAACTCCGGCGTGATTCCGTGGTAGACGACATCACGAACCATGTGAGTCCGCTTCCCCTTCTCGATCAGCCAAAATGCGTCTCCGCCGAACTGGAAGTTATATCGTCGTTGATCGATGCTGTAGGACCCGTGGCCTTCGATGTAGATGCCCCGTGTTACATCGGCGAACAGCTCGTCGAGGGTGGCGACGCCGGGCTCAAGGCCGATGTTCGCGATGCGGACGATCGGGACACTGCCCCAGCTGTCCGCCCGATTGGAGCCGCGCGAGCGCGTTTCGCCGATTTTCGGCGCGACCTCGCGGTTCGTGCAATAACCGACAAAGATGCCGTCGCGCACAATGTCCCATTGTTGGCAAGCCACGCCGTCGTCGTCGTAGCCGGTTGCGGCAAGGGTCATCGGTTCGCAGTTGTCGGCCACGAGATTCACGTGCGGAGAGCCGTATCGGAAAGTCCCTCGCTTTTCAGCCGTGAGAAAGCTGGTGCCGGCATAGTTGGCCTCGTACCCAAGGGCGCGATCGAGTTCGCTCGGATGGCCGCAGGATTCATGCATCGTGAGCGACAGATGTTCGGGATCGAGGACGAGATCGTACAAACCGGGGTCGGTGGTAGGCGCCCTTACTTTCTCGACGGCCTGAGATGCGATGCGCGGGGCCTCGGTCAGGAAATTCGCGTCCTCGATCAATTCATAGCCTGTCCGAAGATGCGGCGTATTGAAGCTCCGAGAGGCGAACCGCCCGTCATGAACCGCCGTGGCATCGAATTCGCCGCTCAGGGCTAGGAGATCGAATTCCAGGCGTGATCCTTCGGTCGACATAAAAAGCTTGCGGTCCCGACGAGCCCACAGGCTCGCGCTGCTGCGCACAATACCGGGCTGCCGATGGACATACTCCATCGTTTCTAAAAGCAGTGCCGTCTTGTGTTCCAGCGCGACGTCAAACGGATCGATCCGCCGCGCCGTGACGACCCGGTCTCGATGGACCGGCTCATCGGCGAGTTTTACCTTTTCACTCGCGAGAGACGCGGAGCCTTTGGCGATCTCGATCGCCAATTCAGCCACACGGGGCGCTTCTTCCAGCGACAGCACCGAGCTGGCGGCAAAGCCCCAAGCGCCGTGATAGAGCACGCGGACCCCAAACCCCCTGTCCTGCGCTTCTCGAATGGACGCGATCCGGCGGTCCTCGCCGCGAATGGTCTGGGCCGTGCTGTCGAGGAGGCGGATATCGCCGTACTCAGCTCCAGAAGCCACCACGCGTTTCAGCGCGAGTTCGGCGAGTTCGTCCTGATGAGAATTCGGAAGAGTGGGCATAATGCCTGTATCCTGACAGAGGCACCGACGCCATTCAACTTACCCTACATTGAAGAACTTGGTTTTCCTCACGCGATTCCCTACGATGTCACGTCATGCTGCCTCCCGAACGGACGCCGCGTCAACGAATCATCGACTTAATCACGCACGCCAGGCAATCGTCTTACCAGTTGGCACAGATGCTGCGTATTCCCGAACGACAGGTTGAGGCGCATCTGACCCACGTCGTGAAAACCGTTGCGCGAGACAAGACAAAGCGATTCATTCTGGACCCGGCGCGCTGTCAGGACTGTGACTTTGTCTTTCGTCACCGCAGCCGTCTGACGCGCCCAAGCCGCTGCCCACATTGTCGAAGCGAAGCCATCTTGGCGCCTCGCTATGGCATCGATTCGTCTAAGCGATAGTTTGGCTCTCCGCCTGATGCGTTTTGCATTTTCTTTGGGCTCTCGGCAGTGTATGTTGGGGTAGAAAAGAAAACCTTGGTGGGAAGGCTCTTGATCGGACACGATCATCACCGGTGGCAGCCACTGGGAGAGCGACCGGAGTCTCAATGAGACAATGGATCCACATAGGGGCTGTTGTGTTGTGTATTGTGCTTGCCGCCTGCAGCGCGGACAAGCCGAAGGAACTGCTCGAGATCGCTGAGTTCGAAGAACGCCAGATGAACCTGCCCCACGCAAAGCAATTGTACGAAGATGTAATCCGTCTCTATCCAACCAGCAAAGAAGCCGCCACGGCCAGAACGCGACTCGCCGCTCTCAAGCATAGCCAGTAGCTCGTCTTGCCTGACTATTCTCTAACCTCTCCACGCAGTCACTTCTTCCGCTCGAACTGCGGCAGGGCTTCACTCTCAACCACACCATCCCCCATTACTCACCCTGGCACTTACGCGCAAGCCTGCTATACTTAAGTAGACACCATACAAGAAAGGGCGATCATCAGGGAGGGTACGGTGTCCAAGAACTATGCCGTTCGAGCGGGACATCGCGTTTCGATTCGTTGTCCCTTTCTATATCATGGAGAGGGATTCCACGGAAAAGGCCAGCTCTGGAATCTGTCGACGTTCGGCTGGCGAGCCACAGGAGATCACCCGGTCACACCGGGTATGACTATGCCGGTCTACCTCGAACTTGCCGATGGTGGAGAGTCCAAGTATTTACTGATCGACTCCGCGATCGTCCAGTGGGCGCAAGGACGCGATGCTGGGTGGAAAATCCAATCGATCGACCCGACTGCGCTGGATAGATTGAAACGTTTTCTAGATGAGGCGGGGACTGAGTTGCCCAACAAGTTGTAAAGGCAAGACCTCGGGAGTACGTTCCCAAACCAATCCGTCAAGACGAGCGGAGCGGAACGGTCGTCATGGCGAGAGATAGTCCCACAAGTCCGCACCTCGGTGTGAACGCTCATTGAGCCATTCACGAAACCCCGGAATGCGAAACGACAGGAGGCGCTGGATCTTCTCGCATTCGAGCGAGAGATCGGCGGGCCGGAAGCTCCCGACGTGATTCCGCGCGGATCCTGCCATCAGACGGCCTTTCAACTCCGGATACCAAGGCAGCAAAGTCTCACCGATGTCCCAGCGCGAGAGTCGCTCGCTCCCACCCAGGTGATAGAGACCCGGCTGCTTGCGATCGACTAATTCCCAGACAGCTCTCGCGATGACACCGGCGGGAAGCGGGCAGCGAAACTCATCGGCGTAGAGCGTGACATCCTTACCGGCCTTCGCGGTCCGACACATATCTTCGACAAAGCTCCTGTCGCCGGTCTCGGAAGTTCCGGCTGTGAGAACAATCCGAACGACGGTATGTCCGGGATATTGTAAGACGGATTGTTCGGCTTCCAGCTTCGTCTGGCCATAGACGTTGATCGGGTTCGGTTCATCTGTCTCGCCATACCAGCCTGCCCTCCCATCGAAGACTTCACCGCTGGAGAGAAAGATAAAAGGAATGTCCTGTGAGAGCTGCGCGAGATGCGCGGTGACCTCCACATTGATGCGACGGGCTTGTTCAGGATGTTGCTCGCAGTCCTTCGTCCGGCTCAATGCCGCGCAGTGAATCACAGCGGAGGGCTTGATGGATTGCCACGCGCGTTCGATGTTCGCGCGATCGGTCAATTCGAGATCGGCACGCGTCAGCCCCTGCACATCCCAATGAGATGCCCATCTCGGGGCAGTCTTCACAAGGTATTGTCCGATCAGTCCCGCCGCCCCGGTAATGATCGCGCGAGGTGCCATGGAGAGTGACTCTCTAACAGGCAGCTGAAAACTCTGTAGACACCCACAATGCAGGATGCTCAAAAAGACTATCCAGCAAGGCCGCAGCGAGCGAAGAGGTGAGGCGTACGCTTCGGTACGTTGAGCCTCTGAGCGATGCGAGAACGCCGCTGAGAGACTTTTTCAGCATCCTGCTAACGTGTCAGCTTGCGATATCTGATCCGGTGCGGCTGATCGGCTTCTTTGCCCAATCGCTTCTTCCGATCCGCTTCGTACTCGCTATAGTTCCCTTCGAACCACACCACTTTGCTGTCGCCTTCGAAGGCCAGCATGTGGGTGGCGATCCGGTCAAGAAACCAGCGGTCATGGCTGCTGATGACGGCGCAGCCGGCAAAATGTTCCAATCCTTCTTCCAGGGCGCGCAAGGTGTTGACGTCCAGATCGTTGGTCGGTTCGTCGAGAATAATGAGGTTCGCCCCTTCCTTCAACATGCGGGCCAGGTGTACCCGGTTGCGTTCGCCGCCCGAAAGATCCTTCACCTTCTTCTGTTGATCGGTCCCGGCAAAGTTGAACCGGGCGCAGTAGGCCCTCGCGTTGACCTCCGCCTTGCCGAGTGTGATGGTCTCGTGGCCTCCGGAGATGACGTCGTAGACGGATTTGGTCGCATCCAAGCTGCGATCCTGATCCACATATCCCAACTTGACGGTCTCACCGATCTTGATCGTCCCCGCATCCGGTTTCTCTTTTCCGATGATCATGCGGAAGAGGGTCGTCTTGCCGGCTCCATTGGGGCCGATCACGCCGACAATGCCGCCCTTGGGAAGGCTGAAATTCAGATCTTCGTAAAGGACCTTGTCGCCATAAGCCTTGCCGACGCCCTTCGTTTCGACGACCACATCCCCCAATCGAGGACCGGGCGGGATGTAGATCTCCAGGTCTGCGGCCTGCTCATCCTGTCTCTGATTCACCAGTTCCTCATAACGGTTGAGCCGCGCCTTGCCCTTCGACTGACGAGCTTTCGGTGACATGCGAATCCATTCCAACTCATGCTCCAAGGTCTTGCGGCGCTTCGATTCGGCCTTTTCTTCTTTCTCCAACCGTACCTGCTTTTGCTCCAACCATGACGTGTAGTTCCCTTGAAAGGGAATGCCATGGCCGCGATCGAGTTCCAAAATCCAGCCGGCGACGTTGTCGAGGAAGTAGCGATCGTGTGTGACCGCGATGACTGTACCTTTGTATTGCTGAAGATGCTGCTCAAGCCACTGCACGGACTCGGCATCCAGATGGTTCGTCGGCTCGTCGAGCAAGAGAATATCCGGTTCCTGGATCATCAGCCGGCAGAGAGCCACCCGCCGCTTCTCGCCGCCCGACAGCACGCCGACCTTCGCGTCCGGAGGCGGGCAGCGCAACGCGTCCATGGCAACTTCAAGCACGTTTTCCAATTCCCACCCATTCGCCGCTTCGATTTTTTCTTGCAGCTGGGCCTGTTTGTCGAGGAGCTTTTCCAATTCATCGGGACCGGCTTCGCCCATCTTGTTGCTAACAGCTTCGTACTCGCGAATCATGGCCACAAGTTCTTTCTTGCCTTCTTCGACGATTTCTTTCACCGTCTTGTCCAGATCGAGCTGCGGTTCCTGCTCTAGCAACCCAACGCTGTAGCCCTTCGAACGGGAGATCTCACCCGTGTAGTTCTGATCGACTCCCGCGATAATTCTGAGCAGCGAACTTTTGCCCGATCCATTGAGACCAAGGACACCGATCTTCGCGCCATAATAAAATCCAAGATAGATCTCGCGCAGCACCTGCCTCTTCGGCGGATACACTTTGCCGACATTGACCAGTGAGAAAATGACTTGCTTGTCGTTCGTCGTCGCCATAGATTCCTCTGATGTTTATGAGATGAGTGACAAGAGAGCCGCCACGATACCAAATGCCCTCGATCCTTCACAACTATGCGGCAGCAGGGCAGGTGCGATTAGATTCCAAGTTCTTCCGACAATCGTACTTCCGACTCGTCGTCGATTTCCTCAAGGCAGCTGAAGCAGGTAAAAGGAAAACGATCGATGGGGATCGCGCAGACTTCTCCGACCGCCGAGTCGTCCATCGCAGGCCCACCGCATTCTTTATGGATCAAGGTCAGCATCGTGTGCCTCACGGAGTTTCAAGGACAAGCCGACGAAACCGTTCAACATGCTCAGGGCTGCTGAGACGATGATCGCCAGGAATGAGCTGGAGTTCGACAGGATATGCGGGATCGCGCGCAAGCAATTGCTCGACAAACTGACTGCTCCCGCCCGGAAGAATCACCGTATCTTCGAGACCGTGGAGGATTGTCGTCCTCACCGGTCTGAGACGATCGAAGTTGGTCTTCCAATAGTCCTCGCTTTCTTCGACCCATTTCCATGCGAGAGGAAAATCTCGATGCGCCAGTTCATCGTCCCAAGGCATCCAGCCGGCGCGGCGCCATTCATGGCAGCGTTCAGGGGAAATGGATTGCGCACGAACACCCATCATATTGAATGCGGGAGCGATCAGAATCAGCCGCTCAATTTCGTGAAATTCCTGGGCCATGAGCCAGGCGATCCAGCCGCCGAGTGAATTACCCACGATGGTCATCGGCGCGCCGGTTTTGAGCGTATTTAGAACAAGTCGTGCGTCCGCGATCCAATCGGACAACGTATAGTCAGTAAATGTCCCTTCTGATTCCCCAAATCCGCGCACATCGTAGCAGCAGAAACCCCAGTCTTTTTCTTCACACCACTGCGCAAGCGCCTTGCTTTTATTGCCCCAGCGTTTGGACAAGAACCCTGTGATGAAGAGAATCTGGCGATTGTTTCTCTTGGTGCGATCTCCACGAACGCGTTTGCCGTCCGGCCCGGTAAGAAAAAACGGTTCGAGCATGCTCATCGCATCGCCAATACCTTCGTGAGGAAAACCCCGAGTCGTTGGAGGACTGGTTCTGGAATTTCGTGCCCACCGCGGAAACTGTGCCATTCGACCGCAAGACCGGACTTGCTCAAGTTGTCGCGGAGCCGCTCCGCTCCGACATAGGGCAGTATGTCGTCCTGCATCCCATGACTTTGAAACACCGGCAGCCCCTTCCGTTTGTGAAGCAGTGGAAGCCACTCCTGTGCGGCGAGGAGAGTGCCGGACAACTGGATCAAGCCGGCATAGGGTTTCGTCGTTCTGAGCATCAGATCGCAAGCAAGCATTGCGCCTTGGGAAAATCCTCCGAGAACGGTTTTTTTCGGGTCTGCGCCGAATCTGTGCTCGAGTTCTTTGAGAAACGTCAACATCGTTTCACGCGCGGGAGCCAGGCCTTTGGGAATCTCCTGCGAGAGATCGCGTACCCGACCTGCCGCTTGATCCGCTGCCATTCGTGCCATATCGATGAGCCACCAGGCTCGCGCGTCGCTCGGTCCGAAACTCAACGAGAGCGGACCTTCGGGAAACACAAACCTCGTTCCAGCAGGGACGGTTACGTCGGCGGCCAGTGACACGAGATCGTTCCCTGGCGCACCGAAGCCGTGCATCAGCAGGATGAGAGGGCCGCTCCCTCCCCCCTTTCCGTCTACGCCTCCAAGAATTCTCGTTCTCAACCCCCCAATATGCTCTTCACGCATGAGCAACCCGTCATTTCAAATACAAATATTGCAGCAAGGCCACGAGGCCATAGAAGAAGGATTCGACGACAGGCTGTTTGTAGAACGGAACGAACGCACCTTTCTGATTGGCTTCGACTTGGTCAATGATGTACTGGACTTGCTTCGCACGAACCTCGTGGTCCTTGCCCATCCCGAGGGCCTGGAGCATTTGCTTGCTCAACGCAAGCAACACTCCCTGCTTACCCTTGTCCGCGGATTTATAAAGCAAGAGCGCCGCGCTCAGCGCGAGGACGACGTTCAATCCCCAGGCCAGGAGCAATATGACCGGATAGTTCCAGATATCGAAGTAGTCGTTGCGTGCGGCGATCATGATCAGCAACGCGATGAAAGGGTAGCGAATCAGCCGATTCACCGCTTCTGTCCGCCGTCCGATCAGGTCGATCCCGGCGAGATGCTTCAGCCTGTCGAACTCGGACTTTTGGCTTTGGCTGAGTCCGTAATCGCGCAAGTATTCCTCCTGCACCTGCTCAGACCATCCGCCGCTCGAGTGGGTCACCCAGCTGATCCAGCGGCGGCACAACATGACCTCGTCGAACACCGCCAAATTGAGCAACACGACCAACGATATGCTTATCAGCGCCATGATCCCGTCGACTTGACAACTGAGCCAGCCGCGGCAGGGGTGAATCATCTCTTCGCCAAGCACCCAGAGGTCCACAGAAAACATGATCGCGCCATACAACGAAGACAGAACCAGTACTCGCGCGATCCGCTGGAGCGGGTGAGCCGCATCGAGATACCAGGCCCAGGCCTGATCCACGGTCGTCGCCGCGCGAGTGGCGGCCGGATGATAGACCCGTTGCAAATTCGTCCAGAATGACTTCCAGGTGAATCGGGAGCGATGGCTTGGATCAATACGGAACTGAAAGTCATCGGTGAGGTGATCGCTGTTCTTGACGAGATCGCGCGCACCCTTGACCAGGAAGACTATGCACAAGATCACCGTGAAAAGCCGGAGCAATTGCCCGGGCCAAATGCTGACACCGGCAGTCCATGAAAAGGGTTCACCTTCATCGTGGTTGGTCATGAGTGCGGTCACGCCACCTGTGGTCACAAAGACCGCCGACGCCACCAGGATGATGAGACCAATGGCGGCGAATAGACGCCAGGAGCGTGTGACCCGGAGCCACACCCGTTGGTTGGTCCAAGTCAATACCGTCCCGATCAAGAGCCCGACGCCGATGAGCGCCATCATGGTAGTTTTGCCGGGACCGACGCCCTGTTTCAGCTGACCCAGATCGTCCGTATGTTGGAGGTCCGCCCGCAAGGGATGGATCGTTCTCACGCCTTCGACATCCACGACGCTGAGATCCACGGCGCCCTCTCGCCCCACTTCGAATATTCGGGGGTGTTCAGCCACATCGTATCGACGGTCTTCCGGAGTCAACGCGACGTGATAGCCAGTCGAACAGGGACCCGCCGATGTCTTGCGATTGCCCTCAACGAAGCAGTCGACGAAATTCACTGCCCGAAGCACGGCAAAGAAGGTGGCGGTTTGATAGCTCCCCCGAAACGGTGGAACATCGCGTTGCAAACCGCCGTCCAACTGCAAGCCGAACGGAGAGGCCACAACCATATTTCTGGTCCACTTGTACTCGCTTGCGTGGAGATGGCGTGCATCGAGATCGACGGTGAAGAAGACCGCGTGCGGGAAGGCCGGACGAAGCGCCTTGAGGATGAGCACCGCATCGTAGGGATCGGTACCCAGGATGCCGATCGCTTTCGCCCCCTCTCCTTCGTCTTCTATTCTCATGGCCAGGGCGCGCACGTAATCAAGCTGACTGGTGCCCTCGGGGCGTTCCTGCAGTCCGCCCGCCAACGCATCCTTCGCCCCATTGGCTTTGGGTGGCTCTCCTCGCACGGGTTTCGCACCCTCGCTGCCTGACGTTTCACCGTCGAGACCGCTGAGATAGCTGTACCGGAAAATGTTTAGGGTGAGGGATTCGTAATCCGCCGAGCGATGAACCTGTAGATCGATGGCGCGAGGGACGTTGGGACACCAGGACTTGATCGTCGTCGGCACCTGAATCTGTTTGAGTTCGGCTTCCGTGAAGGTCGCGACCTTCGCGCAAGCCGCCGCACGGAACTCAACCGGCAATGCTCGACCATAGAACGAATCCCACTCTCCTATGAGGATCACCGCATCCCAACCGAGCCGCACCTGACGACGTTCGAGTTCTTCGATCAGCGCGTCAAATAGCCGGCTGTCGGACCCGATCTCATAGACGAGCCGGACGTCCGCAATCTTCAACCGATGGAAAAACTCGTCTTCGCAAGTCTCGTATGTATGACAGGCAGGGCCTTTCCCCCCGTCCTTCTTCAGTCCGTATGCCAAAATCCCTCTCATAGCGCTGGCCCATGGCGAATAGAGCTCGATGGTTCCATCCACGTTCGGCCAGATCCCGAACCCCGCGTGGGGCTCGCTATACAGGTCTCCGGCCTCATCCAGCAGCGCGCGAAAATCGGAGGAATTGCGAGGCCCCACGATCTTGAACGTGACCGCCTGTTGCACGGCCGCATCCAGACGGACCAGCTTGCGTTGGTCGCCGGTCAGAAGGCATTCGTTCTTCCGTGTCGCCTCTTGGCATACCAGGGCCTGCGACAAGGACGTCAATGTGGCAAAGAATCCCTCTCTGAGAGCGCTTTCAGGAATCCAGATCACGAGCGTGCTTCGGGTTGGATCCTGTGCTTCGCCACAGACTCGTGTCTTGCGAGGCCGATACCATTCGTAGGGAAGCGCCCGACTCGCGTCCTGATTGTCCCCTTCGATGAACGAAAGGTGCCCCTCGTCTTCCGGAACGTAACAGGCCACACCCAAGGCAGTACCGACGGCGTAGCGATCGCGAATGCGAGATTCCGTGCTTTCCGCGTACGGATCGCCTTTCGTCGTGACCAGTAACACCGTGATGTGCTGATTGCTTTTCACTCGATCGGCAATGGCGTGGCGTAGGGGCGTGAGACGCTGTGAGAAGGATGCCTGCGCCGATTGGCCGGTTCCGGCTGCAACTGGTGTTTCTCGGATCCCCCGCTGGACCGCCGCCAGTGGATCTTCCCACAGCCTGGCTCGGACCATTTGCTCCCCGGTGGTCTGTTTCATCTCCAGTCCGCTCCCCACGGGACGCGAACTTCGCAGAGGTTCTTTCACCAACAAGACTCCGGCGATCGCCAGCGCAAGGGTGAGGGCCCCCACAATGACGATCTTCGAGTCTCCACTTCCTTTTGCCGCCATAGCCCTGCTCAGCCTTTCCGTCATCCGCATTTAAACGGAGGCCGTCACTCTACAACAGATAGTGAGGGGGTCCGCAAGGTGTATTACGGGAATCGGCTGAGAAGTCCTGTCGGTTCGGCTACTGTGAAGAGGAGAGCGCCCGGGGTGTTACTGCGGAACAACCCTGAGAATGCTACTGGTGTTGGACACGTACACGAATCCGTCCGCGCCGAGCATCAGACTGAGCAGACCGCCCTGACCTCCGTTGTACGCCGTGCTTGAGGAGCCCAGCAATGTGAGATCGGGCCCGCTCAGGATCACGCGGCGGATCCTGCCGTCGTTCCAGGCAGTGAAGAGGAGGTTGTTGCGGTAGGCGGTCGGATACACGGTGGAGTTCTCGGGAATCGCGATGATTCCGGTGGGAGCGATCACTGAAACATAGGCCAGGATGGGGTCACGGAAGTTCGCATTGCCCGCAATCCCTCTCACGGTGGGCCATCCGTAATTGCCGCCGGAAACGACCCGATTGATTTCGTCATTGTCCGAGGGGCCGTTTTCAGTTTCCCATAGATGGCCGGTATGTCCGTGGAACGTAAAACCGTAACTGTTCCGATGCCCGAGGCTATACACCTTCTTGGCATTGGTATTCGTGTTCGAGAAGAAGGGATTGTCAGACGGGGCACTGCCGTCCGGATTCACGCGCAGGACTTTACCCGCCAGTGACGTCACGTTCTGAGCATTGGCCGTATTCTCCGCATCGCCGATGATGACATACAGTTTCCCGTCCGGCCCGAACTGGATGATCCCGCCATTGTGGTTCGTGCTGGCAGGCAGATTGTCGAGGATGATGGTTTCTTGGGTACAAGAGCCGCTGGAATCGGTATACCTCACAACCCGATTGCGCAGAGGACTCGAAGCCGTGTGATACACGTAGACAAACCTATTGTTCGCAAAGTCGGGGTCGAGTGTGAGGCCGAGCAGGCCCTGTTCCCCGTTCGTTGCGATTGTGATCTGACAGAATTGCGTTGGGACGAGCTGCCATTGTGGATTGATGAGGCGAATCCTTCCGGTCAGACGCTCATTGAAAAATACACGGCCGTCGGGCGCCAAGGCCATCCCAACAGGAAAACTCAGCCCTGAAAGGACAGATTGCAGCTGTAAATCTCCTGTCGGCGGTTGGCTGATCGAGAAATTCCGAGTGATTGTCGCCTCGCTGTTCGCCAGTTCATTATGGTTGTGATCGGCTAACACGAGACGGATGGTGTGGGTGGTGGACGGAAGCCCGAAGATGTCGAAGGTCGTCGCCGATCTCCAGTGGACAAAATGGGTGTGGACGCCGTTGTAGAGGACCCCGTTGTCCTCGTTAATCCCGGCGCCTCCGTAGAAATGATAGGCGATTGTGTCCGTATCAAGATAGAAATGGAGATGCGAAGTTCCCGGATTTCCGATCGTATGGTTCTGAGCCGAGAAAGCGACGGTGACCGGTCCAACAGGAACGGTCGCCCCGGCCGATGGGCTCGTTATTGCGATCGTCGGTGCAAGACCCGGAATCAGGCCCGGGGGAGTATTGAGATTCTCAGGTTGAGGAGTGACGTTCACCGGAGAAAACTCGGGCGTCGAGCGGCCTGTTCCCACGTTCATCGTCACGAAACCGAGGTTGACCGGTCCCGCACTCGTGAACGAGAAGACATTGGTTCCGCCCAGGTAGAAGGGAAACAGACTGCCGTTGCTGACGAAAAATAGACGAAGATTCGATCCGATCGGCAAATTGGCCAGGGTAAATGGGAAGCGGCCCGGTGCGCTCGGGGATCGACCAGCCGTGTCGTCTTCGACAACGATCTGGTCGTTGTCGTTCATCGCCACAATGCGCGTCCCGCCCACCGTCCCGCTGACGGTGACCGTATTCGCCGCGGCGATCGGATCCGACCCGCCCCCACTCTCCGGACAAGCGCTGAGCATGAGCGCCAGCCCTGCAAGGGCGAGGGACCGGATGAGGATGCGGTGTGCCGCGATGATCATGGACCTGCCTGGAAAATGGGAGGTCGCTCAATGAACCCACCGGGACAGTGAGTCGAGCGACCCCCCGAGGAGGAGGCACGACCCATATGAAGGGAGCATAAATAATGCCGGACATATCTCGCGGCTAGGACGAGCAGCTGACTGCTAAGTGCTTGCCCCAGTTGGGAGGCGGAGCGGCATAGGCGTCCATGCCTGGCTGGTCACTGTAGGGATTTTGAAGCAGGGTGAGCAACCGATCGATCTCGGAGAAATCCTTCTGCTGGGCTTTTTCGATAGCCGTCTGCGCCAGGTAATTGCGCAGGACATATTTGGGATTGACTCGGTTCATACGTGCCAGACGGTCCTTGTCCTGACTCCCCTCTTCACGCAGCCGGTCCCCGTATCGATGGGCCCACTTGTCGAATGATTCACGATCCAAGAAAAAATCTCGGAGCGGCTCATTCAACGATTCGGCTCCGGTCTGAAACAGACCCAATGCTCGAAAGAAATTCGTGTAATCGACATGGTGCAGCTGCATGAGCGCCAAAAGGTCCTGGATCAACGATGCATCCTCCTCCTTCGTCTCAATGAGTCCGAACTTGGCCCTCATCAACTCCGTGTACCGCCCTTCACAGAGGGGAGTATAGCGGTCGAGTGCGGCCTTCAAGTCTTCCTTTGAAGCCAACGGGAGCAGCGCCTGCGCGAGACAGCTGAGATTCCAGAGACCGATGTAGGGTTGTTGATTGAAGGCGTAGCGGCCATTGTGATCGGAGTGGTTGCAGATGAATCCCGGATCGTAGTCGTCGATGAATCCGAATGGTCCATAGTCGAGGGTGATGCCATGGATCGACATATTGTCCGTATTCATGACTCCATGCGCCCACCCGACCGCCTGCCACTGCGCGATCAGCCTTGCCGTGCGTTCGACAACCTCGGAGAAAAAACGCGCGTACTTATCTGTGCCTTCCGCCAGATGGGAAAAGTGTGTCGCGATGACATAGTCTGCCAGCACTTTGAGCTGTTCGTACTGCTTCCGATAGTAGAGGATCTCGAACGAGCCGAACCTCACATGGGACGGCGCCATCCGCACCAGCATCGCGCCGGTCTCGACCTGTTCGCGGTAGACCTTGTGATCGCTGCCGACGATGCAGAGGGCCCGCGTAGTCGGAATGCCGAGACCATGCATCGCTTCGCAGCAGAGATACTCGCGGATCGTCGAGCGCAACACCGCCCGGCCGTCGCCTTCTCGCGAGAAAGGTGTCAGTCCCGCCCCTTTCAAGTGCAGATCCCACTTTCCGCCCTGTTCGTTCCGTGCTTCGCCCAGAAGGATCGCGCGGCCGTCGCCCAGCTGCGGCACATAGACCCCAAACTGATGGCCGGAGTAGAGCATCGCCAAC
>DATENE010000194.1:0-3635 GCA_035275205.1 Nitrospiraceae bacterium
GCGCTGATGAACGGGATCGAAGCGGGAAGGGACCGGACCAGCTCTCGCAGCACAGAACGTGCGACATGGGACGGCACCACGAACAGCAGTCCCTCGCACTGCTCGGTGAGGTCTACCAACGATCCGGTGGCGAGAAGCGATGAGGGAAGCGCCACGCCGGGCAGAAAGACCTGATTCTCGTGTTTCTTGTTGATCCCATCCACGACTTCTCGTTCATAGGCCCAGAGCCGAACCTCGAGACCTTTCACCGCCAGATGTTTTGCCAAGGCAGTGCCCCAGGCGCCGGCTCCGATGACTCCTATGCGATGGACGGATGACATAAGTGAAAAGTTGTTTTGACGGAAGGTGGAACAGCTACAAGGCTAGTGAGACCCGCGGATTATAGGAACCGGTTCTTTCACCTGTCAATCAATGAGAGGCCGTCTTTGAAATTTGTCAAGTCGAGCCAGGCTTCATCTGCCCTATCAAACAGAGTCAGGAGAATGGGGTGGCATATGCCTTGCTCCTTCTTACGTACGATTTCACAATTTCCTTCGTCCTGGCGCACCGGACGATTAGTATGAAATACGGCATCGTTACAGGTGAAAGTGGGGAGATAGCAATGAAAACTACACACACGACAAGACGTTTCTTGATGACGAGTCTCCTGGCGCTGCTGACCCCGATTGTTCTCTTCGCGCCTCATGCGTATGCAGAATCCTACGTGGCAGGGCAGGTCGGGTATGTTGAGCCACTGGACTTGAGCAATGGGGAAGTGACCCAAACCCAAATCAGAGGACTCAGTATTTCCGATCAGCCGATGCAGAACACCCTCAGCCTGGGCGGAAAACTTGGCCACTTTTTCACAAAAGCTCGCTGGATAGGTATCGAGACCGGAGTGTTCTACTCCACCCCACATATCAAAGAAGGCTCTCTGGTATTCACGGGTCCCGGTGGGTCGTTAACCTCCCCAATCTTTGCGGGCGTTCACCAGCGCATGATTACGTGGGATAACAGCATCGTGCTCAGGTATCCTGGTTATCGCCTTCAACCATATATTGGGATCGGACCCTCTATTTATTTTGCCTCATTAAATGGTCCTGATGCACCGCCGGGACAATCCGCCACCGCATTCGGCTTCAATGCTGAACTCGGATTACGTTATTACATTACCCGTAGCTGGGCTTTGTTCGGAGAAGGAAAGTATAACTACGCACGCATAAACTACTCCTCAAACGATAGCGATCCGAACGCGGACCCGTTCGCATTTAAAGCAACTTATACCCCCCTTACATTCAGCCTCGGCGTCAGCTACCACTTCTGACCGATACACCACCCGCCACTGCTTATATCTAGCAAACCAATGCGGTTCGGTGTAGCTTAGCCACGGAACCGCTCATGAAAATTTGCCCATCATGCCGACGGGAACTCCCGGAGATTAGCCGCTACTGCTCGCAGTGTGGTCAACGGCTTCATGCAGACCCAGTTGAACTCCCCCCGCCGCCACCTCCACCACCCGCAGCACCTGGGCCAGGACAACTCAACATCGAAATTCTCTATGGTATGGTGGCTACACTGTCCCTGGCAATCATCTTTCCACCTTGGGAAACTCCGCCGTCGCAGGCTCCCGAATTTCTAGGCCTGCATTTCATCTTAAACCCACCGACACCCGACGCCATCGTGAGCCGACTGCTGCTGACGATCGAACTCGTCACCATCGCCATCGCGGGGCTCTACGGTTCATTCTTCTTCCGGCAAAAACCTTGAAGTCGAGTCAGAAGGTCTACAAGTCAGACGTCATCAAGTCATTCTCAGACCTTTAGACTTGAAGACGTTGAGACTTCAGTGCTGTCGACGAGCAATGGATAGCGGGTTTCAGTCAAGCGCAAGAGTCAGACACTTCGCCGAACCGCCGGACTTCATGAATTCATCGAGCGGGACTGGATGAGGAAGGTAGCCGCGCGAGGTCAACAAAGATTCTGTTTCCGGGCAGCCTGCAGGCAATACGACATGTTTCCCAACACAGACGGCGTTGCAGGCAAACCTGAGCGCTTCAGCTTCCGGCGCCACGAGGCGTTTGGAAGGGGCGATCCGTTCGATAAGTACCTCTTGTCCATAGCGATCGAAGGCGGGAGGGAAATACAGGAGGTCACCGCCGCTCAAGGGACACAAGCAGGTATCGAGGTGATAGAATCGCTTGTCGACCAGTTCGAGCGGAATGATCTCTCGATGGAACCAATCGCTGAGCGTTGAGTACACACGAATATCCGATCGCTGTCGATAGCCACCGAACCACGTGTCGGGAAATCTCAAGAGGTCTCCGGCCCCCTCGAAGAAGTTGCCCGGATCCAGCGTGACAACTTCGTACCCCTGTCCACGAAACCAGTTCTCAAAATACGCCTCTTCCTTCTGGCGTTCGACATAGCGAAAACGACTCGGCACGGCTTTGTCTCCAACGACAATCCCGGCATTCGCCGTGAACACGAGGTCGGGCAGTCCCGGCACCGGCTTCATCCGTTCCAGAAACACGCCCACATCTTGTTCGAGCACCTGCATGAGGTGATGCCACTGACGGACTGCTTCATCTGAATTCACGGCGTTCGAGCGACGCATCCATGGATTGATCTCATATTCGATACTGAAATAGTCCGGCGGACAAACCAAAAGGCGACTCATGGCCTCCACTCCAGCGCGCGAGCCAGTTCGCTCAGAAACGATGCGGCATCCATGACGATCCCGACAGCCTGAAAACTGCCTCGATCCGCGAGTTTTGTGGGGACGGACGGATTGACGTCGACGCAGACGGAGGGGATCGTGGCGGGCAACAAATTTCCCGTCGCCACCGCGTGCAATGTCGAGGCGACGAGTAAAGCCATTCCGATACCGGGGATGGCCGCGCGCATGGCCGCCTGGGCTTCCAACGAATCCGTGATGACGCCGGGCAAGGGACCGTCATCGCGAATCGTCCCGGCCATCACAACATGAACCGCCCGTCTGACGCAGGCCGCCATGATTCCAGTCTTGACGACCCCAGACTTGACCGCTGCCTCGATGCTGCCGATGGCCCTGATCCGATTAATGGTTCGCAGATGGTGTTCATGCCCGTGCGGCACAACACGCCCAGCCGCATGCCCATAGCCGAGAAACGTGCCGTAGAGATCGACCTCCATATCATGGGCAGGCAAGGCGTTCCCGCAGAACAAGACATGGATGAATTCTTCATCGATGAGCCAGGTCAACGCCTCGCGCCCTCCTGCGTGAACAATCGCCGGGCCTCCCGCCAGCAGCACTTTGCTCTCCGCTTTCCCTTCTCGGAACCTTGTCCGCAACTGCACGAGGCGCTTGGCGATGTCGCTGATGACACGCCCATGGGGGCGCTCGGACGAGACCTGCGATTCCATGAAGCTGAACACATCGCGGTCACGGGGCCGTTGCAGGGGAATCACCCGCACGCCGTCACGGCCGATGACAATCTGCTCTCCCCGCTTCACGTCTCCCATCGGTACAGTCCGAGCAGTGAGGCTTACGGGGTCTACGCGAATTCCCAAGTCCATCTCGATCCCCTCCACCTCGACCCACTGGTCATGCACTCGCACCTGAGTGGGCAAATGGGTTGTCGCGTAAAACTCGTCGGGGAAGATGCCGTCCGCCGGGGC
>DATENE010000195.1:0-10075 GCA_035275205.1 Nitrospiraceae bacterium
GCTGTACCACGATGCCACCTTCGCCGACCTTCAGCCCCATCCGAAAATCTTAATCAACTCGACCGTCCATAACGATAACACTCGGTTCACGTTTACGGATGAACGCTTCGCCTCGATCCATTCGGTGCTCGCCCCCTATCCCGTCGCCAATGCCGTGAATGCGTCATCCGCATTTCCCGGCGCATTCCAGGACGTGACCCTGCAGTGGTATATGGAGCCGACGCAGTACCTGCACCTCTATGACGGCGGCCCCATCGATAATCTGGGCGTGCAGGCGATGACCCAATACATCAATCTGAACATATTAGGCACGTCGCTCGATCGGCTGTTTCCCAAGGGGTGTGTCATTTTTCTCATCGACGCCACGCCATCGAGCGACCATGGTGATCTCGACTTCAAGCAGTCCAGTCGGTCCGCCATCGACTATTTCGTCGACACCAATGCGCTCGATGCCACGGATGCCATGTTGATCGAATCCCGCCGTTCCCTGCTCGAGAGAATGGGCATTCCGGTCGAGAAGCAGGATCGGGATCCGAGGGGCCGGCTTCCGGTGAACGATCTCCGGCAATGCAGCTGCGAAGTCCGCCATATCTCACTTCGGCACCTGGCCTATGCCGACGTATCCGAAGCGAATGAGGATTTGGCCGAACGTGTGACGCGAATCAAGACGAAGTTCTGGCTTTCCGACGGAGAACAGAACGATCTCTTCCAAGCTGCCAAGGTCATCATGGAGCTGCTCGACAAGAAACAGCTCTTGACGGAGCCGTCATTTAAGGTTCCATGTGGCAGTGGATCAGCACAGAAACCGCCGGCCTGATGTGAGGCGCGTGTCGTCTATCAGGACTGGTCAAAATCCTGAATCTGCTTGCTGGACGTGGGGTCAAGTGGCACACCTAGACCATGAGCGTGAGAGGGAGAAGGGCCTGGATCAACCTGGGAGGGAGTCTGTGTGTGGCCGTTGCCCTGGGCGCGTGCGGAATTCTGCCTTTCGGCTCAACAGACAAAAAAAGCGATCGAACTGCCGTCGACTCAAGCGTCGTGCAATCCCTTCAACGACAAATCAAAGATCGAGAGAAGCGCATTGCGGAGTTAGAGGAGCAGTTGGATGCCTTGAAGCTTATCGATCAGGACATGGAGAAACGGAGGCAGTTCAACCGGCCACCCGCCACATTGACGCCTCTCGAGTAAGCATTGTTACAAACCCGCCTTACTACGCCCCATACGATTCAAACTATACCGGTACCAGTCGATCAGGACGTGGTGGAAGTATTTCCCCCGAACGTGAAGGGAGAAGCATTGAAGGCTCTTGAGTCGGACCGCTCCTTCATGTTGCCGCCGTCCGAGTGTCCGCGCGCACGGAAAATCATAGCGAGTTTCCTGCTCGGAACACTCCTGACCGTCCTATATGCTGTGCCCGCTTTGGCGGCCATGGAATTCGCACAGTTGTCGGTCAAGCAAGGTGTACTCCTAGTGGCCAGCCCATCGCTGGAAGACCCAAACTTTCGCCAGTCCGTCTTGCTCATCATGCAGCACGGGCCTAATGGAACACTCGGACTCATTCTGAATCGCTCCACAAAAACCCTCTTATCAGACGTGTTGCCGGAACTCACAGTACTTAAAGGGACCACCTACCGGGTGTTTTCTGGTGGGCCGGTAGAGCGATCCGAACTTCTTGTGCTGTTCCGACTCCTGGAGCCATCCGCAGACGCACGATCGGTTTTCGACGGGGTCTATCTGGGGCGCACGCCTAGAGTCATCGAGCGCATCATCACACAGGCCAAGCCGACCGAAACCTTCCGGGCCTTTGCCGGATTTGCCGCATGGGCTCCGAGGCAGCTGGAAGCTGAGATGCTTGTGGGTGCGTGGGGGATCTTGCCGGCAGATTCGTTTAGCATCTTTGACCAGGACCCGGCCAGACTTTGGCAGGACTGTATCAGCCGATTGCAGGCGCCGAGGGGGGACAGGGTAGCCTGGGTAGTCCCCGGTGCTCACGGAACCCCCACGATAAAGCAGTGGTCGTTCGACGTGCGCAGTCGGGGACTAACCCAGGCCACCCCTTAAGAAAAGAGAAGAAGGGAGTTCGGAAGGGGAGCGGGGGTGGTCTGGTCTATCCCTTTTGCTCGCTGCCCGCGCACGCAAGATCAATCGTATTGTTCGATAGTGGGCGGTGCTCGGTCAATGCGCGCAGTAAGGGATAGATCCAGACCGCCCCCTTAAGAAGAGGTAAGGGCGAGCTCTGAAGGCCCCAATATAGTTCTACGCGTGCATTTGTGGATCAGCCATGCCACGAACAGCGCCCATAGACTTCCGCCAGATTCAAAAGGGTCCAAAATCCCATCCTTTTCTGCGCCCTGGCTGTACTTGATTTTCCTAGGGTTATCGCCCACTCTCCTGGTGATCCAAAAACAAATGATTTGGTTAAGAGCACATACCTGCCGACGCGAAAGAAGCAAGTAGAGAGGACAACACATGAACAGTACGGAATTTGTTGAAGCAATCAAGGTCTATGTTAGGAACGCTGCTGTTGAGGACACGAAGGCAAATCTAGAGAGACCTCCTGGGAGACGTGTTCCCCCTGATATCAAGAAACGCTCGATTTGGTATAACCAATTGCCCGATGCGGACTTGGAACACGTACATAGTGCAATATCTACAGCTGTTCATCAGGCGTTGTTTGGATTTTTTGCAGTACTTGATGGAGCGAGAGCAATCGAAGATGGTCCTGACAAGGGTCGGTTGGAATTAATTTACGTTGGCAATCAACGGGTTCTCTTGAACGATCCGAATAATCCGTTGCATGATTTGTTTAATGCAGCGGATTAGCGGGAATAAAAGAGAAAAAGAAAATGGGACAGACTACTTTCCTGCAGCGTGCGTGGGTGGATGGGATGTGTAGTATAGATTGAGGTCCAAAAACAAATCTATTTGATCCCTCAGATGTCTTTCAAAGGCTCCACGCTGCCCCGCGTCAACGACAGTAAGCGGGTTCTGTGCGTCTGGAAAATCTCTCCTCACAATTCGTCCTGCAATTAAATCTCGTTTCTTTTGACGAATCCCATGCAACGGGATACGCTTCTGAAGGATTGCTCAGGACTTCATAACATATTGGCCGGTCTGGGAAAAGACACAGATAGGGCATGGATGACGACAATGGATATGTCCGAGCAAATTCTTAAGCAGTTGCGATGGATTAAATGGTTTACGGCGGTGCTCGCATTCTCGTTTGCCGCCATAGCAAGCACATTCGTTTGGATGGGCTACGAAGTGTCGTCATCAATTGAGAGGACAGGCCTTTCAGAGTCGTTCTCCGATCGCGCTACGAGCTTATTGGAAGAAGGAAAGGAGTCGGAGGTACTCGCGCTTGTACAGGAGCGAGAAAGGACATTTCCAAAGGACGTACACGTGCATTGGTACCGAGGAAAGGCCTATTACCAGCTTGGCCAATTCCCGGAGGCCTTAGCCGCGATGCAACGTGTGTACGAGTTGGCTCCTACATGGCGAGAAGAACATACCGAGCCGTTTCT
Organism: Nitrospiraceae bacterium; assembly: GCA_035275205.1. Taxonomy (GTDB): domain Bacteria; phylum Nitrospirota; class Nitrospiria; order Nitrospirales; family Nitrospiraceae; genus Palsa-1315. The sequence goes on from DATENE010000195.1 coordinate 3,525, forward strand.
TAAAGCGATTAATGAAAAGCTTGCGGCCAAGCGTTGAGCGAATTTGGGACCTGGCTCATTGTTCGGATTGAAATTAGAACAAGTGTTTTATGCGCGTCCTCTTTGTCATAACGCTCCTCATTGCGATCGTTCTCCCTCCTGGGCATACGTCAGCTTCCCCATCGAGTGGCAATTCGGAAGAAGAACTGCCAACGTTTGGGGAGGCGGCTGTTCTAGTTTGAATGAAGATTTTTCTCTGATTATCAATTATAAGTCTACGGTCCCTTCGTGTGAGTATAGAATGGCGTATCCCAAAGAAATAGCTGGAGCACAATTCTGCATTCGAGTTTCAGCGGATGGGGTAACTGTATATGGAAATAGAAAAGCCTTTAAGGCATTCACGCGGTGGATGACGTGGATTGCTAATTCACCAGAACGTGAGCATTATGAATGCCATCTGCCATTGCATCTCCAGTCTAAGTCAGCCTTGCTAGGAAAGGAGCCGAAGAATGTTTGGGTGATGATGGACAAGCATGTCAAACCATTGTTTGTACCGCGTGATCGAGGTCACGCTGGTTTTGATCTCAACTTCATGATGGTAGAGCAGTCCGACCTTGATCGCCTTCGTCCCCGAAGATCAGTTCAAAAAAGCAGAACGAGAAAGTATCCCAGGTAGATAATGCAACGACGTTCAGAATCAGCCCTTTTTGAGCCGATGAGGTCAAAAACAAATGAATAAGGACCAACGTCTTTGATGGAGAAATGGCTCCACAATCGTACCACTAAGAAGCGAACGGCAACTGTTCGATAATACCAGAAACGGAGGCTGCTTATGGGATTCCAATGTCGTTCATCGGTAGTTCTTGGTAGTCTACTTTCACGACCCGCACAACTCCTTGCTGTAGTCGGTGCCACAGTCATTCCTCTCTTGGCTGGATGCTCTTCTTCACATGTATCGAGGCTCCACGCGGAATCTGTACCGCCCGGATCGCTACGCCTCGCTCAAGTTGCATACGTTGTTCCCCGTGCAGAGATCGTTGCGGACAAGTTCTCAGTACAGTCTCTTCGAGATTCCGGAATCAGTGAGGCTGAGATCCAGGATGGAAGCCTCGTTGTCGGAAGAGTGGAGTGCTGTGGTGGGCGAAACGAAAAAGCCACGGCGGCAATTTTCTATGTGCCAAAGGAAATTAAAGTAGAGGTGGATGACCTGGTTGAGATTCGAACTGGTTCCGCAGGAAACATTCCGAACCCAACCGGCCCCGTCAATACGCTCACGCGTATACGCGAGGCACACGGCAACCAGAATAGCCAGTGCCGGTGGGATCCACCCCAACCAAATCTGTGGGGGCGAATACTGTACTGTGATTGGATGCAGGCAGAAGGGTGGACACTGGAGAAAGACGGATTCGCCAAATACTGGCTAAAGCTATCGAGATGAATTTAGTACCGTAGTGGATCGGAAAGGGTTGTTTTTGAACCGCCATGGAGCGTTCGGTAAGTCATTGATACACTCGGCAAGAATCTTTTAGTACACACGAAGGTTTTTGAAAGCGCTGTTCGCGCCAAATCCAGTTCCACAATGAGAGAACCGTATGATCCGCCGCCGAATCATATTTGTCCTCGTCGTCTGGATGTCGTTGTCATCTTTCGGCGGCTGTGCATCCTTTCGGTGGGGAGACACCGAGCCTCCCGCATCGTGGCCGCTGTCGAAGGGGCAAGGCAAGCAGTCGATCAGTTTGCTCCTCATTGGGGCATCACCCTACATTGAGGGATTGGAAGAGAGTGCCGCAAAGGCCTACAAAGAATCAGGTCTATTTTCAGACGTGAAGACTCGTGCTTCCGAGACCGATCTTCGAGCCGAAGTCGATGTGAGCATGAGCAGGAGCGAAACGTCAGAGTCAGACGTGTATGTCCCTGTGCTCACATTATTCTTGTTCCCTATCATTCAGCGGAACGAAATTGTGCTCAGGACAACGTTGAAGAATAAGGAAGGGCAGGAACTGGGGGTGGTTGAAAAGAAAGACGGGTATACCGAATTGGACGGACTCTTAATGATTTTTTTCATGCCATTTAAGTGGCCTAATACGATTGAATCTAATCTGCTTTACGATCTCAATCGCGCAACCATTAGCCAAGCCAATGACGAAGGTCTGTTCCAGCCTTGACACTAGAACTTAACGTCGCGGCAGGCGGTAGAAGCCTTCTGTTGTGCTCATTTTGTGCTCAACTCCAGCTCACTCCAGCTCATTCCAGCCTACTCCAGCCAAAGTTCAGATTTCCCGCAAACATTGGCTGAAGTGGGCCGGAGTGAGTTGGAATAGGCTGGAGTAGGGTCGTGACAACGCTTTCCTAAACCGCTGCTCCTACGACTAGGGACAAAGAAAAGGGATCGGGAGTCTTTGTTGATCGGGTCGTTCGCCTCGGGCGCAGATTACCCTCACCGAAGAGGCGTTGGTAGCGCGCTGTCACGACTAATAAGACTCATGGCAAAACGAACGCATTGGTCTCTCTGTGGCTAACGTCATTCATGTCATCGTGCCGTATCGGCACGCTTCGACTTGGGTCTTTGACGATCCACGAGTGGGGCTCTCTCATGAGCCGTTTGTCTCTGGCATTCCCGAGATGATTGACACGATCGTCGAAAATATACCCAATGCAGAAAAGGGGTTTCGGCTTTTGTTTGCCTCAGCGCCGTTCCCTGGCTATCAGGTCAAGCTGGAGAAAGTCCGGGAAGAATACGAGGCCGTGTGGTACCGGTGGGCCGACAACGGGGAGGGCTGGAAGCGCCGACTCGTCTCTACGCCAAAGCGGAGGCCCTGTAGTATACCTGCCGTTGTCAGTGCATCAGCGGATTCCAGTCCTCCAGCCCTATATCCTTATCTTCATCGTTGTTCGATTTAAGGTATTGACGCGCTGTGTCTCCAGGCGGAAGATGGCCCACACTTTCCCCACCACAACGTAGGAGGGATCGCATGAGAAGCACGTTGCAGCTGTCTAACAGTTCCATGCTGATACGAGGACTCTGTGTCTTGGTCGGAAGTTGTTTCACTATGGGGGTAGGGGTGAGCAGTGGATTTGCGGCTCCCCCATCGAATCCTAATCCCACCATGGATGTCTCCGAACTCACACAGAATTGGGACAAGAAGCTGCCGAGCGCCTCGCGGTTTACTATCTTGAGTGCCTTCGGAGATGCGGCGGTGCGGGACGATGAAACCGGGCTCGTGTGGGAAAAGACTTTGGAAACGAAGGAGGTGTCCTGGACCGATGCTCGTGCTGCCTGCGCCGATAAGGACGTGGGCGGCCGGAAAGGCTGGAGGCTGCCGTCGATTTTTGAACTGGCGAGTGTGATGGATCTTTCTATGAGAACAGGGCCCACTTTGCCTCTGGGCCATCCCTTTACCAACGTTCTGATGGACGTGTATTGGTCGGCGACGACAGTCGCAGGCACTCCGAACAGCGCGTGGCTCATATTCTTTGACACGGGCAAGGTGCTCCACGGCTTTAAGACCGTTACCTTCCACGCTTGGTGTGTGCGCGGTGGCGTGAATGCGGATCAGTATTAAGGGGGAGAGTTCGATCCTGATGGAAAAAGAAAATTGGACAGGCTACTTAATTAGGGGAATACACCCTTTTTCGACAGCTAAGGCAGCAACTGTTATTGACAAGTTGTAATGTCTCGAGCAGCATGCCTCTCATCTGTGATCGCTCACCACAAAGGAGGCCACTGTGATAGGGACATGGATCAAGAGGGCCGGGATTATTGCGCTGATCGGAGGGTATTGCCTTTTGGGTTATGGACTTCGGGACACATTCGCCGACACTGCTTCGCCGGTTGGGAAAGACCAACTTGTAAGCGTCACCACAAATTGGGATAAAAAGCTGCCGGACACCTCACGCTTTACCGTCTTGAAGGATTTTGGCGGTGCGGCCGTGCGGGACAATGAGACGGGACTCGTGTGGGAACAAACGCTGGAGACGAAGACTTATAAATGGACCGATGCACGATTCAACTGCGCGAGCCGTACCATCGGCGGACGCAAGGGCTGGAGGCTCCCGTCGGTCCACGAACTTGCAAGCTTGGTTGATCCTACCGTAGTCCCAGGGCCCACTGTCCCAGCGGGCCATCCCTTTACCAATGTCCAACCAGGCCACTACTGGTCGGCGACGGCGCTCGCAGGCAAGCCTTCCTTCGCGTGGAACGTGGGTTTCATCATGGGCATGGTGCACTATGTGAAAACAACTGACAGCCACAGTGTCTGGTGTGTGCGCGGAGGGAATAATGCGGACGCGTATTGAGGTGTCTGCGAAAGTGGGGCTCGCGCACAACCATTTTCGGCTCATCCGTGCGCAGGGAACAGGGGGACCATCTCTAGTAAAGCTCGTCTGAAGCTGAAATTCTGTGCCTGAAAGTGGACTTTACCCTGTTGCATTCCATCCGGTTGCTCGCCTAGGCTATACCTAGTTAACATCACCCCAGCATTGAGCTTGTCCCTACCCCGGGAGGATGAACATGTTCAGAAGGACTGTTCTCGTTTTGGAGGTCTGGCTCCTCTTAGGCTTCGGGTTGACTCTCAGTGCCGGGGCGGGTGACAACATCCTTGATCGCCCAGGATTCTCGCTCACCACCCTGGACGGTTCTGGCAACGTCGGCCAGTATAGCTCAGTGGCCACCGGGACTGATGGCCTCGCCCTCATCAGTTACTACGACGTGACCAACGGCGACCTCAAGGTGGCCCACTGCTCCAACGTGTTCTGCACCGCCGCCACCCTCACCACGGTGGACAGCACAGGCAGTGTCGGCCAATACAGCTCTGTCGTCATCGGGACTGACGGGCTCGCTCTCATCAGCTACTACGACGCCAGTAACGGTGACCTCAAGGTGGCCCACTGCTCCGACTTGACTTGCACCTCCGCCACTCGCACAACTCTCCAAAGCGAGGACAATGTCGGTTTGTTCACCTCGGTTACCATCGGGACCGATGGCCTGGGCCTCATCAGCTATTACGACGCCACCAACGGTGATCTCAAGGTCGCCCATTGCTCCAATCTGGCCTGCAGCACCGCCACCCTCACAACCCTCACCTTTCTGCAAAGTGAAGGCAATGTCGGTCTGTTCAGCTCAGTCACCAATTCCGGCGGCCACGGCGTCATCACCTACTATGACAGCACTGACCAAATTCTCAAGTTGGCCCTCTGCCCGGACTTGGCCTGCACAGACGCCACTATTACAAACACCCCGGACCGCACAGGCAACGTCGGCCAATACAGCTCTGTCGCCATCGGGGCCGACGGCCTCGCCCTCATCAGTTACTACGACGTGACCAATGGCGACCTCAAGGTGGCCCACTGCTTCGAAGGGCACGACTCGATCTGTGCCACTGCCACCCGCACAACTCTCGAAAGTGAGGGCAATGTCGGTCAGTTCACCTCATTGAAGATCGGGGCCGACGGCCTCGCCTTCATCAGCTACTACGACGCCACCAACGGCGACCTCAAGGTAGCCCATTGCTCCGACGTGGTTTGCACTTCCGCTACCATCGCAACTCCGGACAGTGCAGGTAGTGTCGGCCAGCATAGCTCCGTGACTATTGGGGCCGACGGCCTCGCTCTCATCAGTTATTACGATGTCACCAATGGCGATCTCAAGGTAGCCCATTGCTCCGACGTGGCTTGCACCTCCGCCACCCTCACCGCGGTGGACGGAGCAGCCAATAACGTAGGCGGGACCTCATCGGTGATTGTCGGGCCCGACGGCCTCGCGCTCATCAGTTACTACGACGCGACCCACGGCGCCCTCAAGGTGGCCTACTGCTCCGATATGGCCTGCACCTCCGCCGCCCGCACAACAGTGGATGGAGCGCCCGATAACGTAGGCGCGCCGTCTTCGATGGTTATAGGAGCCGACAGTCGAGGCCTCATCAGCTATTACGACGCGACCCACGGTGACCTTAAAGTAGCCCATTGCGGAAACGTGTCCTGCACCGCATCCACCCTTACCATGGTGGACATTGCAGGCAACGTTGGCCAGTACAGCTCATTGACCATTGGGGCTGATGGCCGGGGCCTCATCAGCTACTATGACGCGACCAACGGCGACCTCAAGGTGGCCCACTGCGCCAACGTGGCCTGCACCGCCGCCGCCCTCACCACGGTGGACAGCACCGGCAGCGTCGGCCAGTACAGCTCATTGACCATTGGGGCTGATGGCCGGGGCCTCATCAGCTACTATGACGCGACCAACGGCGACCTCAAGGTGGCCCACTGTTCCAACGTGTCCTGTACCGCTGCCACCCTCACCACGGTGGACAGCACCGGCAGCGTCGGCCAATACAGCTCCGTGACCATTGGAGCCGACGGTTTGGCACTCATTAGCTATTACGACGAGACGAACGGCGATCTCAAAGCGGCCCACTGTTCCAACGTGGCCTGCACCGCTGCCACCCTCACCACGGTAGACAGCACCGGCAGCGTCGGCCAATACAGCTCCGTGACCATCGGGGCCGATGGTTTGGCACTCATCAGCTATTACGATGAAACGAACGGCGACCTCAAAGTGGCCCACTGTTCCAACG
>DATENE010000196.1:0-5423 GCA_035275205.1 Nitrospiraceae bacterium
ACTCACGAGTTTTTTACCATGCATGCGCAGCAGGGCCGACGTTATGGATAGTCGCCTGCGTTGTGTGATCGCATCGATTCTGGCCTGCGCCGTGGCCGGTTGGACAAGCAGCGAAGGTGCTTGTGCGAAGGATCGTCAGCCGGAATCCGGCGCTCCTCTTCAAACCATTCTTGAACTCGAAACGACCGCTCGTCTCCTGGCGGTCCTGCTCGATTCCGGCCGAAACGTCATCAACGAGCACCAAGTCCCGTTCGATGAGCAGGAGAAAGCGGAAAAAGATTTTACTCCTGACAGGTTTGAGCGGCAATTGCTCGACGTCTTTCGCAGTCGCTCGGGTACCGACCTGCGGGATCTTGAGGCGGCGCGAATTCCGGCTCGAGCAAAGAAGTTACTCAAAGAACTGGTCGTGGTCAGCACACAGGTAGTCGCGGAAGCCCAACCTGAGATCCATCGACGAGATGGCGGACTCAAAGAGTTTATTCCCGCGATCTTTGGCGCACGAGTGTCGGCGCGATTCACTGAACGGACACACGTGCGGCTGAAGCAAACGGCGCTGGCGCCTCGTAATCCCCTCAATGCGCCGGATGCTGTTGAACGAACGGCGTTGGAGGCGTTTGCAGATCCTTCGTATCCTCTTGAGAAAGTGATCAGTGAAGTCACGTCGAAGAGCGGGTCGTTGCATCTGATGTTTCCGCTTTATACGACAAGGAAATGCCTGGATTGTCACGGCGATCCCAAAGGAGAACTGGACCGGACTGGCTATCCACGGGAGGGGTTCAAACTCGGACAAAATGCCGGTGCAATCAGCGTCGTCATTCCGATTCGACCATGAAACGCATAGCATTGCTTCTATGGGTCATGATCGTCGCCGGCTCCAGTAGCGTCTGGGCAGCCGATCGGCTGGACGCGCCAGCCGAAAAGCCGGCGGGGAGCGGCGTCATTGTCCATAGCGACGGATACATTCTGACGGCGGAGCATGTGATTGCCAATGCGAAACGGATTTTTGCCGTAACTGCCGGGGACTTTCGCGCCCCGGCGATCCTCATCAGCACCGATTCCGAACACGACCTTGCCTTGCTCAAGATCGAAACGGTAGGGCTCACGGAAGCGCCCATCGGCTATGCGGGCGCCGTCCGGCTTGATCAAGAAGTCATCACCGTCGGATTTTCATTCGGCCTTCGGGAAGTGTCCATCACACGCGGGCGGATTGCGGCAGTGCGGACGAGGGGAGTCCAGCGAGTGTTTCAAGTGGATGCGGCCATCAACCCCGGCAACAGCGGAGGGGCCATCTTTAATGGACGCGGTGAGGTGATTGGGCTGATGACCAGCAAATTCAGCCATCCTTCCGGAATCGTGCCGGAAGGGATGTCCTTTGCGGTGCCGATTTCCTATGCCACGCCCCTTCTCGCGAATATCCCGGATTTCGATTTTACGATGATCGGGAAAGGGAGGAAAACGGTCAAGGGGCGTGGCGAGAGCAAAGGCCTTGCCCAAGAAGTCGTTCGGACCACGGTGCTCATCGAGACAGTCAGGAACACGGACAGTCCCTCGACGCCACCGGCTCCGGTTCAAGCCGCCGGCACATCGCCAAAAAGCGACCCACCGGTGGTTGTCTCGCCGCGACTACAGCCGAGTCTGTCGCAGGATCACGCATCGAGAGCACAAGACGTGAAGGCGATCGCGCGCGTGAACGAGCAACTCCGGGCTGCACAGGAAGCTGAACTGAAACAGCTGGCCCATCGCGGTATCACTCAACCGGAGGGAATGGTCGTGATCCCAGCCGGAGAGTTTTGGATGGGTACGGAAGATGGACTGCAAGATGCTCGCCCCCAACACCGGGTGTATCTCAGCTCCTACTGGTTCGATAAATTCGAAGCGACGAACGCGCGGTACCGGCAGTGCGTTGAAGGAGGAAGCTGCACGCCTCCCAAAGATCGCCTGACGTTCGAAGACCCTCAGCGCGCGCACCATTCCGTGGCCAACATTACATGGAACCAGGCTCGATCCTTTTGCCAATGGCAAGGGAAACGATTGCCGACAGAGGCTGAGTGGGAAAAGGCGGCGCGAGGGACGGATGGTCGCCGCTATCCCTGGGGCAATGATGGAGAGTTCATGACCAGCGTCAACGGAGCCGAACCGGTCGGGCGCCAGGCATCGATGGCGTCGCCCTATGGGGTGTTCGACTTGATCGGCAGTGTGTCCCAGTGGGTGAAAGATTGGTATGCGGAAGATTTCTATCAGACCTCTCCTGCCCGCGATCCGCAGGGACCGTTGCGGGGATCATTCCGCGTGTTGCGGGGCGGGGAATGGAATGAAAAGTCGCCGACTCTTCAGGCCAGCTACCGAGGGTGGGACGATGTGACCTACTGGGGACCGACGCTCGGTGTGCGCTGCGCAGAAGACGTGCCATGATCTCGCGCCTCCCTCCTGTTTCCTCCTGCTACGTCTATCCCACGATGTCGGACTGCTTGGACAGGATGGGTTCCGGCGCGAACAGCGTTGGTTGATGTGGGGGTGATGAACCTCTCCACGTTAGTCAGTCTTCATTTTTGCTGTCGGGCGCGGATCATCGCCTCCGATTAAAAGTGGTATGAGACCCCACCCATGAAAATATTGGCCGAATAATCAACCTCAAGACCGATCGCGTTGGGAAGATTGAACGTCGCGCGGTTGTATTTGTATTCAGCGAACAGCGCCAGGTTGTCGGTCGCGAACATCCGGAGTCCGACGAGCGCATTGAGCCCAGGAGCGGTTTCGCTATCCGATTGTCCCTGGAAAGAGGCGTTGGAAAAAAATACCCCCAAGCCCGCACCGGCATAAGGCTGAAATGTTTTTCCTGGATAGCGGACGACCGCATTGATGCCCCATGTCAGAACCCGCAGGTTAAATCCAGGCAAGGTACCTGTGGGAACGCTAATGCCGAAACCGGATGCTGTGGCGGACTGCTGCTTGACGTGGGGGGTCGTATTGTAGAGTTCCGTTTCAACTCCCAGCCAATTGACGCTGGGAAAGAAGTATCCGACCTTTCCGCCGTACGCAACAGAATCCTTCAGCGCCAGATCGGAAAGACTTATTCCGGAGGCGGCCCCCGTTCCCTGGATATTGGTCAAGTCGTTGGGAGCGGTATAACCGACCATACCGGCCACGTACATCTCGGCTGTAGAATGGGAAGGAAGCAGCAACAGACTCAGCAGGAAGAGCAACGGTACTGGTCTCGGGACACGACATAAGATTGGATGGACCATTGAGCACCTCCTTGTTCGAAGCACTGGAGAATATCTAAAGGAAACGCAAGCAATGTGCCAGATCGAGGCCGGAACGAAATATCAGTTATCCAATCAAATAGCAATGCCAAGGATGTCAGATGTTGGCGACGGTGAATCTATTTCGGAAATTGCCGAATCTGAATTGATTCAGTTCTTCTTGCTTACGGAAGGTGGATCAGGCTCGTTGGCGTTATAACAAACTTGTAGATCCATCGGCGCCTCCTAAGAGGAGCCGCATGATATTCACCATGCGGTACTGATCACAAGTCTGTTCAAGGAGACATGATGTTGTGAGGACTGAGCGCTTGTCAGGTGTCTTGACCGCCACCGGACAGATTTCGTTCAAGGATACGGAGGAGTCCAGCATTCCATCTGCAAAGAAAGCCTCAAGTTGAACTCCAAGAAGGAAACCGATGGCGGCATTGGCCCATCCGCGCGATTCTGAACTGACCGCAACTCCCTTCAGCCGCTCTTATGAGCTGTGTTTTGGATTCAATCGACAGGCGATCACAAAGTCACGTTCATTGGGATAGGCTTTTGCCATCTCAAAGCCTATGCGATTTCGTTCGATCTGGCATTCCTCAGACGTGGCAAACGTATTCAGCACCGTGACTCTTTCAAGCCCCGGCACGATGTTTAGTAGGACTATGACTAGTAACCACATAGGGCTCCTTTCAGCCGCTACGGCGGCGTTGGGCCCGGCCTCGTACAAACCCGTCACCCCTACCGTCGCTTCCCCATGCAGCGTTTCGTCACGTACCGACTGGTGCATTCTTCCAGCTTCCGCCGGCCTCCTCTCAGGGTTACTGATTACTGATAACACTCTCGGCGTTGCAGTCAACCCCGGTTTTTGTGAAACCCAGAAGCGGCTCCGATTCGGTCGGCGCTCAAGCAGCAGGGCCATCGACCGTACTAGAATAATTTGATCTGGGACGTCTACTCGTTGAGGCCGAGGCAGGGTTCGGCGCCCTGGTTTCACTCACAACCGGGGTGTAGAATGAAATCAGAAAGGCTCCCATGTTCAAGGCTCAAAGACCTGTCAGCCGGCACATCACCTTCCTCCAGGAGGTGCGGTCATGTTCTCTGCATGGGATTTCAACAGTTGGTTCTTCAGCATCGGGGCCGTGCTGTTCATGCTCAGTTTTCTCACGGGCTTCAGCGCGCTTGCGAGTGTGCTGATGTCCCGGATATGGGAAGACGCGTGTGACGATGCTGTAACGGTTCGCCTGTACAGGACGGCGAAAGAGCGTCCGATCCGGTAAGCACCGTAATCGGGTGTCTCGCATGTGGAGGCTGCTCTGTTGAGCGTGATATGAAGCGGATTTTCTGGGAGGGCGTGATGGTTGATCAGCGGATGATAGAGGGTCTGGCGGATCTGGTCCTCACGCAGTAGTTGCGCACTTCACTTTTCATATTTCCGAATTCCATCATGCAGATTTTCTCTTCAGCCTCTAGCTATTGGCCTGGAATCACACTGCCAATTATTTGATATCAGCTGATTCAAAGGGCGATCATATATAATATATACGTAGCTGCACCCGCTTATCTTACCCTGCAAGGAGAACGATATGCGAATTCTTGTGGCTGTCGATGAGTCCGAGAACTCCTATCGCGTTCTGCAATATGTAGGATCGCTCCTGAGTCGAACACCTGATCTTACTCTCACCCTCTTTCATGTGCTCAAGCCTATGCCACGGGGGTTGCTAGAGCATGGCGGGTCTGGAAATCCTGTTGAAGAGGCACAATTGAGCGAGCAGTTGCGCAATGAGCAGGAAGCCTGGGTTCGGAAGGAATCGGAGGCCGAGTGCCATGTCCTGAAGGAGGCGTGTGAGACACTGAAGCAATACGGGTTCGACATGAGCCATGTGGACTTGAAGTTTGGCCATGAGGACGATATTGCCAGATGTATTCTCGAAGAGGCGCGAAACGGACAGCACGAAACCATCGTCGTGGGGCGGCAGGGGATGTCTCGGATCAAACAGATCTTCGGCGGTGGCACGACCGATCATGTACTGCGCGGCGCAAAGGGATTAGCGATCTGGGTGGTGGAATGACACGGGCACTGCCTTTCTTCTTGAGCAAGAACTTGCCGCGAGAAGAAACGGGGTCGTGAATGTGTGTTGGCGCGCCTGGTCAGTGCGCGCGGCATAGTGCCGG
>DATENE010000197.1:0-2347 GCA_035275205.1 Nitrospiraceae bacterium
ACAAGTGAGATCACCACACCGATGATCGCAAACAAGTAGTAGAGGTACCATTTGGTGTCGCTGCTTCGACGTTCAACCCAACTCATGTCATGAACCAGCATGAGGCGTCCCCATACGCGGCCGTTCCCCTCGATTCCCACAGCCGCAACGTGGACGGCTCCTTGGGTCAGCCGTATCATGGCAGTCTCTCCGGCTTCGATGGTGCTGGTACCGTCGCATGGAATCGAATCGGGGTAGGTCAAGGTCTTGTAGATCAGCTTGCCGTCCCGATCGCAGAATCCAATGGCGAAGAGCCGTTCATCCTGAAGGATTCGATGAAAGTAGTTGAGCAGCTTGACCTTGGAATCCGCCGCCAGGAGATCGACAAGGGGAGCCTCGACCATCCGGCCGATTAGTGCAGACCGCATTTCAAGATCCCGCACAAACCACTTCAATGTCAGCGAATCGACGAGTGGAATGACCGCATACGCAAGCCCCGCCAACACCAATGCCAATGGCAACAGGAATCGAAGCGATAAGCGCATAGGTCACCTCTCGTTTACATCCGGCAAAAAATCGCCTATGGTAACGGCATGTATCCTTACGGCCTTATCGGCAATTGTCAAACCTCGGCGTTGATCGGACTGAACGGCGCCGTCGAATGGATGTGTGCGCCGCGCCCCGACAGTCCGCCCGTCTTCGGACGGCTGATCGATCCGGACGGAGGGCACTTCTCGATCGAGAGCGCGATTTCTGCCAGCGAGATCAGGACCGAACAGCGCTATCTTGCGAACACAAATATCCTGCTCACCACTATCATATTGCCTAGCGGCGACGCGTTTCAGATTACCGACTTTTGCCCGCGCTTCGAGCAATACGGACGCATCTATCGCCCGGCGGCACTCTTTCGTCTGGTCGAACCGTTGCAGGGCATTCCGGCCATCAAGGTGAGTTGCCGTCCGGTATCGGGCTGGGAGAAGACTCCCATCCATCCCGTACGGGGCAGCAACCACCTGCGCTACGACATCCGCGGCGAATCGCTCCGCCTGCTGACCAGCATGCCCTTAACATATCTCTGCGACGAAACTCCGGTCGCGCTGACTCAGAGGTTCTATTTTGGTCTCACATGGGGACTCGGCATCGAGGACGACCTCGTGAAAGTCACGCACGACTTTCTCGAACAGACGATACGCTATTGGCGCATCTGGGTCAAAAACTGTTCGGTGCCGTTGCTGCATCAACAGGAGGTCATCCGCTCTGCTCTGGCTTTGAAGCTCCATTGTTTCGAAGACACCGGCGCCATACTGGCAGCCCTGACAACCAGCCTTCCCGAGCATCCGGGCGGAGGTCGAAACTGGGACTACCGCTATTGCTGGTTGCGCGACGCCTATTTCGCGCTCACAGCGTTTCACAACCTGGGCCACTTCGAGGAAATGGAGGCCTTCCTCAAATTTCTGTTGAACATTGCGCATACGCACGAACATTCCCGCGACCGCTTACGTCCTGTCTATACATTGAGCCAGAGTCTTCCCCTGCCGGAAACCGAGCATCCGAATTGGGCCGGCTATCAGGGGGGTATACCGGTTCGAAGCCACAACCAGGCGGCGGAACATGTGCAGAACGATGCCTATGGAGAAATGATTCTGACGTTTACACCGATCTTCTTCGACGAACGGTATAGCGACTTGCGCAGTAAAGATCTCGACACGCTCCTGGCCCATCTGGCGAAATTGTGCGCCCGCAGCATCGGCCAACCGGACGCCGGTCTCTGGGAGATCCGCAACGGCTGGCAGGAACATTCCTTTACAAACCTGTTGTCTTGGGCCGGTCTCGAACGATTGGAGCGCATCAAGCAAGCCGGTCACCTTGGCTCGATCTCTTTAGACTTGACCGCCGCACGGATCCATGCGGCGGACGCCCTCCTCCGGGGCGTACATGGCGGCGCGCTCCGAAACGGTCCCACCGATTCCAGTGATGACGCCGCCCTCGCTCAACTCCCGATTTTGGGCTATCCGAACCAGCAACTCTGTGAGTCCACCGTGTTGCACATCGCTCGGGAGCTCGCGCTTCGACGCGGGAACGAGGACACAGGATTTTTTTACCGTTACGTGCGAAACGACGATTTCGGAAAACCTGAAGGAGCCTTTGTCATTTGCTCGTTTTGGATCGCCCAAGCGCTCGCTCGCCTGGGGCGAACCCCCGAAGCCCGGGAGATTCTCAATCGAGTGCTGGTTGCTTCGAATCATGTCGGACTGTTCTCCGAGCATTTTATCCCCGCCACGAATACCCAGTGCGGCAATTTCCCTCAAGCCTACTCTCACGTCGGCCTGATTAATGCTGCCTTTGCCGTAAGCCCTCCCTGGAGCGA
>DATENE010000198.1:0-6352 GCA_035275205.1 Nitrospiraceae bacterium
TGCGCATCCTCGGTCCTACATTTCAGGGGTTCGCGGAGAATGACCTTCTCCATGAGGACACACGCGGCGAGACGCCGGAATGGATCGGCGAAGGGTTACGACGGTCGGTACTCAATTATCTCGAAATGCGAGGACTCAGACTCGACGTCCGCCGGTGGTTCGACCATTCCGTACCGAAGACTCAGGTTTCCTCTACATGGGTGCGTCGTCTGCTCAAGACAAGAATTGCAACCGACAATCCCCAGGCAGAACGTCGATTTGTATGGCTCGGTGGACAACCGGTCTGTGAATCTGCCGGCAAAAGAACGCGACTCGTTCTGCCCGGACATACCAGCGATCAAACGGTCACTCTCGTCGACCAAGAGGCTCAGTGGCTTGCCGACCTGATTCGACGATCCACACCTCAGAACAACCCTCCGCATCCTTACCCTCTTCTTCAGGAAACGAAATACACATTTCCTGGTTCCGTCAAGGAGTTTGATTCATTTCTCAGTACAAACTCCTGGAGAAGGGTTCGTGCCGCAGGTCTGTTACTTGTATAGGTGAGACGGTATCGCCCATGAGAAGGAGGATGTGCCAATGTTCTTGATTCAGACCGCTGGGCTCTTCGTGCTGACAGCCCTTGCCGAAATCGTCGGCTGCTTCCTCCCGTTCCTTTGGCTCCGCAAGGACGGATCAATCTGGCTCTTAGTTCCAGCAGCCCTCAGTCTCATCGCATTCGTCTGGCTGCTCACTCTCCATCCCGCTGCCAGCGGACGCGTCTATGCCGCTTATGGCGGTGTCTATGTGGCGACGGCTCTCGTGTGGCTGAAAGTCGTGGACGGCGAGAAGCTTTCTATCTTTGACTGGACTGGAGCCGGAATTGCCTTGTTCGGTATGGCGGTGATTGTGTTCGGCTGGACCGCCAAGGAATGAAACACATCCCTCAGCAGCCGCCCCGATCCTTCTTGAAATGGGAAGGGCGGGAGAAGCATCAGGCTTCTCCCGCCCTTCATATCGGTCAACCTGTCGATTATTTGTTCGGCTGCGGGGTATAACGCAGGTAGGGCTTCACACTCTTGAAGCCTTTCGGGAACAGCGTCTTGGCCTCAGCATCGTTCACAGCCGGAGTGATGATGCAATCCTCTCCATCCTTCCAGTTCGCCGGTGTGGCAACCTTGAACTTCGAAGTCAATTGGAGCGAATCAACGACCCGTAACAGTTCGTCGAAGTTCCGTCCACATGAAGCAGGATAGGTCAAGGTCAACTTCACCTTTTTATCCGGCCCAATGATAAACACTGATCGGACAGTCATATTGTCTATCGCGTTCGGATGGATCATGTCGTACAGGGTTGCAACCTTCTTATCAGGATCGGCGATGATCGGATAGTTCATCGTGGTCTTTTGGGTCTCATTGATATCGTTGATCCATCCCTTGTGCGAATCCAATGGATCGACACTGACCGCGATGACTTTTACGCCGCGCTTCTTGAAATCCGGCGTAATCTTGGCAACGGTCCCCAACTCGGTCGTGCAAACCGGCGTATAGTCTTTCGGGTGTGAGAAGAGAATCCCCCACCCGCCGCCCAACCATTCGTGAAAGTTGACGGTGCCTTCGGTTGTCTCTGCCGTAAAATTCGGCGCCTCGTCTCCCAGTCGTATAGCCATGGTAGCCTCCATTTTTTCAAGCCAATAAATCAATCTCGCTCATCGCGATACGATACTGTTCTTTCTAAACGAAGTGCAAGGGGGAACCTCCGGACTATTGACCGGCCGTAATGTTCAATCGGCTTCTCACTCTTTCATGATCCGCCGCGGTCAGATCGACTTCGGTCAAGAACACACGCTCGTCGGCAAGGTTGCCGTTCACGACTAATTGTCCGCGCAGCTGTTCCGCCCGTTGCTCTGCCAGAAGACGGAGATCCGAATCGGGAACTGGTATGCCCGCGGCAAGCTGTTGTCGCATCTCCTCGATCGAAGGCGGTTTCGAAGGAACCTGCTCGCCCTCCGCCGTCCCCGCCACCGGCTGCAGGCTACGCTGTTTATCAAAGAGTTCTTTGATCGCACGCTCCTCTTCAGCAATCGGAAAGTCAGCTCCTTTTGATACGCCTTTCCCTTGCTGCCATTTTGCGTGCAGTTGCGCTTTCAGCTTTTGAAGAGCAAGCACCTGTCGATCCCGAACAGGATCCGCAGTACCGGTGACTTCTAGGCGCAAACCAGGCCGTTCCTCGAGCCCCTTCGCAATGGCTTCAACTTTCTTCAATTCTGTCGAAACCACTGCGGCAGCTCCAGGATCAAATTCGAGATATTGCAACTCTTCAGCAGCGCCACCGCCAGGAACAAGCGACCCGATCAGCGTAAACGGAGAGGCCACAATTTTTGTCAGCAGATTGAGCAACACCGAAACGACCGCCTTGCCATACTTAAAATCAGGATCTTTCAAATCGCCGCGAATCGGCAGATCGATATCGATTCGTCCTTGGCGATCTTTCAGCAGCGCCACAGCCAGCATCACAGGGAGCGATGTCGCATCCGGACTGTCGAACTTCTCTCCGAATGTCAACTGATCGACCACCACTCTGTTTTCCGCTTCAAGTAGTTTCTGCGAGATTTTGTACTTCAGATCGAGCGAGAGTTTCCCCTTCGACAATCCATAACCCACATACTTACGGCTGTACGGACCTTGAGCCGTCAGATCCATGCCTCCAAGGGAAATTGTGACGTCGGTAAATGCATCATCGCTCAATGGATTGATCCTCCCCGCAATCTTCAGCGATGCCCCCGTACCCACTCGACCGGAAAGGTCAACGTCCGCCCTGGCCAGCTGCTTCGACGATAACCCTTTGATCGTGCCGGTGAGATTAAAAATCCCGGTCTGTGCGGGAGGCTGCACCGAATTATCTCGAAACGTTGCAGCCGCTTTTGTCAGTTTCACCATACCGATCGTTATCGGGACTGGTGGGCCCTTGGCCTTCTGAGGTTCCATTGGTTTTTCTTCCGCCCGAGCCGAAGGCGGTGCGGCAACGACAAGCCTGCCGATATTCAATCCGCCGTCCGGCCCCACGACGACATGAGCCATGGGCTGCTCGAGTCCCACCTCTTGAATCGAGACCGTAGTTGGATCGACGGTCGCAACGATCTTGTTTAAGGACAATGTTTGCAGCGAAGTCACCTCGTCGCGCTGATCGCGATCTGCCACACTTAATCCCTCGACGCGCACACTGCCTTCATACGCCAGAAGTGGACCTTTGGGATGTTCTGCGGAAAAACGTACCGTTCCATTGAGATTCACGGCTCCGGATTGGACATCGGTACGAACAAATTTTTCAAAGTACGGCTGAAACGGCCTGATCGCAATGTCCTTGAGGGCCAGGACAACATTAGCCTGAAGCGGGTTAGGCAACACGGAACCATTGACATGAATAGTCCCCGTTTCGTTCAGCTTCAGGCCCACCTCAATCGGCAGGGCGTCTTTGATCGGAATCCGCACGTCGCGGGTCTTGACAGTCAAAGACCGCACCTCGATTTCGGCTGGAGTCGGCAAGGTACGATCCTCAAAATCGATCGCATGGTCCTCCAGCCTGATCTCCTTGAGCCAGACAGTCCACGGTTTCTCATCCTTGGTCTTAGCAGAATCGTTGCCTGCAGCAGGCGGAGGTGGAGAGTCTACGGGAGCAAACATTTGCTGATAATTCAAGGTCCCGTCGGGATTGAGCCAGGCCGTGAACCACGCGCGCATGACAGCGATCTCCCGAGCCGTAACCTCCCGAGTCGCAAGGTTTACATCGACCCCCTCTACGTTCAGCGCCGGAATGGTGATCGCCGGGTCGAGACTGCCATCCTCCCTGATGGCCAGTTTTTCGACTCGGATATTCGCTTGTGACACTTGAAGCCCGATGGGAGTCGCATCGACATCGATGGAGTACCCGGCATCGACCGCGACAGTGCCGTCGGTGATGTCGAAGTGATATCGATCATGGACGTATTGCCACAGCCTGGGCAGCTTTACGCCGGAGAGGGAAAACTTGCCGGACGATCGCAATGGTTCGAGCGAAACGGTGCCGGCCCATGAGAATGTTTCACCCTTGTCCAACTCCGCCGTAAATGCATACGAATTGTCTCCGCCCGGTTTGGTATAGAAATTCTTGAGCACAATATGGATCGGAACAATATCGAGCACGTAGGGCTTGGGCTTCGATTCATCGCGGAATTCGACGATCGCTTGCGCGATCTCGAACTCTCCGATTTCAATCGCAGGAATCTCGGCTGGAGTCTTCTCGGCCTGCTGTGGCATGGACGGTTGTGATCCATCGTCCGGCGGCACAAGCTCCGCCAGGTTCACACGCCCGTCTTTGGAAATTCGTGCGGATACATAGGGTGCCGTGAGCCGGATAGTATCGAACACATAGGCCCGATGAATGAGGGAGCTGGCCTGAAGATTGACAAAGAACTCCTCAAACCCGAGCAAGGCCGACTGATCCGTCTCTCGAATTTCGAAGCCCGTCAACCGAAGCGACAGCGTGAAGGGATTCAACTCCACCTCTTGAACCAGCACCGGACGCTTGAGCTTTTCGGCAACCGCAGGGATCGCGTAGACTTTAATGAGGTAGGGAACGAGAAAAAACCCGACGAGCGAGTAGACCAGCACCACGCTTAGGGCAATAACCGCAAGACGAGAAGGACGAAGTAGCCAGCGCATGGATTAGAAAACCCTGTGGTGCGTCCGGCTGGAATCGAACCAGCGACCCTTAGCTTAGAAGTTCGCTCCAGTCGAACCACTGATCGAACGTTCAAGACCTTCGGTGTGCTGTGTGCGAAAAAGTGGCTACGCTCCACCCCGCCTCACACACCACCCGCGCACTATTCTTTCACACTCGCGGACCCGTATGCCAGCTTGGCTGGTGGTCAGCGGGAAACCCTTGACCAGCAAGCCCCCAAGCCGACCAGATCACGAGAGGACCTCATACGGAACATCAGTACTGCCACGACGGCGACCTCCACGCCGCGTACCATTCCGGCCAACCTGTCGACGCTCCCCTCCGGTCAAGCCGTGGGCGGGATAGGTAACTACTTGATTTGTTGGTCCAACGTGGATCGACCACGAGGCGTTGTTTTTGCTCATCTCCTCATCGGCCAGAATTTGTCTCCTGTGACCGAGTGACGAATGGGAGGATCGAAGCATGGAACAACCGAAGTCCGGACACGACCACTATGAACGCGGTCGTACGCTCAAGCGCGCCCAAATGTTTGATCAAGCGCTCGAAGAGTTCCAACACGTGGCCAACGACCCGGAGTATGCGGGGAACGCCAATGTGCAGATCGCGCTGTGCTTGCTCGCGACCGGACGGTACGATGACGCCGTCGGGGCCTTCCACCGAGCCCTGGAGGTGGACACGCACACCTCACAAGAAAAAGCACAAATTCTGTATTTACTCGGAAAGACGTTGGAGTCACTCGGCCGATATGCCGAAGCACTGGAAGCCTATGGTTGGGCCAGAAAAGAGGTACCCGGGTTCCAGGACGTGGCGCAGCGGATCAAGCATCTGCTCGCCGGGGGACGCGGCCTGCTTCCCCGACGTCAACAGGCCTCCCGTTCCGTGGTCGGAGACATGCTCAGACTTGGGGAGCAACTCACGCCTCAGGTGCTGAGTCTCCTAGGGCAGGCTTGGACATCATTCGGCCAGTATGCGGACAAGCTGGGGCACCCTAAAGGGGACCAAAAACAGAGTCCTACTTTCCGAGACGTAGGCCACCCGAGTGGAGAGCGAGAACTTACGCCGACGCGATGCAGTCCACCGGCATCCAGAAATCGGAAGAGAGATACACGTCGGCACGTTCGCGTCGCGGTCCGATTGCAGGGCCACTTTTCATCAAAGGAGCGGAGGGTGACCGGTGACGGAGAACTGCGCGACCTCTCCCTTGGGGGCTGTCGAGTCAGAAGTCTCTTGGCTGTCCCTGTGGGAATAGAATTGGAGTGTTGTATCTTCTCGCGGGATGCCGGGAACCCGTTCACCATCGAAGGTGCAACGGTACGCTGGAGCCGTCCTCAGGAATTTGGCCTCTCCTTCACCAAGGTCCGTCCGGGCGTGCAGCGGCAGATCACACAGCTGTGCCGGACACAGACACCGCTAGGGGTAGACGTGTAGGACCGTGCGCAGAGTTCGGCCTAGAGATGGTCTCTGGTTGCTGCATCATGAGAAGCCACAGCCCAGTTAGTGTACTCCACACACACGCACTATCTGCGCACCAAGTTTTTCTCACAGTTCGTTTCCGCCTATCTAATTTGCTGAAAATTTGGTGCGCCCGGCTGGAATCGAACCAGCGACCCTCAGCTTAGAAGGCTGATGCTCTATCCGACTGAGCTACGGGCGC
>DATENE010000199.1:0-7355 GCA_035275205.1 Nitrospiraceae bacterium
CGATGCCTGCGCACAAAGACATTACCGAACTCATCGGACGGACTCCCCTCGTCCGTCTCAACCGGTTGTCCCCTGTAGGCGGAGCGACGATCTATGGGAAAGTAGAGTTTTTTAACCCCGGCGGAAGCGTCAAGGACCGGATTTGTCTCAATATGATCAACGAGGCAGAACGACTTGGCGCATTAAAGCCGGGCGGCACGATCGTCGAACCGACCAGCGGAAACACCGGGATCGGACTGGCGTTAGTTGCCGCCGTGCGTGGCTATAAGCTTATTCTCGTAATGCCGGAGAGCATGAGCATGGAGCGGGCGAGCCTCTTATCGTCCTATGGAGCGCAACTCGTGTTGACGCCGGCCTGGGAAGGCATGAAGGGATCGATCCGAGAGGCGGAAAGCATTATCGCGCAAAATCCATCGTACTTTATGCCGGACCAGTTTTCCAACCCGGCCAACCCGGCCATGCATAAAATGACCACGGCGATCGAGATCCTCGAGGCTCTCGACGGAAAGATCGATGCGTTTGTGGCGGCAGTGGGCACGGGCGGCACCATTACCGGATGCGGCGAACTGTTTAAGGAACGTAATCCCAACGTGAACGTGATCGCCGTTGAGCCGGCTGGATCCCCGGTCCTATCCGGTGGAGAGCCAGGGCCTCATAAGATTCAGGGCATCGGGGCAGGGTTTATTCCAAAAGTGTTGAATCGGTCCATTATCGATCGGGTGATGACCGTGACCGACGATGAGGCCTATCAAACGGCTAAACAGATCTCGAAAAAAGAAGGCCTTTTGGTCGGAATTTCCGCCGGGGCCAATGTGTTCGCCGCGCAGAAGGTGGCCCAGGAGATCGGACCAGGCAAGAATGTGGTCACCATCCTCTGTGACACAGGGGAACGATATATCAGCATTGAGAAGTATTTCAACATCTGAGCAGGGAAGCTCTCAGCTTTCAGCAGTCAGCTCCGGGCTGAAGGCTGACAGCTGAAGGCTGACAGCTAAAATGGAATTTACTGAAGATCAGATAAATCGATATAGCCGGCATATTCTTTTGCCTGAAGTCGGTGGCAAGGGGCAGAAGAAGATCGCCAAGGCCAAGATTCTTCTGGTCGGCGCGGGAGGTCTTGGTTCACCGGCGGCGCTCTATCTGGCCGCAGCCGGTATCGGCACCATCGGCCTCATCGATAGCGATGTGGTGGACCTCACCAATCTTCACCGGCAGATTCTTCACCATACGTCGGACGTGGGTCGTCCCAAAGTCCTATCGGGCAAAGAGAAGATTCAGGCCTTGAACCCCGACGTCCAGGTCTCGATGTACGAAGAGCGGCTGACCGCCGGTAATGCATTGAAGATCGTCAGCGATTTCGATATCGTCATCGACGGGGTCGACAACTTTACGGCCAAGTTCCTCATCAACGACGCCTGTTTCTTTGCTGGAAAACCATTGGTCCACGGCGGCATCCTTCGCTTCGATGGGCGTGTGACGACCATCGTGCCGAAGCAGTCCGCCTGCTACCGTTGCGTCTTCAAAACTCCGCCGCCGGCCGGGCTAGTCGCCTCCTGCCAGGAGGCGGGCGTGATCGGCATGTTAGCCGGTATCATTGGAACGATCCAAGCGACTGAGGCCTTGAAACTCATTCTAGGAATCGGCCATCCTCTCACGAATCGGTTCCTGGATTTCGATGCGCGTAAGACGCAGTTCAGAGAAATCAAAGTGAAACGCAATCCTGACTGCGCGCTCTGCGGCGCGCACCCGACGATTACCGAACTGTTCGATGACGGCGATCCGTTTGCCGGCTGTGCCGTCCAGCCGTAATTATTATTGACGTAGCAAGGTGGAGTCGCCATGGGCACAATGAAAGCGCTGGTCTGTCGCGAGTGTGGAAAAGAATATCCGACGAAGGCGATCCATGTCTGCGAGATGTGCTTTGGCCCCCTCGAAGTGAAATACAACTACGAGGAAATCAAGAAAAATATTTCCCGGAAGAAGATCCAGGACGGGCCACATAGTATCTGGCGCTATGCCGATCTCCTGCCGGTGGAAGGGCCGGCTTTTCTCGGCCCGCATGCCGGGATGACTCCGCTGGTGCGCGCCAAGAATCTCGGCGCCCATCTTGGACTGGACGAACTCTACATTAAGAACGACACGGTGAATCACCCCACGCTGTCGTTCAAAGATCGAGTCGTGGCCGTGGCCATCACGAGAGCTCGCGAATTGGGCTTTGAAACTATTGCCTGCGCCTCGACCGGTAATCTGGCCAATTCCGTCGCCGCCCATGCCTCTGCCTCAGGAATGCGCGCCTATGTCTTCATTCCCGGCGATTTGGAAGCCGCGAAAGTCCTCGGGAATTTGATCTATAAACCGAACGTGGTCGAGGTCGAAGGCAACTATGACGACGTGAACCGCCTCTGCAGCGAGATTGCCGGCGAACATGCCTGGGCCTTTGTGAATATCAACATTCGCCCCTACTATGCGGAAGGCTCAAAGACGCTGGCATTCGAAACCGTGGAGCAACTCGGCTGGCGCACGCCGGACCAAGTGGTTATCCCGATGGCCTCCGGCTCGCTCCTGACCAAGATCTGGAAGGGCCTCCATGAAATGAAGGCCTTGGGTCTCGTCGACGACGTGCGGACAAAGATCAATGGGGCACAAGCCCAGGGCTGTTCCCCTATTTCCACAGCCTATAAGTCAGGACGGGACTTCTTCAAACCGGTGAAGCCCAACACGATCGCCAAATCGCTGGCCATCGGCAATCCCGCCGACGGGTACTACGCCCTGAAAGCAACTGCCGAGAGCAAGGGCGCCATGGACATGGTCTCAGACGACGAAGTGGTGGAAGGGATCAAATTATTGGCCCAAACAGAAGGAATCTTTGCCGAAACAGCCGGCGGCGTGACGATCGGCGTACTCCAGAAGCTGGTCAAACAAGGCACGATCAAAAAAGGCGACGTGACGGTCGCCTATGTCACCGGCAACGGCTTGAAGACACAGGAAGCGGTAATCGATGCGGTCGGCAGACCCCACCGTATTCAACCGAGTCTGGTCAGTTTTGAGCAAACATTTAAGGTAGGGAAACACGGGGGTGGTGACGCATGATTAAGGTTCGCATTCCGACCCCTCTCCGTCCTCTGACGAAGGGACAGGGAGAGGTCGACACACAGGCCGGCACGATTGTCGAAATGATCAACACCTTGAACGTCTCCCACCCTGGGATCAAGGATCGCCTCTGCGACGATACGGGTGAGCTTCGCCGGTTCGTAAACATCTACGTCAACGAGGAAGATATTCGATTCCTCAAAGGCAAAGAAACCTCGCTCAAAGACGGCGACGAAGTCTCGATCGTGCCAGCCATTGCGGGAGGCACATCATGCCACATGTGAAAGTGCACATTCAGTTTCCAGAAAACAAGATCAAAGAACCGGTCATCTATCAGATCGGTCACGAATATAAAGTGGTCACCAACGTCCGGCGAGCCGACGTTCGCGAAACCACCGGCTGGATGGATGTCGAGCTGACCGGGGACAGCACGGAAATCGAACGGGCGATCGCGGGCCTTCGCAAGAAGGGCGTCGTCGTCGATCCGATCGAATTGAATGTCGTGGAATGACAGCCCTATGGAACTTACTGACCCACAGATTCAACGATACAGCCGGCAGATTATTCTGAGCGACGTCGGGGGCAAGGGCCAGCTGAAGCTGAGCAATGCAAAGGTCTTGCTCATCGGGGCGGGGGGACTCGGCTCGCCTGCCGGACTCTATCTCGCTGCCGCCGGTGTCGGCACCATCGGTCTGGTCGATGGCGATGTCGTCGATCTCTCGAATTTGCAGCGGCAAATCCTGCACTCCACGGCCACGGTGGGCCTGCCGAAAGTGGAATCCGGCCGCAAAACCCTGTCGGCAATCAACCCGGAGATCACAATCAAGACCTATCACCAGAACGTCGACAGCGACAATATCCTTCCGCTGATATCCCAATACGACATGGTGCTGGACGGATCCGACAACTTTTCAACGCGATTTCTCGTGAACGATGCCTGCTTCTTCGCCAAGAAGACGCTCATTTCCGCCAGCATGTTCCGATTCGAAGGCCAACTCACTACCATCAAGCCCCATGCCGGCTATCCCTGCTATCGTTGCCTCTACCCGGAGCCACCGCCGGCCGGCCTCGTTCCGAATTGCCAAGAGGCTGGCGTCTTGGGAGCCCTCGCTGGGACTATGGGCATTCTTCAAGCATCGGAAGCGATCAAAGAAATCCTTGGCATCGGCGAAACACTGGCCGATCGCCTCTTGATCTATGACGCACTGGAGATGAAATTCAGAAAAGTCGGACGCCCCAAAGATCCGGCCTGCCCGCTCTGCGGCCAGAACCCGAAGATCAAAAATCTAAGCATGGACTACGCCGTCAGCTGCACCATTTAACTATCGTGTCTGATCTCATCATCCCTCAATCGATCCTCGACGACATGGTGGCCCATGCCAGGGAACTCGATCCCTACGAATGTTGCGGGCTCCTGGCAGGAACGAATGGGGCCGCCACCCATGTCTATCGAATCAAAAATATCGTGGCGCTCGAAGGGGCTGAGAAATTGTCGTCCTTCGACCCGGCCAAGGTCGCGCATTTAGAACGATTGTCGCCAGCGGAGCGCGCCGAGATCGCCTTCGTGATGGATATGCAGGATTTTTCTGTTGCAAAGAAAGACATTCGAAGCAAAGGGCTTGATCTGCAAGTGGTCTATCACTCCCATCCCCACGACCCCGCGCGCCCCTCCATTACCGACATCAAGATTGCCACCGACTATGAAGAAATCTGGCCAAAGATCAATCTGCCCATCCCCGCCTATCTGCTCATCTCCCTCATGGAGAAATCGAAGCCTGACATTCGCCTCTACTGGATCAAGGGCGGAACAGTTACTCCGGCCCATATCAAGACGTCCTAGCAGAGTGCCCAATTGGTTTGTTCGGTTTGTCTCGTATCTTTGGTCAATCCGGACTTGCTGGAGGACCAGATGAACCAAACAAACCGGATCAACTAGACACAATCCACTCGAGAATTTCCAGTTTGTTTAGTATTCGCATGAGTGCCATAATGGCTTGCTGATCGGTCCGATAAGCGGGAGTGCGTGCTATGTCTCACATGCGTACGACTCTTCTTGCCGTCTTTTTGAGTCTCTTTCTCATCGGCGTGGTCTCCCCTAGCTGTGCCGAGGACAAGAGTTTCTACAGCCCCGTCATAAACATTGACAAGGAAGGCTACCGCATCTTGATTTCTACACATGGAGCCGTATTCTGGATCGACGTCCCGGATATGGCGAAGCCGCATATAGAGAAGCTTCCAATATCAGGCCTTGCAGATTTCGTCGTGGAGATGAGAGAGAATGGACAACCGCCCCTGCTGAAGACCTGGAAAGTGAAATCGGGAGAAACAAGCTGCATGTACTTCGATGGGAAAACCTGCCGGTAACCTCGTCGCTCTTGAATCAAGCGATCAGCAGGCCGCTCTCAGCCTTCAGCTTTTAAACTGAACATTTAGTAATGCGTGATTCATGCTTTGCCACGAGTCACGCATTACTGGTATGGAGAATGGCCCGCCGCCGCTAACATGATCGAGCGATCACCACAAACAGAATATTCCTTTCGCGGCTACACTTCGACAATATCCTTCTTCAAGGATTGCACAAAGGCGACCACCTCTCCTCGCTCAGTCGGTGGAACTTTAAAGGCATCCAGCGTCGCATTGGCATGGCCTAAAAATGCCGTCCAATCGGCTTCACTGATCTTCATACCTTTATGAGAAACCTTCATATCACGCCCAGTGTAGTACATGGGCCCCCCTGAACTCGCACAGAGGAAATCGATCAGGAGTTGCTTTTCGCGCTTAAGGCCGTCCTCTCCTCGATTATCCCAAAAACGTCTTAACCGCGAATCCGACATTAAGCGTGGCAACAGATCTTCGGAGACTGCACAAATCGCGTCATAGCCTCCGAGACGTTCATAGAGTGATTTATTGCTCATTCTTTCTCCTCCTTGCGGTTAGTAGATGGGGACATCCCTGAGCTGACCCGGCTGTGCCTGTAGCCAACCCATTCAAATCAAACATTTCCGCGACAACTTTACTGAAAAAGCTGAACCAATGTCGAGAGCTGCTCCCATGAACTCACGAATCACTGTCATGTTTTGACAGTCACGAACTCCCCAGTCCCCGAGCTATTGTCAAACCGGACAACTTCGATCCTGACTAGGTCGCCACTATTTCTTTCTCACGTAAGTGTTTGTCTAAGACAAATGTTCCGAACGGAATGACAGACGCAATCAGTGCGTACAGTGAAAACATGACAGACCATCGCTGTTTCACATGCAGTGTGGCTAACAGGCTAATATAGAGCAGGAACAAGACTCCGTGTATGGAGCCCACGACTCTCACCACCTCTGGCATGCCCATGAAGTATTTCATCGGCATCGCAACAAATAACAAGATGAGAAATGATACTCCTTCGGCCAACGCTGTCATTCTAAAAGCTCTGATCTGGCTCATTTTTACTTTGTTTCGTCGAATATAAAATCCGAGCAGTCACCCAAGAAAATCAGAATGTCTCCAGCAAATTCGTTGCAGCGCATTGTTCCACTCTTTTATTGGACACGCTCATGATGCGAAAGAGGTAGGACAATGTCATCACCATTCTGACCAAGCTCGACGAGATAGAATGGCTCGGAATCGATACGTTCCAAGGAAATCACAGCACCAAACTGTCCCTTGTTGGTGCCCTCTTTCACACAAACAGAGTCGTTTACGACAAGTGGCAACCTCTCTGTGCGAACTCCGGCATAGAACGCTCCTCGTTCTGCTATGAGATAGTCCGCTGGATTCTGGCCCTGTGCCATGAAAGAGGATTCATGACGCTTGTGTTACGTCAGTGCACTGTAGGTTACATATTTCGAGGATGTTCAAAAAGCCAGTTCCGCGAGGCCGCAGCGAGAATCTTCCGACTCCTCATACCTCTCACAAGGGGAGTGGCCGAGGCTGCCCTTTACTGCGCGCATCGAGCGACCACTGCTTTATCGTGGGGGCTCTGCGAGCAAGAAGAACGGTCTGCCTACTCCCTCGCATCCTTCTGAGGCCGCGCGTTGTGCGAGCACGGGGATTGCTCCAGCCACCCCACCTCCTTTTCAGCAGCTTGCTAGTAGCCGGCCTTTGGCGCCGCCTCACTGTGTTTATATCGGCTGCTGTAGGCCAGCATCTGGTCCGACAAGGCTTTCCATTCTTCAGCTGTCATGAGATCCTTCATTCTGAAACGGAGCGAGAGGATCTTCGCCGCCGACTGCATTCGCTGATTGTTCGCATCGTCCAGGACCTTGGTAAACTCC
>DATENE010000200.1:0-42934 GCA_035275205.1 Nitrospiraceae bacterium
CTAATTCATCCGCTCGCGGAAATAGTCGACGGTGCGCTTGAGGCCTTCATTGAGTTCGGTTCTTGGTTCCCAAGACAATTCTTGACGGAGCTTGCTCGAATCAATCACGCTCCGTACTTGTTCAGCATTTTTGGCTGGCCCATGAACTTCCTTGCATGTCGAATTCGTGTGGGTGATTAAAATCCTGAGCAAGTCGTTAATTGAGGTTTCTTCGCCTGTTCCAACATTATACGTTCCTTGTGTGTCCTGACCCATAACCGCAAGGTTTGCCTCAACGACATCTTCGACATAGACGAAGTCTCGCGTTTGCCGTCCATTCCCATAGACGATCGCTTGCTCGTTATTCAGCAGCTTCTGAATAAAGATCGCGACCACGCCAGCCTCTCCATCAGGATCCTGACGGGGACCATAGACATTGGCATAGCGCAAGCTCACTATTTGAAGTCCGCTCACTCGTTGATAGTAGGAGAGATACTGCTCCCCGCACAGCTTGCTGATCCCGTACGGCGACAGAGGCTTCGTGACATGGGACTCAGGGACAGGATAGATTTCCTGCTCCCCGTAGATGGCCCCACCGGAAGAAGAGAACACCACCTTCCGCACACCGTGCTTGATCGCTTGCTGCAGCACGTTCAGCATGCCCAGGACATTCACCTGGGCATCGAAGATTGGATCTTCCACAGATTTTCGCACATCCATCTGTGCGGCAAGATGCATGACGATATGAGGCCTCTCGTTGCGAAACACCCGTTCAAGTCGCCAACTCTGAATGTCTAGCTTGAAAAAACGAGCGGCGCGATTGAGGTTGCGCCGCTTCCCCGTGGACAGATTGTCCACAACAACAACCTCATGTCCTTCCTGGACAAGACGATCGACTAAATGCGACCCGATAAAACCGGCACCTCCGGTCACGAGTACTTTCATGCATGCCCCCATCGCCTATGAATTCGTGCCATCACCTGTCCACCATTCACTCGATCAAGTTGTTATTTCGCGCGCAAAACCAACAAGAATCTCCCGATTCCCTTTTCGCCCTATCACGGGAGAATCGAGCACGCCTTTCAATTGAAGCCCCAAATGAGAGGCACAGGCAATAACCTTCTCAGTCACCGCCTCGCGCTTCGCATCATCTCGCACGATCCCGCCGCGTCCGACCTGACCCTTACCGACTTCAAATTGTGGCTTTACTAACACCACAACCACTGCAGAGCTGGTGAGTAGATTGACGACCGCGGGTAATACCAGGGTCAGCGAAATAAAAGAAACGTCGATCACCGCCAGGTCGATCGGCTCAGGAACCGCTGTACGGTCAACATACCGAATGTTGGTCCGTTCGAGCAAGACAACACGCGAATCTTTACGAAGTCTCCACTCAAACTGCCCATATCCCACGTCGATGGCATAAATACGGGTGGCTCCTCGCTGCAACAAACAGTCGGTAAACCCACCGGTCGAACACCCAACATCCAAACCGATTGTTCCACTCGGATCAATATGAAAGGCATCAAGGGCTGCAGCCAATTTGTCACCCGATCGACTAACAAACAACGCAGGCTGCACGATCTCGATCCGCGCATCCAGCGGCACCAGCTTCGCTGGCTTATCCACCATTATCCCATCAACCGATACTCCACCTGCCAAGACGGTTCTGACTGCAGCCTCCCGACTGGGCACTAGACCCTGAGCCGCAAGCACACGATCCAATCGTTCTTTGTGAACACGAGGAAGGGTAGCCATATCGACTAAAGAAACCACTCACCAGGGCATGGATGGAAATAATAGCCTGTGCTAGAGAAGCTAGGAGGACGGTTCATCGGCTACGTCGTCTGGAGAGAAGGCATGGATTCGTTTCTTACCGTTCTTATCTTGCACGAGCACTTCTACTTTATGCTCGGCTTCCTCTAAAATCTTGAGGCAATTCTTTGAAAGGCGAATACCCTCTTCAAAGATCTTGAGCGACTCATCCAGCGGAAGATCGCTTTTTTCCAACTCACCAACAATGGCTTCCAACCGCGCCATTGCCTGTTCAAATTTCACCGCTGCCACGACACACCTCGTAATTATTTCATTATGTATGGCTGGAAGCTCATTATACTCGACCACTCAACGATTTCAAACTGAGGAATCATTACACACACGCGTGACCATGCAGCCCAAACGCCCACTTGCCAATTGAGCCTCCAACTCCTGTCCAACCTCCACGTCGTTTGCCCGCCGGAGTATTTGACCAGCCGGAACCGTTTGGAGAATACTGTAGCCACGTCCCAGAATCGCCAAGGGACTCAGCGTATTAAGCTGCGCCAGTGTCGCATGGATCCGGTGACGATGCTGCGCCAACACCACCCCCATCTGTCCTTCAAGGCGCTTAGAGAGTTGCGGAACTGTCGCCAGACCTTGCTTGATCGCGAGAATAGGATTGAGACTGGATAGATCGCGCTGCACCCCGTGAACCCGTTCACGCCAAGTCGTGAGCAGTTCTTGGACCATCTCGCGCAAATGGCCCACCATCTCATCTGTCCGCTGCATCGTTTCCTGGATACGGAAACGTACATCCGTCACCCCTCGAATGCCGGCATCGAGCCGTTGCCGCTCGAACGCACAATGCCGGAGCATCACCTGTCCTAGACGGACCTTGAGTTCCCGCAATCGTTCCACGATCTCAGCCAACACCGGAACCACTGCCTCTGCCGCCGCCGACGGCGTCGGAGCTCGAAGATCGGCGACGAAATCGGCAAGCGTCACATCGATTTCATGTCCGACAGCCGACACTACTGGGACACGGGAAGCAGCAATGGCTCGCACCACAATCTCCTCATTGAAACTCCAAAGATCTTCCAACGAGCCTCCGCCTCGGCCGACAATGATGACATCCACAGTACCCAAGTCGTTCAAGGCAGTTAGCGCACCAGCAATTTGACGCCCGGCACTCTCCCCCTGGACTTGAACCGGGGCGATAAGAATATGGAGCGTCGGCCAGCGTCGCCGAAGAACGGCCAGGATATCCCGAATGGCTGCCCCGGTTAGGGATGTGACAACACCCACGGTTCGAGGAAATGCCGGGATCGGCTTTTTTCTGTCCTGATCGAACAGCCCCTCCGCTGCCAATCGTGCTTTCAATTGTTCAAATGCCAGCTGCAGCGCGCCGATTCCCTTCGGCTCCACCGTGTCGAGCACAATCTGATATTCTCCTCGCGGCTCATAGACCGTGAGCCGGCCCCGCACAATCACCTGTAACCCTTCTTGCAAGGCAAAACGCAACCTCACCGCGCTGGGCCGGAACAGCACCGCGCGAATTTGGCTCGTCTTGTCCTTGAGCGTGCAATAGACGTGTCCCGATCCGGGAGCACGGAGATTGGAGAGTTCACCTTCCAACCAGACGTCAGAGAATTGTTCTTCGATCGAGGTGCGAAGCAGCCCCGTCAACTCCGAAACCGTTAAAATCCGTTTCGGAGGGGCAGCCTGCGAAAGGGAACCAGGGAAACCGAGAGGGCTCGTGATTGATCTCCTTTAATCGATGATGCGAATTCGTTCGATCGACAGCGCCTTGCCAAGACGCGCATCAAGTTCAAGCAGCACCGCGCAAAAGACGGAGGGACCCGAAGCCACTTCAAAGCGCCGTGGCATTCCCGTTAGGAATTTTTCTATCGCTAACTCTTTCTTCACCCCGATGACGGAATGAAGGGGACCGGTCATCCCGATATCCGTCATATAGGCAGTCCCTTTCGGGAGAATTTGATCATC
Source organism: Nitrospiraceae bacterium (assembly GCA_035275205.1). Taxonomy (GTDB): domain Bacteria; phylum Nitrospirota; class Nitrospiria; order Nitrospirales; family Nitrospiraceae; genus Palsa-1315. The sequence goes on from DATENE010000200.1 coordinate 3,742, forward strand.
GGCCGTTTGGACATGCGTATGGGTACCCACCACGGCGACAACTTCTCCGTCCAAATAATGCCCCATCGCCATTTTCTCCGATGTAGCCTCCGCATGCATATCAACAATCACGGCAACCGTTCGCTTCTTCAGCGCGGCCAATTCTTTTTTGGCTACCTGGAACGGACAGTCCAAAGTCGGCATGTACGCACGCCCCATCAGCTGGAGCACGCCGAGCTGTTCTCCGCCGGCCGACTCGACCACCACACTTCCGTTACCCGGCACACCACTCGGATAGTTCGCCGGGCGAAGTAGTCGCGGCTCTCGGGGAAAGTAGTCGAGAATTTCTTTCTTATCCCACGCATGATTCCCGGTCGTTATCACCGCGAGGCCGAGGTCGAACAACTCTTCTGCCAACTCCGGTGTAATGCCGAACCCACCGGCCGCATTCTCTCCATTCCCGATCACAATATCGATTTGCCGCTGAGCCACCAGCCTGGGAACAGCCCTGGCCAATGCTCGCCGCCCAGGCTCACCGAATATATCGCCAATGAAGAGGACCTTCACTTGGCATACTCCACATACCGGCTCTCTCGAATCACGGTCACTCTGATCGTACCGGGATACGTCAATTCCTGCTCAATCTTCTTCGCCAAGTCCCGAGACAACTGGAACGACTCGGCATCGGTAATGTCTTCCTGTCGAACGATGACGCGGATTTCTCGACCCGCTTGAATGGCATAGGCCTTTTGCACTCCCTTGATAGTCGTGGCAAGCGACTCCAGTTTCTCCAGCCGCTTCACATAGGTCTCCAAGGCTTCCCGTCTAGCCCCAGGTCTGGCTGCAGATAATGCTTCAGCCGCAGCAACCAAAACCGATTCAGGACAGATCGGCTCCACTTGTTCGTGGTGGCCTGCTATGGCATTCACAATTTTCTCGCTCTCGCCATACTTCTTGGCAATCTCAGCGCCCAGCATGGCATGCGGGCCTTCCTCTTCGTGACTGACGGCTTTCCCAATATCATGCAGCAGCGCGCCCCGCCTCGCCAACTTCACGTCAAGGCCAAGCTCCGAAGCCATGATGCCACAAATGTACGCGGCTTCACGCGAGTGATAGAGATTGTTCTGTCCGTAACTGGTCCGGTACTTGAGCCGACCAAGCACCTTGATCAACTCCGGGTGAAAATCCGAGAGCCCCAACTCAAAGATGATTTTCTCGGCCTCGTCATACATGAGCTTATCGATATCAACTTTGACTTTCTCAACGATTTCTTCGATCCGTGTAGGATGGATGCGCCCATCATGCATCAACCGTTCGAGCGAGACCTTGGCGATCTCGCGACGCAACGGATCAAAACCTGACACAATGACGGCTTCAGGCGTCTCATCAATAATCAGGTCGATCCCGGTTGCGGCCTCGATTGCGCGAATGTTGCGCCCTTCCCGCCCAATGATCCGTCCCTTCATCGCGTCGTTCGGAATCGGCACGACAGAAATCGTGGATTCAGACACGTAATCACGCACCACTCGTTGAATCGAATTGGTAATGATCTCGCGCGCTTCCCGTTCCGCATTCTCCCGCGCTTCCTCTAACGTCCTCTTGGCATGCCCAACGGCTTCGAGCCGAGCTTGGCTTTCCATTTCTTGAACGAGCTGCTTCTTTGCCTCCTCGGCCGTAATCCCCGCAATACGTTCTAATGCCTCACGATGCTCCTTCTCTACTCGAGCACAAGCGGCTTCCTTAGCCAGCAGCTTCTCTTCTCTCTTCGACAACTCCAGATCTCGCTTCTGGGCCTCGCTATCCCGTTTGTCTACCGTACTGATCCGATGTTCGAGGGCCTCATCTCGTTGGATCGCACGCTTTTCTGCGACAGCGAACTCGGCCATCTTGGCCTTTTGCTCCTTCTCGAGCTCCATTTTTGATTGCAGCAGAAGGTCTTTTGCTTCCAGCTTTGCTTCTTTGACGATGTTCTCCGCCTCCCGCTGAGCGTTCTGTATAGCCTGGCGGGACTGCTCCTCTTCCTGTGCCTTCTTCGTGACACTCGATGAGCGGCGGATCAGCTCAAAAATGCCGATTCCGAGCAGCCCTCCAACGAGTCCCGCTAACAGATAGGCAATAAGTGAGGTTGACATGTGGACTCCCCCCTTACAGTCGCGAGACGGGAAGCATCCTGCTTCCCAACCTCGTTTGAAACAAGGTTATTCGACAGTCTTGAGTGCGAAGGGGGCGCAGTGGAAAGATGAGGGACAAGAAAAGGGCGGCCGGAAACGCGGTCTACGGACCTATTCCGAGTACGGACTCCACGGGGATGGATGCCTTGCTGGATTGAGATGACGGGTATGTCCTGTGCGGGATAGATCCCACGAGGTCCATCTGCGTCGGTACACTCTCATCCGTATGAGAGGAGTCAGCATGCGAACCGGAAGCAACCGTTGGCTGTTTCCATAGACCGCACTCTTTGACGGCAGCATGATCTCTACGACCTCGCCCAACATCTCTAAGAAGTTATATATGAGGTGGACGAACCCTTGTACACACTCTACTAACTGCCTCAATTTCTCCAGCATCAAAAACCCACATCCATTCCGTGATGACTACATCGTATCCCCGGATCACTGAACCGGTTCGAGCATGACCTAATCATATCCCTAATCGTAGAATCTACTACGTCCCGATACACACAACCCACGATAGCAAAGGGGGCCACCCTTTGCAAGTTGAATCTAGCGAAAGAGCGAGGTCGGTACCTGCTCTTCTATCGATTCCATGAGCGACTTCATCCGGCGCTCGACATCCGCTTCACCTTGAGCACGCTTCCGTTCGAGCTCAAACAACTGGTGCGCCAAATTGAGTGCGGTCAGCACGGCGAGTTTGGAAGGGGTCGTCGTATTCATTCCTTCCGCGAGATGGCGCATCTGGCCATCAACAAAACTCGCGAGGCGCCGAATATCTCCTTCGTCCGCTTCGCCACGAATTGTGTACCGTTGGCCATAGATTTCCACGTCAATGGTCTTAGTCAAGGGCCACCTCCTTGCGTTCTTCAAGGCACTCCAACAACTCGATGTCACCGAGGACTTTTTCTATCCGAGACTTGATATCGACACGCTCTTGCTCCCACCGTCGATTCGAATCATCCTTCTCCACAAGTCGTCGTCGAACGGCCTTTAACTCTTCTTCGAGCGCTGCATTCTTTTTCTTCAGCTCTTGAACGAGTTTGACCAAATCCCTAATACGAGTTTCGAACGCGTCCAACCGATCGAGTGCCATTCCCCCACTCTCTTCCTTTACAAACCCCTACAGGTTGTGGCGCACTATAGAAACTTGTCTAGATCTTGTCAAGAAATAGCCATCAGGAGGCCTTGTCTAACCGTAAATATTCCCGGTAGCTTCGCAGTACACGTTTCACATACTGCCGCGTCTCCTGATACGGGATCAATTCGATGAACTCATCCTGGCTTCGTCCAGGGTGCAGCGCTATCCAACTTTTTACAACTATCGGCCCCGCATTGTATGAGGCAACGGTAAATGCAACATTCCCGGAAAATTGTTCAAGCAACTGTTCGACGTAGCGGACTCCGATTTGGATATTGGTCTCTTGATCGAAAAGATCATCTCGACTTACTGCGGGAAGCCCGAGCCGCTGCGCCACATTATTCGCAGTTCCCGGCATCACCTGCATCAGGCCGATTGCACCAACCCGCGATACCGCTTGCCGATCGTACTGACTCTCTTCTCGAATGATCGCCGCCACCAGATAGGGATCGACACCATTCGCACCCTGGCCTTTGATCATGGGAAGAAGGCCGGTTGGATAGGCTACTTTCCACAACGACGGGTCGACGATCCCGCCGGTTCGCTCCAATTTATCTCGGAACCTGGCTCTCGCGAGTCGGAGCGCGTGGTGGTAGGCACCCACCTCGTTCAATAGGGTTGCAAGCGCCATGAGGGCATCGGGGTCTCGGCTATAGCGATCGGTCAACCCAGCCAACTCTCGCGCAGCATCCGATTCCAACCCCAGCGTCTTGAGCTCAATGGCTCGACGGTACGCCGACTGTTGCTCGATTTCTGCTCTCGTAGACACCACGCGTGTCGCCTCACCATTCATCGGCGTACCACCGTTGACCGGAGCGGTCGCAGAAATCTGTTCGGACGCAGGGGGCTCCGACAACGGGATATCGATCCGTTCGCGAGCCAGCTGGCAATAATACGTATAAACGTATTGTCGACAGAGTTGCATATACACATCACGAGCGTGAGGCTGTTGGCTCAATTCGGCCGCGCGTCCCATCCAATAGAGTGCCTGTGGCTCAAAATCGCTGTCGTTTTGATCACCGAGTTGACGCAGCTCGTCACCCACCTCACGATAGCGCGCCAGACGGTAATGCACCCAGCCCACGCGCCACCGTGCCTCGGCTCGCTGAGCCACCGGCTCTCCGACCTTTGCCACCTGCCGGTACCGTTCAATCGCCTCGTCGAAGCGGTACTGATCTTCCAACCACATCCCGGCAAACAAGGTGATCTGACCCTTCTGTTCCGCGGAGAGCGAAGATGTCGCGAGCTGGCGGGCAAGATCCAGCAACTTATCCCCCTGTCCTTGTCGAAGGTAAACACGGGCGAGCCAGACCGACGCTTCGCGGGATTCCGTGCCCCCATCTTTCACCAGCGCACGGAACGTTTCTCGAGCTTCGTCATACTGTTTCAGGCGTACCTGCGCGATGCCGAGCTTCAGCTTCGCCTCGGCGCGCCGCGGCGACTGTGGATCAGCCGCAAGAAACTTTCGGAGTTCCTCGATCGCCTCGGCATGGAAGGATTGCCCAAGATACGCCTGAGCCCGGGCAAGCCGCTCGCTCGGCTGAACAACCCACGGCTCGCCACCAAGATTTGAGGCCAGCAACGCTTCTGCTTCTTTCGCCTCTGCGCTATATGCAAACCGAACCCAGAGCTGCATCAATGTTTCGCGGCCTTCCCGTATGTTATTGTCTCGCAGTTGGCAGGCGCTTCTCCGAAGAAGCGCCCGTGGAGTCCCTGGCTCCTTATCATTCAGTTCCACCGCTTTCGCAAACCACGCCGTCGCTTCCAAACAACTCGACGCCTGATACCATGCTTCCCCTGCTCGATAGGCCGCCTTGGTCAGGAGATAGGAGTCAGGCACCGCCTGCGGAATGCTTTCGAACATGTCCGCCGCCTCTTTGGCATTTCCGAAGTTCAACAGCGCCTCTCCCGTCCAGAGTCGGATATAGTCATCCAAGGTCGGAAAATCTCGTTGTGCCGCGCGGAGAAATTGAATCGCCACAGCAGGGTTCCGTTCGAGAAGCAACACCCCGGACAGCAGTCCTGCGCGCTTAGCCCAGAGGGTCGCGGGAAATCGCTCCATCACCCGTTGCAGCCGATCAATCTTGAGCGACAACACTTGCTCCTTATTGAGGGTCTTGCCCAGCCGTTCCTTCGGCATTGCGGCAGCCTGAAAACAATCTTCTGCCCTCTCGCACGCGCCGCTGTCACTCGACATCGAGGGAGAGGGAGAACCGGCGAACGCCTGGTCAGAGAGCCATGCATACCCACAAAGGCCGATCGACGCGGCAAAGAGCAGGCTTCGTATGGCCCATGGATAGAGATAGTCGTGCATTCGTCGTCTCTCCTCTCGATCTGTTACATATATAGCAGTGTGCCTCCCCTGTTGCCAGCAAAGCCGTGTAAGCTCTGTGCCTTGTTCCACTTTTTACGGCTGTGGTAGGCTGCCCTCATGCGGCACGAAAACGATGATTTCCCTGCACGCACAGCTCCCACGAACCTCCTGAGCCTTGATGAAGCAGGAATGGGCCGGCTCGTGCAGCAATTCGGATGGCCCCGCTACCGAACCGGTCAGATTTTGCGCTGGCTCTATCAACGTCGAGCGAAAGACATCAACCAGATGACGGACCTCGGCCAATCGGAGCGAACAGCGTTGGCTTCACTGGCCACGATTCCACGCGCCGCAGGCTGCACAGTCTTCCGTTCGATCGATCACACGAGAAAGTTGGTGCTCACGCTCAGCGATGGACTCACCGTCGAAACAGTGCTGATTCCCGATGAATACCGCTTAACCCTCTGTGTCTCAACGCAGGTCGGCTGTACCCTGGATTGCGGATTCTGTTTGACCGGCACGATGGGATTGAAACGCAACTTGAAGCCGTCTGAAATCATGGAACAAGTACTGACCGCCCACGATCACCTCAATCCGCACGAGCGGATCACCAACCTCGTCTTCATGGGAATGGGCGAGCCCTTGGCCAACATGGAGGCTTTGTCAGAGGCCATTCGGCGACTCACCAACAAGCCGTGGGGACTCGGATGGTCGCCGAGACGCATTACGGTCTCGACTGCCGGCCTGGCAGCGCGAATGAAAGATATTGCGCCACTCGGCGTCAATCTGGCCATCTCACTGAATGCTACGACTGACGACCAGCGCGCCAGCCTGATGCCGGCCGTCAATGGGATCGCCTCGCTCAAAACATTGCTCGCTGCCTGCCGCCGTTACCCTTTACCACCGACCCGACGACTCACCTTCGAGTACGTGCTGCTGGCCGGGGTGAATGATCACGCTGACGATGCTCGCCGACTCACCAAACTCGTCCGCGGGATCGCGTGCAAGATCAATTTAATTCCGTTCAATGAGTTTCCCGGGAATCCCTTTCGCCGCCCATCGGACCGCGACATTTCCGCCTTTCAAGCCATCGTACGGCAGGCGGGTCTCAATGTGTTCGTCCGTAAGAGCCGGGGGCGCGACGTCCTCGGTGCATGTGGCCAATTGGGTAATCTCTCACCCGAATACGCAGGGCGTGCCTTGACACAAATCGAATCCCGTTGCTAGCATGCATGGTGCGCACCGCCCAAACATGACCTGGCTGTATTCACGATACATCATGCGAATATCATGGTTGGCTGCCGCGAGCAGTCTTGTCTTCGCGTTTACATCGCCCGCCTTCGCAACGGAACCTCGTGAGTTCATCCTCTCCAATGGGATGAAAGTCCTCTTAGTGGAAGTGCCTAAGGCTCCGGTTGCCACTGTCCAAGTCTGGTACAAGGTGGGCTCACGCAACGAAGTCATGGGCCGCGCGGGCCTCTCCCACATGCTTGAACATATGATGTTCAAGGGCACCGCGAAATATCCCAAGGGCACCTTCTCCCGTCTCATTCGCAAGAACGGAGGGACGGATAATGCCTTCACGAGCCAGGACTTCACCGCGTACTTCGAAAACCTCGCGGCCGACCGCGTCGAGCTGGCCTTGGAACTCGAAGCCGATCGCATGCAGGGGCTCGTGCTCGACATGCCTGAATTGACGACAGAGCGAGAAGTCGTGAAGGAAGAACGTCGACTTCGCTCGGAGGACGACCCACAAGGCGCGCTCGTCGAGGCACTCTTTGCCCAGGCCTATCTCAGCCATCCCTACCATTGGCCGGTGATCGGCTGGTTCGGTGACCTGGATGCGATGACCTTGGATGATTTGCAACGGCATTACGACACCTATTACTCGCCCAACAACGCGACCCTCGTCGTGGTGGGTGACATCAACGCCGACAGCCTGCTCCCCACGATCAAACAGCTTTTCGAACCGATCCCGCGAGGACCGGAACCCAAGCCACTCGCCACCATGGAGCCGGAACAAAAAGGTGAACGCCGCTTCCTCCTCAAGCGAGATGCGCAAGTTCCGTTCGTCATGATGGGCTATCGTGTGCCGAATTTTACGAGCGAAGATTCGTACGCGCTCGACATTCTGGATTCGATTTTGTCGCATGGGAAAAGCTCGCGCCTGTACCAGAGCCTCGTGTACGAACAAAAATCGTCGCTTGCCGTCGGAGCAGAATACAGCTTGTTGCAGACCGATCCGGGTCTTTTCTACTTCTATGCCCTCGTGAGCCCTGGCCAGAAACCGGAGATGGTCGAGGACGCTCTCCATCGAGAGATTAAACGTCTCCAGGCAGATCCACCGACAGAGCAAGAACTCCAACGGGCAAAGAACCAAGTCGAAGCCGCCCATGTTTTCGAACAAGACTCCAACTTCCGGCGTGCCATGTTGCTCGGACAGGCTGAATCCGTCGGTGCCGGGTGGCGGAAGATCGACCAATTTGTCGAACGGATCCGGGCGGTGACGACCAAAGATATTCAGCGTGTCACCCGCCAATACCTAACGGAAGACAATCGGACCGTCGGCACGCTGATTCCCGTGCCCCCCAAACAACCAGAGGCCCCCCCCACGGCCGCGCAACAGGGAAAGCCCTGATCATGCCTACGACGAGACAACGGGCAACTCTGACCCTCGTGATGGGACTCTGCGCGTTGCTCTTGGCAAGCGGTCCCGGTGTGGCGGCGGAGATTGCACCGACGAAATTCGTGACAACAAACGGCATGACGGTGCTCGTCCTTGAGCAACATTTCCTCCCCATCGTTGAAATCCACGCGCTGATCAAGACCGGCTCTGCGCAAGATCCTCCTGATAAAGCAGGACTCGCAAACCTCGTCGCCAGTCTTCTGGACGAAGGGACAACCACGCGCACATCAAAACAGCAGGCGGAGCAAATCGATTTCGTCGGTGGAGCACTGGAAGCCACAGCATCGGAGGATTTCACCACCGCTTCCGCCCGTGTACTCAAGAAAGACGTTGACCTCGGCTTTACCCTGCTCGCAGACATGCTGCAACACCCGGCGTTTCACAAGCAGGAATTCGAACGGATTCGTACCCAACTGCTGGGCGAGATGGCAAGCGACAACGACGACCCGGGGCATATTGCCATGAAAGCGTTCAATCAGCTCGTCTTCCATGGACATCCCTACCGATGGCCCGTCAATGGAACTGAGGAAACACTCAACAAGATCACCTTGGCCGACGTGCAGTCCTTCTATGGACGGGAATACGCCCCCTCCCAAGTCATTCTGACCATCGTCGGAGACGTCACACTTGAACAGGCCACTGCGCTGGTGCAGACCCATTTTGACACCTGGAAAAAAGGGACGACGACAGCACGGAGTACGAAGAAGCCTTCGCCGGTCGAACGGAGAACGGTCCAACTCATCGAGAAAGATCTCACTCAATCCACCATCGTGCTTGGTCATGGAGGCCTCCCCCGCGCGCACCCGGATTTTTATTCAGTCACGGTGATGAATTACATTCTGGGGGCCGGTGGATTTTCCTCTCGCTTGATGGATTCGATTCGCGACAAGCAGGGACTGGCCTATGGGATCATGAGCCACTTCGACGCCCGGCTGATGCCTGGGTCATTCTGGGTGAACCTCCAGACTAAGACGGAGACGACGAATCAAGCCATCACCGGGGTCCTATCCGAGATCAAGTCTATCCGTGACGGGCCGGTGTCCGATCAGGAATTGGCCGAAGCCAAATCATTCTTGATCGGCAGCTTTCCGCTGCGGTTTGACTCCACCGCCAAACTCGCGCACGTGCTCGCCCAAGTGGAGTTCTATGGCCTGGGGCTCGAATATTTTGCGGATTATCCAAAATGGATAGACCGGGTCACGAAGGAAGATGTCCAGCGCGTTGCCAAGCAATACCTGGATCCTAAACGATATGCCTTAGTGGTGGTAGGCAACATTGCCAAAGCGAAGGTCAAACATTAGCAGGATGCTGCAGAGGTCCGTCAGCCTCACTCACATTGCTTAGAGACGCAACGTTAAAGACGGGAATCCAGGATGACCGAATCTCTCAACGATAGACTCACTACACTCCGCCAGGTACTCTCGGACATGCAGTCCGTCCTGGTTGCCTTCTCTGGCGGGATCGACAGCACCGTCGTCCTGAAAATCGCCCATGAGCAACTCGGTGAACATGCGCTGGCAGTCACCGCTGTCTCACCGACATTTCCCACGATTGAACTCGAAGGTGCCAAGCGGGTCGCTGCAGAGATCGGCGCGCGGCATGAACTGGTCCACACCGATCAACTCGAGATTCCGGCTTTCGTACAGAACGATGCAGCCCGCTGCTTCCATTGCAAGACCGATCTCTATCAATTGATGGACGGGCTGCGCGCACCGCGCGCGAGCCTGTGGATCGTGGATGGAACGAACCTCGACGATCTCGGGGATGATCGACCGGGAATCACAGCCGCGCGCGAGTGGGGCATTCGAAGCCCGCTGGTCGAAGCCTCCCTTTCAAAGTCCGATGTGCGAGCACTTGCCCAAACTTTGGGTCTTTCAAATTGGGATAAGCCGGCAGCCGCCTGCCTCTCTTCCAGAATCCCTCGCGGCACTCCCATCACGATTGAAAGCCTCCGTCGCGTGGAGCAGGCTGAAGACATTTTACAGGCTGAGGGATTTCGCCATGTGCGTGTACGAGAGCATGGAGAGGTGGCACGAATCGAGGTTGGGGCAGAGGAGTTTTCTCGACTGAACCAACCTGACCTGCGCGCGCACATCAGTGCCCGCCTCCGTAAGGCCGGATTTCGCTTCGTCTGTGTCGATTTGGAAGGATACAGACCGGGCGGGGTCAGCCTAGGCTGACCCCGCCCGGTTCAAGAACTATCGTTGGTAGGATTTTGACAACGCTTCGAGTGCGTCGTCTGCAAATTTTCTGTGGTCCGCCTCATTCAGAGTTCGCTGCACGACTTTCTCCGCCACCATCAAGGCTAAATCGGTTGTTTGGGCGCGAATATCCTGAATCGCCTTGCGACGTTCATGGTCGATTTCACGGGTCGCATCGCCCTTGATTCGCTCGGCTTCGGTCGTCATCCGCTGCTCATTTTCTTCCATGAGCCGTTGCGCCCGTTCCTTTGCGGCAGTCAAAATACCTTCCGCCTCTTTCGCAGCCATGTTCAGCTTGGCCTCATACTCCTTGAGTTTCTGTTCTGCCTCTGACCGGTGACGCTCGGCTTGATCGAGGCTGTCCTTAATTTTCTTTTCTCGCTCTTCCAATACACTCAAGATGCCGGGAAAGGCAAACTTGTAGAGCACGAATAAGAGAATCACGAACGACACGATTTCCCAAAAAATTAGAGAAGAAAAAAAGTGAGATTCAAACTGCGGCATGTGAACTCCCCTGAGTGGATGTGTGAGGGGATAATCGTGGAGTATCCATTTCTTTCTCTTACCTCGCTACCCCTTGCGGAGCCCCATAATAATGAACACCACAACCAGCCCGTACAACGCGATGGCTTCCACCAGGGCAAATCCGATCCACATATACTTTGTGACACGAGCTTCCGCTTCCGGCTGGCGCGCCACCACTTCAATCACTTTCCCGAAAATGTAGCCGATCCCTACACCGGCTCCGGCAAACCCTGCTGCGGCACAGCCCATGCCTATCAATCCTGCTGCTCCTAAATCCATTGTTTGTCTATCCTCCTTTAATGAAAACTCACTGTGCGCCCGAACAGCCTGCTCAACATATCTCCCAGCAAGGCCGCAGAACGCGAATACCTTGAAGCACTGGGCAAGAGTATGTCGATGAGCCGACGGCGGCTGAAAACGCTCCTGGACGGCCTTTCAGCAGCCTGTCAGTGCGCATGCTCATCATGGCCATGTAAATGAAATGCGTCCCCAATATAGACGCAGGTCAATATGGTGAAAATATAGGCCTGAATGAACGCGATACCGACTTCCAATCCGTATATTGCGACCGTAAATGCAAAGGGCAACCACCCGATCAACAATCCGCCGCTGATTGCCATGCCGAACAGAACCCCGAGAATCACGTGACCAGCCGTCATATTCGCAAATAACCGAACGGCCAGTGAAATGGGCCGCGCCAACTGACTCATCAACTCGATCGGTATCATTAACGGCAGCAGCCACCCAGGCGTACCGGGTGGGATGAGAATGCCCAAGAACTTGATTCCATGGATCAGAAATCCCATGATCAGACTGATCCCGTATACCACGCAGGAGAACACAGCCGTCACAATAATCTGACTCGTCACGGTGTAGCTGCCGGGGATCAACCCGAGAAGATTGCAGAAGAGAATAAAGAGAAAGAGGGTGGCGATGAGCGGGAAAAATCGCATCCCCCCTTTGCCCATCGTATCGAGGATCATGCTGCGAATAAAGTCCACCATGAGCTCCGCCACGCTCTGCAACTTGCCGGGCACCAGTTTGCGCGCCGATCCTGCGATCACCATAAACACCGCCGCCAGGGAGACGACCACCCACATCATGACAACGGCCTTGTTGACGGAAATGTCGAATCCGCCGAGCGAGATCGGTATCCACTCGTGAAGTTCGAAGGGATGAAGCGGGCTTTCTTCCATGGCGCTCTATATGTTTCGGCTAGTGAAAATTGTTATGTCTTCGGCCACCGCTGCACCGACCGATGCGCATTCCTGACCCCAGCCGCAGCCCCCAACACAAGACCGACGACCATCCCCCAGGGGGAAGAATCAAAAAGGTATGTATCGCACACCCACCCCAACCCTCCTCCAACAATCAGCGCAGCGACCAGATCTGTTGCGATCCGGACCGCTTGGCCAAGCCCGGCGTACAATGGATCTTGTGAAGGGGGCATGTCATACCCACGGAGGAGAGGCAATGCAGCACATAACGCAAAGACTCTGCCGATGGCGGGCGCGCAATTCAAGCAGAATCACTGTGAAATTGTCAAGCCGACCATACGCTGTGACACAGCCGAACCGGTGGGGTATAGTGCATGCCGTCCACATGTAGAGCGATACTCATTCACCCATGACTCGTTTTTCCCAACCATCGTTTCTTGGTGGGCCTCCACAGCCCCTGGTCCTCACGGTGGAAGGACAAGGGAAGACACCCTTCGAGTTATATCGTCTGATTGCATCTCCCTCTCAGCCATCCTTCCTACTCGACAGTGGGAAAGGCACCGACAGTGGAAATCATTTTTCCTATCTAGGAAGCGACCCCTTTTCTGTGCTGACCGGGCGACGAGGACAGGCCACCCTTCGCACCCGTGAAGGGCATGAACACTTCTCGCACGATCCCTTCGGGAGCCTCTCCCGCTTATTCGCTGCGCCTCAAATAGAGCCTCCTCCAGGGTTGCCCCATTTTTGGGGCGGAGCCGTCGGGTATCTCAGTTACGACCTCGTGCGTGAATTCGAAACGCTTCCGTCCATGGCCAAAGACGATCTGCAGCTGCCCTATCTGCAATTCGGTCTGTACGACATCGTCGCCGCCGTCGATCATCAAACCGATCGTCTACAGATCATTTTTTGTCCGCCCATGGAACGGTTTCTCGGAGAGCCCCGCGAGAAGCTCTATCATGAGGGCTTAGATCGGCTGGCCCAGTGGGAAGCCAGATTGAGCGGAACGCCCGCTCCCCTCACACATGTTCCGCCCCTCGATCAGATGGTCTTTCACCCAGACCAACCTCGGAACACATACCTCGATCGGGTCCGGCGCTGCCAGGAATATATTGCGGCAGGTGACATCTACCAAGCCAACCTGTCGCATCGATTTACTCTACAACCTCCCAACACGTACATCGATGGCACAGACCGACAGCCCTACGAGCAGGAGCTCTATCGACGTCTCCAAACCGTGAACCCCTCGCCATTCTCAGGGCTCATGCACTTCGACGATGTCACCCTGGTCAGTTCCTCGCCCGAACGGTTAGTTCGCCTGCAAGACCGGCAGGCGGAGACGCGCCCGATTGCCGGAACCAGACCGCGCGGGCTGGACGCCCGTGACGATCAACGGCTCATCGCCGAATTACTCGCGAATGAAAAAGAGCGCTCCGAACACCTCATGCTCGTCGATCTTGAACGGAACGACCTGGGTCGCGTCTGCCAATTCGGCAGCGTGCGGGTCGATGAATTCATGACCATTGAGCAGTACTCTCACGTCAGCCATATCGTCTCCAATCTCAGCGGCGTCTTGAGGCCGGAGGCTACACCCTTCAACCTGATTCAGGCGTTATTTCCCGGAGGCACCATCACGGGTGTGCCGAAGATCCGCTGCATGGAAATTATTGAGGAACTGGAGCCGGTACGCCGAGGCCCCTATACCGGATCCTTTGGATACATCGGCTGGCACGGCAACCTCGATCTCAATATCGTGATTCGAACTTTGGTGTGGTGCAGAGGGAAGGGATACTTGCAGGTCGGCGCCGGGATTGTCGCCGACTCCGATCCAGTCAAGGAATACGAGGAAACACTCCAGAAGGCCCAGGCGTTCTTCAGCGCGCTGCAATAGATAGATCTAATGATGTGGATTTACCTGAATGATCGATTTGTAAAGGGTGAGGAGGCCGTCGTCTCCGTCTTCGACCATGGATTCCTATACGGCGACGGTGTCTATGAAACGATTCGCTCCTACGGGAGTCGAATATTCATGCGGGACCAGCATCTTGCCCGGCTTCGACGGTCTGCGGACGCGATCGGCCTGACAATCCCCATTCCCGAGCTCGCATGGCCGGATCTCCTTCACGAATCGATGGAACGAAATAACATCGGCGATGCGCAGCAAGACGCCTATCTGAGAATTACGATTTCACGAGGAGCCGGAGACATTGGTCTCGATCCAGCCCTGTGTCCTACCCCCACGGTCGTTATCATGGCCAAACCCCTCCACCCCCCTACGCCCGAGCAATATCGTACCGGCGTGAGCCTGATCGTCGCCAAAACGAGGCGGAACCTTCCAAGCGCCCTTTCGCCCCAGATCAAGGCCACCAACTTTTTAAATAATATCCTCGCCAAGCGGGAGGCGATCGCGGCCGGCGTCTTCGACAGCATCCTGCTCAATTGGGAGTCGTATCTGACGGAATGCACCGTCAGCAATCTCTTTTTCGTCCGAGCCGGCCGGCTCTGCACCCCGGCACTTGCATGCGGTCTGTTAGATGGAATCACGCGCAACATCGTGCTCAGCCTTGCGCAAGAAGCACAGATCTCCGTTGACGAAGGATATTTTGGGATCGAGGCGATTTATAAGGCAGACGAGTGTTTTCTCACCAACACAAGCATGGAAGTGATGCCGGTCACCATGGTGGACGGACATCCGGTGGGGAAAGGGACACCGGGACTTCTCACCCAGGAGCTTCACAGACTATTTATTGCCTACCGAACGCATTTTCTCGAACCCTAGCCGTTCTCTACTCCCGTAGACCTCGTTGTTTTTCTACACTATTTACTGCTGGCATCCAGGCACAAGACCTGCATTTTGTTGACACCCAGAGGCAGACTGGTATCGTTGCAACCATGCACAACACCCTTTTTCTCATCATGACATCCCTCCAGCGGCACGCGGTCATTGGACTCACCACAATGGTCATCGCGGGAACCGGCTCGCTGTCCTTCTCCGTGCCAACGACCAAGGCAGAGATTTATCAGTTTATTGGACGCGACGGCTCAATCTCCCTCACCAACGTCCCGTCAGATTCACGCTATCGAAAAATTGAGATCGAATCCAGTCGATTCCACGCCACCTTATCCGAGCGAGAACTCGAACCAGTCATTCGTCGGTACTCTTCCCAACATCAGCTCCATCCCGCGTTGATCCGAGCCGTCATCAAAGCTGAATCAAACTTTGACCCACGGGCGGTGTCTCGCGCCGGCGCTATCGGCTTGATGCAACTGATGCCGCAGACCGCCGTGCGCCTGGATGTGCGGGATATGTATGACCCGGATGATAATGTGGGCGGTGGGACCAAGTACTTACGCCAACTACTCGACCGCTTCCATGGGAACTTACCGCTGGCCCTGGCGGCGTACAATGCCGGAGAGAATGCCGTCGACCGCTATCAGTCACTTCCCCCGTTCGATGAAACCAGGCAATACGTCCGGAAGGTCCTCCTCTACTACCGCACATTCCTGGTCCGCGATGGCGTCATCATGGAACGTCCAGTCAGCCGATACGGCGCCGCAAAGACAACAGCAGCCCCCGCGACTTCTGAGCTGTCTTCCCGCTAACAACTTCCCCGCTTGCTAAGCGACTGTGTTGTTGCCACCCGGCCCGCTTAGCCTCAGGAAAATCAGACCGGTAATGAGCCCCGACACTGTTCTCTCGCCACAATGCCGCTTCCGCGACGCATTGTGCCACCTGCACCATGTTTTTGACTTCCAGCGCTGCGCGGTTTGCAAACGGCTGTGTCACGAGTTGGGCCCACTGTGACAGTTGAGCACAAGCTCGGATAAGCGACTCCCCCGAGCGAATGACACCGACCTGCCCCCACATCGTTCGCCTGAGAGAGCTACGCAACTTTTCTGCATCTTCCAGCGAGCCGAACTGACCCGCGCGAAGCGTGGTCTCCTGAGACGACAGTGTAGGCGGCTCATGTCGACCGGCAAACGCCACGGCTGCCGATGCCGCGCGCGCACCAAACACCAATCCTTCGAGCAACGAATTGCTCGCCAGGCGATTCGCTCCATGTACCCCACTACAGGCCGCCTCCCCGGCGGCGAAGAGACCCGGAACGGTTGTCGCACCGTTCAGATCAGTCCAAACCCCGCCCATCATATAGTGCGCGCTGGGGGACACAGGGATCCACTCTTCCGTAATATCGATGTCGTAGCGAAGGCAGGTCGCATAAATCGTCGGGAAACGCCGCTTCACGAACTCTGCCCCCAAGTGGGTGACATCAAGATAGACATGACGCGCTTTCGTCGCCGCCATTTCCGCCAAAATTGCCCGCGACACGATGTCTCTCGGCGCCAACGCTCCCATGGGATGATACTGCTGCATGAAGAGGGCCCCCTTATTGTTACGCAGCTGAGCACCCTCCCCGCGCATCGCTTCCGACAGCAAGAACGGCGGACTCGACGGCAGATACAGTGCAGTGGGGTGAAATTGGACGAACTCCATATCTTGAAGCATCGCGCCCGCACGTAGCGCCATGGCCATTCCATCACCGGTAGCATTCGGGGGATTGGTCGTCCGTGCGTAGATCTGCCCGGCCCCGCCGGTGGTCAGCACGACCGCGCGAGTCGGCAACACAAACTGGCGACCAGATCCTTCATCCAATACAACCGCTCCACAACAACGTCCGGCGTCAACGACGAGATCCACGGTAAAGTGGTGATCCAATCGCTGAATACGCTCCTGCCGATTCACCTCCGCAATCAACACTCGCACCATCTCATTCCCTGTCGCATCCCCCCGCGCGCGCAGGATGCGGCTTCGGCTGTGGGCCGCTTCCCGAGCGAATGCGAACTTACCGCCGACTTTGTCGAACTTGGCTCCCCACCCGATCAATTCTTGAATTCGATCAGGGCCTTCCTCCACGAGGACACGTACGGCTTCCTTCCGGCAGAGTCCGTGCCCCGCTTTCAGCGTGTCGGTTAAATGGATCGCCACATCGTCTTCTTCACTCATCGCCACCGCCACCCCGCCCTGGGCATGGATCGAACTGCTCTGAAGCGGATGCCCCTTCGTCAGCACCATGACACTGCCGGTACGGCTCAACTCCAACGCCGCGCGAAGACCCGCAACACCGCTCCCAATGACCAGGAAATCGGCCTGCACCGGAGCACGGGATCGACGAGAGGGCATGGATTATTTCTTCTTGGGAGAATGTGTGGGATCGATCGTGACTTGCCGAGCTTTCATACCGAAGGGAACATCGCCCTGAACCCCGCGCAATAGAATCGACTGTGTTCCGACCCACTGCAACCGCATATGGCCTCGCTGACGGAGACCCGGATCGTCCACATCTTTTTTCCACAGCCCCTGCCAATGGACGAACACATCGATATTGTCCCCTTCGATCATGATGCGCTCAACCGCGAAGTCCAACGTGATGGCGCTAAATGTCTCGAAATCGCCCCGGGCCTCTTCCTGCAGCCGCTCAAGCTGGTCAATCGGCATCATGAGCGAAGCCAGATCCGACGAATCCTTCCTCACATACGCGTGGCGAAGCGATTCCACCGCCTGATCGATACGGAGGTACCGCTCATGATCTTCTGGGTACTTAACCTTCTTGCCACTGCAACCGACGCCGATCATGGATATCGCGCAGAGCAGGAGCAAGCCGGAAATCAATGGGAATTTGTACGGGAACATGATGGTCGCAGTATATAGGAGTGAGTATCAGGCAGGTCAAGCAACCTGTGAGCCGGCTCTTACCACATCGCAGACTCTCAAGACGTTCGGCTTCGACCCAATCGCGATCAATTTAGTCCGTTGATGAGCTTGCAATTTGCCATGAAAACTTCTACACTCCGCCTCTTGCAGGAGAGGGAACGCATGTCCAGTGTGCTAAAAAAACGCCGTAAAAAAATGCGCAAGCACAAGTACAAGAAGCTGCGCCGGCGTCAAAAGTTTGAACGTCGCAAAAGTTAGGCTTCACCCGGAAAGGGGGAGGAGGGGTCCGTGCCCGAAGGCAAAAAGGTTCGCATCCGCGTCCGGACTGTGAACTGCGTCTACGTTGGCGACTTCCTCATTCCTCCCATGCGAAATCGCGTGTCCGATGCGATCAACGAAGAGCAGCGTCTCTTTATCAGCCTCACCGACGTGGTGATCGGTGAGAGCGATCGTTCGGATTTCGTGGCGATCAACAAGAACCTGATCGAGTCCATCGCACAGCTGTAGTTGTCATACCGCCTCCGGCTTGAATCTCTCCCTCTGCCGTTCTCGCTTGGTTTTCCGTAGCCACCTCCACTAATATCGCCCTCATCATGTCCACCTTCTCACGATTTCTCCCATTCCTGAGGCCTTACCTGTCCCGCATGGTGCTGGCAGGCCTACTGGTCATGGGTGTCGCCGGCATCAATCTAGCCCTGCTGCGGCTGGCCGGTAACCTGTGGGACATCATTACGGTGCAGCACGACCAGTCCAGGATGACGGACATGATCACCGTCTTTCTCGGTCTCGTCATCTTGCAGGGGCTCTGTTCGATGGGCCATAGCTATCTGACCGCATGGATTTCGCAGCGCATCATCGCCGACTTTCGCCGGCATCTCTTTGGACATCTCCATACCTTATCGGTGAGCTTCTTTGCGCGCCGGCGAACCGGCGAACTCCTCTCACGGCTCATGAACGATGTGACGGTCATCCAGTCGGTCGTCACCGAAACGCCGATCGACAGCGCGAAACAGCTCGTGACCTTCGTTGGAGGAATCGCCTTCTTATTGACGATGAATTGGCGGCTCTGCCTCTTGATCCTGGTTCTGCTTCCGTTGCTCGTCCTTGTCGCCAAGCTCTTCGGCCGAAAGTTGAAATCTCTCTCGACTTCGATTCAAGACCATACCGCCGCCATGAGTACGCTGATTGAAGAAGTGATCTCCGGCATCCGTATCGTGAAATCCTTCGTCCAAACACAGCGCGAAGAAACCAGGTTTGCGACGCAAGTCGAACAGACTCTTGCGTTGACGATGCGCAAGGCCGGCGTCATGGCCGTGTTTATTCCCGTCATCAGCTTCCTCACCTTCTCGGCGGCGGCAGCAGTGTTGTGGTATGGGGGACGCCAGGTCATCGACGGAAGCGTGTCGCCGGGCGATCTCTTTGCATTCGTCCTCTTTGCCGGAATTCTGATCGGCCCCTTCAGTTCCGCTGCCCGTGTGTTCGCACAGATCAGGGAGGCGCAGGGCGCCACCCAACGGGTGTTCGAAATTCTGGACACACGCTCCGAGGTGAGTGACTCCCCTACGGCCACGCCGCTGTCCACCGTCTCGGGACACATCCGGGCGGAGCACGTCAGCTTTGCCTATGATCCACGCCAACCGGTTTTGACGGATGTGTCGTTCGAAGCTAAGCCGGGCGAACTGGTCGCCATCGTCGGTCCCACCGGCGCCGGAAAAACGACCGTGATGAACTTGCTCCACCGCTTCTACGATCCGACTGAGGGGCACATCACCATCGACGGGCAAGATCTCCGCCACGTCACCATGGACAGTTGGTACCGGCAGATCGGGCTGGTTCCGCAAGAAACGATCTTGTTCGGCGGAACGATTCTCGACAATATTCGCTACGGAGACGAGAAGGCCTCTCAAGAGGAAGTGGTAGCGGCGAGCCGCGCGGCCCATGCTCATGACTTCATTATGAGCTTCCCGGACCAGTATCAGACCATTGTGGGGGAGAAGGGAATCAATATGTCGGGCGGACAGCGGCAGCGTATCGCCATCGCCAGAGCCATCGTGAAAAATCCACGGATCTTGTTGTTGGATGAAGCCACCTCTGCCCTCGATAGCGAGTCTGAACGACTCGTCCAGGAGGCATTAGAACAACTCATGAAGGGTCGAACGACCTTTGTGATCGCCCACCGCTTAACGACGATTCAACGAGCTGATCGGATCCTTGTCCTCAACAAAGGGCGCCTCGTGGAAACCGGCACCCATGCCGAGCTGATGGATCATAAAGGACTCTACCAATACCTCTACACCCTTCGACTCATTGAACTCCCCTCATAATCCGCATATGCCATCAAACCTCTGTGGCAAACGCAGATGCGCGGCTGTGACAAGCTGTCTCGCCATTCAGCAATCCGTCAAACTCACGCGTCAAAGGGTTCGTATCACACGCAGTCGGCAGTCCTACGTTTCACATTTGATGGTCCGCATTTCCTTGGGGTGAAACACGAACGCCTCTGGCGGACTGAGTCATTCTCCTGCTAGGGTTGTAAGGAATAATCTCTCTCCAAGCTGGTCCCCTGCTCGAATCGTTGAGGAGCCGCATGCCACGTTCATCACACCGAACTGACCCATCAAGCCCAACCAGTGCATCACCGCTCACCGCTGAACAGCGGCGTCTTGATGAAGACACTCGCCGGCAGGAGCATTGGAAACGCTGGGGGCCCTATCTCAGCGAACGGGCCTGGGGTACCGTCCGCGAAGACTACAGCCCGCACGGGACTGCCTGGGAATCGTTTTCCCACGACCAGGCTCGCTCACGCGCCTATCGCTGGAACGAGGACGGACTCGCCGGCATTTCCGATCGCCATCAATATATCTGCTTCGCCATTGCTCTCTGGAACGGACGAGATCCCATTCTGAAGGAACGAGCCTTCGGCCTCACGGGCAATGAAGGAAACCACGGCGAAGACGTCAAAGACTATTACTTCTATCTCGACTCAACCCCGACCCATTCCTACATGAAATACCTCTATAAGTATCCTCAGACGGAGTTCCCCTATGCGAAACTCGTCGACGAGAATCGCCGACAAAGCCGGCGGAACATGGAATACGAACTGATCGATACCGGCGTCTTCGACGAGAATCGCTACTTCGACGTCGTCGTAGAATATGCCAAGGCATCCCCAGAAGATCTGTTGATCCGCATTCACGTCGTCAACCACGGACCTGATCCAGCAGAGCTGACGCTCCTGCCGACCCTCTGGTTTCGGAACACCTGGTCCTGGGGTCTCGATGCGCGCCGGCCGCGAATGCGTGAAGGAGAAGCCGCCAAGGGCATGAGCGTCATCGAGTTGGACCACGAGTACTATGGACGACGCCTCCTCTGGTGCGATCGCCAACCAACGCTCCTGTTCACGGAAAACGAGACAAACAGCAGACGGCTCTACAAGGATACGGAGGGAGCCCGGTATGTCAAAGACAGTTTCCATGATTACGTGATACGCGGCGACCGAGACGCGGTGAACCCCGACAAGATCGGCTCGAAAGCCGCCGCTCACTACACCCTCTCATTGGCTTCGGGCGCATCGGACACCATCCATCTTCGCTTGACGAACGACGGGAGCGAGCAGGGTCTCACGCACGAAACATTCACCACCACGTTCACGCAACGAATTCAGGAAGCCGATGCGTTCTACAACGAACTTGCGCCGCCCCATCTCTCCGAAGACGCGCGGCGCGTCCAGCGGCAGGCGTTTGCCGGACTCTTCTGGAACAAGCAGTTCTATCACTACGACGTCAATCGATGGTTGAGGGGCGACACGGCCGGATCCGAACCGCCCAAAGATCGGCTCCATGGACGCAACTCGGATTGGACGCATCTTTACAACGCCGACGTCATCTCCATGCCGGATAAGTGGGAGTATCCCTGGTATGCGGCCTGGGATTTGGCGTTTCACTGCATCCCGCTGGCCTTGGTCGATGCCACGTTCGCCAAGGAACAACTGATCCTCATGTTACGCGAATGGTACATGCATCCAAACGGCCAGATGCCGGCCTACGAATGGGCGTTGGGCGACGTCAACCCGCCAGTCCACGCCTGGGCGGCCTGGCGTGTCTACAAGATCGAAAAGAAGCGGACGGGTGTGGGCGATCGCGTATTCTTGGAGCGCGTGTTCCACAAATTGCTCCTAAATTTCACCTGGTGGGTCAATCGCAAGGATACCGAGGGCAAGAACATCTTTCAGGGCGGATTCCTGGGTCTCGACAACATCGGGGTCTTCGACCGCAGCGCGCCGTTGCCGACCGGCGGTCACATCGAACAATCTGATGCGACGAGTTGGATGGGCATGTATTGCCTCAACATGCTTTCAATCGCGCTGGAGCTGGCCCGAGAGAATCGGGCGTACGAGGACGTCGCCAGCAAGTTCTTCGAACACTTCGTCTACATCTGCCGAGCCATGAACAACATCGGCAGCGAGAACATCGAGCTATGGAACAAAGAGGACGGATTTTTCTACGACGTCCTGCATCTTCCTGGCGGGCAGACGCTTCCCTTGAAAGTCCGGTCGCTGGTCGGGTTGATCCCGCTTTTTGCGGTCGAGACGTTGGACTCTGAACTCATCGACAGCCTGCCCCGGTTTAAACACCGCATGCAATGGTTCATTGAAAACCGCCCCGACTTCAGCGCGCATGTGGAAACCCAATCAGAGGACAGCGGGGTCCGGCGCTTCCTGTCGCTGGTGAACCGCGACCGGCTGAAATCGGTCCTGCGTTACATGTTGGATGAGGAGGAATTCCTCTCTCCCCATGGTATCCGCGCCCTCTCGCGCTATCACAAAGATCATCCCTACGTCTGGTCGGCGATGGGCAAAGACTATCGAGTGGACTATGAGCCGGCCGAGTCAAGCACGGAGCTCTTTGGCGGCAATTCAAACTGGCGTGGTCCGATCTGGTTTCCCGTCAACTATCTGCTGATCGAATCGCTTCAGAAGTTTCACTACTTCCTCGGAGATGAATACAAAGTTGAGTACCCGACCAGATCCGGTCGGTCTGTCCCTTTGAATGAAGTCGCCGCGGAGTTGTCACGACGACTCACCCACATCTTTCTCCGCGACCAAACCGGGCGACGCCCTGTCTTCGGACGCACCGCCAGGTTCCAAGAAGATCCACTCTGGCGAGATGCGATTCCCTTCCACGAATACTTCCATGGAGACAATGGCGCCGGCATCGGCGCGAGTCACCAAACTGGATGGACGGGATTGGTGGCGAAACTGATTCAGCAGTCCGGGGAGTGAAGAAACGGTCAGGATCAGCGAGAGAAGGGGCCGAGTTGTGTTATCTGAAGTTGAAGCGCGCAAGCCGCTCCGATACCCTTCAGGACGTCGTGGTTACATCCCGACCGATTCGATCAACCGCATATCTTCAGCGGTGAGGGCGAGCTGCTCAGCGTGAAGATCATCTTTCATATGTTGTGGATTCGTGGTGCCGGTCAACGGGAGCATCCCGACCTGCATTGCAAACCGAAACACGACTTGCGCCAGACCAGTCCCTAACCGTTGGGCGATGGCACGAATGCCTGGATCAGCAAAGACTTCTCGATTGGCAGTCAACAACGAGAAGCCTTGGTAGATGATGCCATGGGCTCGGCAGATTTCCCGCACATCTTTGTCCCATCCAAGCGCAGCATAGCAGCGGTTTTGCACCATCATAGGCTTCACCGCCGCCCGAGCACAGAGTTGGGTGAGTTGCTCAGTAGTGACATTACTGATACCGATCATTTTTGTTTTCCCTAACCGATAGAGCCCTTCGATCGCGGCCCACACCTCCCAGTCAGCCGCTCCCAACCCCTGCCGCTGATACGGCCCGTGCAAGACATAGGAGTCGAGATAGTCGGTGTGCAGGTGGGCCAACGAGCTGTCGAAAGACTGTGTGACTTGCGTGGTGAGATTGGCGGAAGCATCGTATGGGGTTCGATGGTCCTGACCATTCGTCGGAGTAAACTTGGTTTGAAGAAAGAGGCGATCTCGCGCGACGCCTTGGTGCGCGAGGACGAGCAGAGCCTCCCCTACCAAAGCCTCCTGGTAGTGGATCAATTGGTTGGCTGTGTCGATGGCCGTGAAACCCGCCGCCACGGCCAACTGCACCAATTGCGCCGTGGCCTCTTTTTTCCACGCGGTGCCGTACATGAAAGACGGAACCGGCACATTATTGTAGGTGGTCAACGGCATGCGGCCACACAATGTGTTCCCATCGCGACGCTACTTCCTGACCGCGATCCCATGGGTATCCGCCGTTTCCTTTCCGTCTTTCACATTCGTAATAGCCGCCTGCCCCTTATAGTGACCGACCCTTCCCTCGCCATCCACGTGAATGACACCGATTCCGGGGATCGTCCCTTTGGCATTGTGCACGGTCTTGTCATTTCCGGTGAGTGGACTGGGACCGCGCAGCCCTACGAAGACATACTGGTCGTCCGGTGCGCTGGCCATGAGATCAGGAGCGGGATCCTTGTTTGCATCCGTCACCAGCTCTACCGAGCCCACGCTCAGGTTCGAGAGAGTATCAATGATTTCGACATTGTTCCCGGCCCGATCCGCATTCCAAAGATAGCGTCCCACCGCGGCCATCCCGTGTGAATCGGCAAACTTATCATCCCGTTGAGACAGCAACTTGGCTGAGACCGATTTCGGAAGAGTGGACAGATCGAGGGCGTACACATCGTAGGAGAGAGGCGCCACCGGCCAGCCGCCGCCGGAGTTGATATACATCGTCTCGTCCACCTGAATACCGCCACAACCGGCAGGGTGAATCTGATTATTGTCGAGCGTGGCCACGATCTTCATCGGCGTCGTGGTGACATCGAATACCAACAGCCCTCCGCCGCGGAGCGTGACAAAAGCATAGTGACTGGATGACTCCGTGATCGGGCAAATCGGCGACGTATCCGGACGCTCCCCACCCTCCCACGCGGCGAGATTTACCACGTCCTTCTCAGGGTCAAACTTAAATGTATGTGCGGCATAGTCGGTCCAGATGCGGATGAACTTCTTCTCGGCAATATTCGCTGCAATCGCCATCTTTTGATCGGGCGTCGGCCAGGCCGCATGGACATTCTTCCCCAGCGAAAGGCAGGCCTCAGGTTTGCGCGTCCGGGCATCCATAAAGAGCACGTGTCCGCTCAGGAAAGAGACGATCGCATGATCCTGATTCGTGTTGAAGAACAGCATATGCGGACGCCGAACGGGCTTCTTGGTCGCCTCTTCGCAAAATGTGTTGATCTCGCCGGAGAGATCCATGGTGACGATCGGTTTCGCCGCGGCAGGATTCGTCGCGAGCGTCGCCCCATCGTAGATATAAAGAAAGCCGCCGCTTTCTTTCCCCGTATCGGATTGATCCGTCAGCCATACTTCATAGGCGGAGGCCGGCGCCACGCCACCGATTCCCACTCCTGCCCCCACTACCAGAACGCTCGCCGCGATGGCAAGAGTAAGACGAGACAGACTTCGCCTCGCCAGATCGTCGACTATCATGTTGGCCTCCTTCAACCAGACTCGACAGATGCGACGACGGTCGCGTGCTGACATGCAGTGACCCTCGCACCCTATGAGAACGCGTACAGAGTAAGAGAATTCTGATGAGAGATCAATGGGCTGGTTGTCCCCAGCATGCGAAAGGCCGCTGAAAAAAGAATGAATCTATTTCGATTAGGGAAAGACCCCGCGAAACAGAACGAATACCAGACCGTAGGCGCTTAGAATAGTTGGTGTGGCCGGACCCTGGATGGCAGAAGAACCAGGGTCCGGCAAACGATTCATTGTTTCGTCACGCGTGCTTACTGCGGCGAAGCACTCGCTTTCGTTCCTTCCTTCACGGGCGGCTCAATCTTGATGTTGGGTCCCTGAACTTTCGGCAGCATCCCTGCACCAGGCTTCTCCAACAACCGCTGATCATATTGATTGATTGACAGATTCTGCTGTACGTGCGCGTCGTCAAACGCTGAGGCTTGAGCCAACGAGTTCTCTCCCGTCGCATTGGTCTGTCCTGGATCGTTCGCGAGCGATTGCCCACTGACGGGATCGACGGCCTTGCCCATGGGATACCCCGGGTGCTTCGGCAACATGGTCGGGTTGGCCAAGACTAGAGAAATCGACAACAGCACGACGATGAACAGGGTGAGTAGCACGAGAGCAGTCTTCATGATGCAACCTCCTTGGTGAGAGGGGAAGACAGCAACGCCTCGCAGGCAGGGAACCGATGAGGACACGGGAAAGGAACGAGGGGGAAGAGACACAGAAGTCTGAACAGTGATGGAGGCGACTACCCCGGTTTCATATCACACCTCCGGGATGCTCTGTAGCATCACTCCCGCTTGAATAAGAGTCAAGCGGCCGAGAATCGGCTCAGAGCAACGGATGGAACATGTGAAGGGAGGTCAAAAGTCGGAAGCCAGAATGTGATGATGAAAGGCTGGCCACTAAACCTTTTGGGACCGACTCAGTCCTTCGAGTCAGATCCTGCTGAGCGTGATAGTCGCGTGCGCTCTTCTTCGGCTAGTCGGCGCTGCCGCGCATAGATAATCCTCGCGCCAGGCTTGAATGTGAGGTAGTACCACACCCATTCCGACATCACCCGCACACGACTGCGGAACTCGATCAGTAAGAAGATATGAACCGCGCACCATACCAACCAGGCGCTCAGTCCGGATAGGCGCAATAGGCCGAACTGGGCCACGGCTTGCGCGCGCCCGATCGTCGCCAGCATGCCTCGATCCGCATAGACAAATGGTTGGCGCTGTTCCGGAACAGTCTCCCCACGAATGAGCATCGCGACATAGCGGCCTTGCTGCACGGCAACGGGGGCTATTGCAGGCAGGGGGTTCCCGCCTGGACCGGCACAATGCGCGGCATCGCCGATGACAAAAACCCAGGGGTCACCCGGGATCGCCAGATCCGGTTGAACCCTGATCCGACCGAACTCATCCTGGGGAACTCCAAGCGAGGGCAGAAGCGACGACGCCTTATTGCCTGCCGCCCAGATGATATTCGTGGACCGAACGAATTCGTTTCCGATCATCAGACCGTCGGCGCGGATCTCACTCACCAGTCTGTTGAGCTTGATCGTGACGCCCTTGCGTTCGAGTGCAGCCGCCGCTTTCGCCGACAGGTCGTGGTCGAACCCTGGCAGAATGCGAGAGCCGCCTTCCACGAGCAGAATGGCGAGATCATCGAGGCGCAAGTTTGGAAAATCCGGTCCCATGGCCTTCCGTCCAATCTCCGCCATCGCGCCGGCCAACTCCACACCCGTGGGACCTCCCCCCACGATCACGAAGGTGAGTCGATCCTGTGTGCCTGTGGCGATTCGTCTTCGTTCGGCCTCCTCAAATGTCAGCAACATCTTCTCGCGAAGGTAGACCGCATCAGCCAGTGTCTTGAGCCCAGGCGCGAACTGCTCCCACGCGTCGTGGCCGAAATACGCGTGCCGCGATCCGGGCGCGACGATGAGGACGTCGAACGCAATCGGCGCACTGTCCCGCAACCGTACGAGACGCGCCACACGATCGATAGACATCACCTCATCCATGACCACGCGAACATGCGGATGCCGCCGAAAGATCGTGCGTAACGGCCACGCGATATCGCCGGGAGACAGCGCGGAAGTGGCCACCTGGTAGAGCAACGGTTGAAACAGGTGATGATTGGTGCGGTCGATAAGCAGTACGTCGGCATCACGCAACGATTGCGCGGCCATCAAGCCTCCGAAACCACCCCCGATGATAACAACCTGTTTGTGATGCATGGAAGGGAACCAGATCCAGGCTACGTTCCGGAGAGGCATGTGTCAACTTTTGAAAGGATCGATGCCGCGCGCCGCAAAACGAGGCCCGATAGTATTTCCCAGTATCTTAGGCAATCCAGCCCAGTAGTAGTGCGCTGGACAAATCAGACTCATTGCAAAAATTCCTGCAAATCATTGACTGACGGGTGCGCTTTGCTACGCTGCCCGGTACATAAAGTCGTTCTAACGCATTCATCTATCGCCTCATCGAAACCGATCACCATGCGCCAGCGGCACAGATTGAACAATTGGTACTGCGCGCTGTGTGTCTGCGCCTTCGGGCTTGCGCTCGACCATGTCGCGTGGGCACAGGCACCGAATGAGACCTATGATTTCAATATTACGAAAGGGATCGTGGAGTTTGGCCGAGGACACTATAAGGAAGCCGCAGATCGCTTCGAACAGGCACGACAAGCCGTACCAAACGACCCAGAGGCGGTCGAATACCTGGGACAGACACTGTTGCGCCTGAAAAAGTATGATGAAGCCGAAACCCTCTTTCACGACCTGACCATGAAACAGCCGGGTCTTCCGCAAGCCTGGCTGGGCCTGGCCATCTCGCAATGTCATCTCGGGAAATACCATGAGGCGCTGGTCGCGCTCGACCGGGCGCAGAAACTCGATCCAAACAATCCGCTCGTCTATTTCTATCAGGGAGTCGTCTCGCATGAATTGAAATCGTTCAATCAGTCATCTGCCTTGTTTTCTCGAGCCATGGCTCTCAGCCCTGACCTCACACCGACCGCTCGATATTACACAGGGATGTCGTACTATGAGCGAGGAATGATTGATCAGGGTCAAAAAGAAATCGAAGCCGCAATTGCCTCGGGCGAACCGGAGTCCGAACTCGCTCGAATCGCTCGGGAGATTCTGCAGCAACGAACCGCGGTTCCTAAGGGCCCCAAACCATGGGATCTGAATCTGAGCGTCAGCGGCCAGTACGATACCAATGTCGTGTTACTTCCCATCGGAACCCAACCTCCAGGCGGATCGACGAGCATCTCGCAGAAGGACGACTTCCGCACCACATTCTACGCGCGCGGCGAATATCGACCGATTCAAACTGCCGGGTGGACGGCAGGGGTCACGTACGGTTTTTATCAGAGTTTGCAGCAGACACTGACGACATTCGACATCCAAGACCATGCGCCCTCGGTCTTTGTTCAACATCAAATAGGCAGAGTGACGGCACGGCTGCAATACGCCTTCGACTATGTGCGTGTCGGTCAGGATCCATTTCTACTCTCCCAAGCCGTGCAACCGATCATCACATTTGCGGAGACCAACAGCCTATTCACCCAACTTCAGTTTCGATATCAAGACAAAGACTTCCAGGATGATCGCTTTGCTGGAAATTCCTTCAGGGACGGGAAAAACTGGTTGGCCGGCGTCACGCAATACGCCTACTTCGCGAAGGGAACAGGCCATGTACGGCTGGGTTATACGTTTGACACCGACAATACTGGTGGTGGAAGCCCTTCAGTAGCCACACCGGGCGTACAGACTAATGCCGACTGGGACTACAAGGCACATCGTCTATCAGTCGGCCTGGGTGTGCCGGACTTCTGGACGTTGAAATCAAATTTTGCTTTCGACTATTACCTCATGAACTACGACAACCCGAATTCATTTTCTGCCGGAGGCACAACCGTTCGTCGGGATAACATCATGTTCTTCACGGCCACGATCGCCCGGCCCTTCACCGATTGGCTCTCGATTGCAGCGGAGTACAACTATACGAGGGATGAATCCAACATCCCGGTGTTCAACTACGCCCGCAATATTTATTCGCTTACCCTCAACAGCCGATTCTAAGCTTCTACATCCACCTCGCCCATATTTCATGACGCAAATTGTCGCCCTATGTGACGAAATAAGTCACTCAACACATTGATAACATTACGAAAGAACTAACACTTTCGAAAGGGGGCCACAACAGTCAGTCTCTGCGAAGGTCTGTCATATCAAAGGCTTGGCAGGGAGAATTGTCTCGCTCAACGAGCGTCTGTCTCGGTACAGTTCGTGCCCATACGAACGGACGAGAGAACTCTTAGGCGACAGCTCTCTCTTGTCAACTGGGAGGGGTAATAATGACCGCTCAACGACTCCTGTTAGGCCTCATCGCAATTCCTCTGACCTTCGGGTCGTCCCTCGCTATGGGAGCGGAAAACAGCAAGGACGGGATCGGGTTCTACACGGCAGTGCTGGGCCAAGCCGGTGTCACCCATCCCGGTGAGAATCAAATCCTTCCGGTCAAGCTCCATGACGAGGTGCTTTTCAAAGATGTCATTCAGACTCAAGGCGAATCGCGCACAAAAGCGTTGTTTCAAGATGACAGCATGCTGACGGTTGGAGAAAACAGCCGGGTGGAGATTGACGAGTATATCTACAACCCGGAAAAGAATGTCCGCCAGGCTGTGGTGAAACTCATGCAAGGCCAGGTACGGGCTCTGGTCAACAAAGTATTCAAAGCAAATGGATCACGATTCGAGATCCACACTCCCTCGGCTGTCGCGGCAGCGCGGGGAACCTATTTCACAGTATGGGTCGAGAAGGGCCAGTCCGGCATTATCAACATCGGTGAGAAGGGACGCGTTGACTTTACATCGGGCGGAATGACAGTTGCTGTCGATCCCGGTTTCTTCTCGATCGCTCACGAAGGTCACGCTCCGTCGGCCCCCTTGCCCCATAACCTTGGTATGAGAGACAACACCCAGTCGGGAGCGGCAGTGAGAAGTACTGAGCAGATAGCTTCAACGCCGGGCACAATTCCCGATCGAGGTCCGACTGTGATTCGTCCGATCGAGAAGACCACGCTGGCTCTGGCATCCTCTCCGGCTGAACTCAGTCCGGTATCATCGCTGACTGGACTCACTCGGGCATTGGTGGCCGTTGAGCTGACGACACTGCGCGAAGCGCCTCTCGTTGAATTACCGGCCCAAGTACTCCAGGCGCTGAACCTTGATGCGCGCTTGATGAGAGCTCTGACAACCTTGACCACCCGGCCAACCGGGTCTCTTGTTGGAAGCAGCGGCGGAGGAACGACGACTGGGACGACGGGAACTCTCACGACCGGGACTTTATCTGTCTCTGTGGGAACCACGTCGCCGTCTGGAGGAACTGGTTCCGTAGGGTCCGTGTCTGTTGGATCTACGGTTGTCGCTCCCTTGACCACCGTCGTCTCAACCGTTGTAGCCCCGGTGGCGCCGCTAGTTTCAACAGTCGTGGCGCCTGTAGCCCCTCTGATCTCAACTGTTATAGCCCCCGTGGCCCCCGTGATCTCGACAGTTGTGGCTCCGGTGGCACCCATCATCACAACTGTTGTAACCCCGATAACTCCCATCATCTCACCGGTTGTGGCGCCGGTCACGCCAATCATCGCACCGGTTATCGCCCCAGTGACCCCGATTATTACACCGATTCTCGCAACTCCTCCTCCGGTAATCAGCGGCGTCTTGGGTTTACTGACGCCCTAGCGTTCTTTGACGACAACTGTCGTTTCTGCGGCCCTTGGCTCAAGTCAGCCAAGGGCCGCAGTTATTCTGGCGGTGATCACGAGAAGACGCTGCGCACTGTGTAAATTGTCTTGTCCCTCCAGTACAACCAGGCACAATAGTATCCGGTGCGCAGCCAAACCGATCGAAAGCCCTGAACGGCGAATAGCGTCACGTGAAATTCACAACGGACAACAACTCAGGACCCGGATTTCCACTTGGAATCGGATTGGGCGTAGCGGTCACGATCGGGCTGGCATTCCTGACATGGCTGGCTCCCAACGTCGTCGTGCGTCTGGACAATACCGCCCTGGATCTTCAGTTCCGCCTGCGGGGTGAACGAAGTCCGGGGCAGGAAGTCGTGCTCGTGCTGGTCGACGAGAAAAGCCTCAAAGAGATTGGACGGTGGCCCTGGCCTCGCGATACACAAGCTCGTCTCGTCGATCAGATTCGCGCAGGCGAACCGACTGTGCTAGGTCTCGATATCATCTATGCCGAACCGGAAGAATCCGACGCGATCCGTGAGATTAAGTCATGGTTGACCGCGGCACAACAGAAGGAGCCGTTATCCAGCAAGGTGCTTGGACAGTTGGAAGCCCGCCTCCAGGCCCTAGACACAGATCAGCAATTTGCCCGGAGCTTGGCGCGAGCAGGCGCGGTCGTGCTGGCCATGCCATTTTTTGTGCCGGAGATTCAGGCGACCGACTCATTGATTGAAACAACCTCTAGGGTTCCCGAACTCCTCAGGCGAAGTGAGTTCATGCTCGTCAAGCAGACGAAGTCTGCCCAAGAGTCTCACCCATACGAAGCGACGGCCTTACTTCCTCCGCTCGACACCTTCGCACAACAGGCGAGGGGCATCGGACATGTCTATCGATTGCCCGACCATGATGGCGTCACCCGTCGTGAAGTCCTCGCCCTGCGCCACGGAGATGCCTACTATCCATCCTTTGCGCTGGAAGTCGCGCGGCTCTATCTCGGCCAGACCAGAGACCACATGGCGCTCTTGCTTGGGGATGGAGTGCAGATTGGTTCGACGGTCGTTCCAACGGATCAGAAGCTCCGAATGTTCATTAATTATGCGGGGCGGGAACTGCGGTTTCCCTGGGTGTCCGCGACCGATGTGATCCACCATCGAATCCCATCGGACCTTTTCCGGGGCAAGGCTGTCCTCGTCGGAACCGCTGCGTTGGGAACATACGATCAGCTCAGCACACCCTTCTCTGCCAATTTTTCCGGAGTCGAGAAGAATGCCACCGTGATTGAGAATATTCTCCATGAACGGTTTCTGACCATCGGACTCTGGACCGGCCCCGTCGAATTCGGCTTAGTCCTGGTCTTCGGATTCATCTTGACTTGGATTTTGCCCCGAGTGCGTGCCGTGCATGGCACGATCATGACGACCGTAATCTGGATTGGGTATGCGGGGGCCGTGCAGGTGCTATTTGTTATGAAAGGAGTCTGTCTGCCCGTCGTGATGCCGACCCTGACCATCGGATCGGTCTTCGTCGTGACCACAGTCCTCAACTATGTGATCAAGGAGCGCCAGGCCCGAGAAGTTCATTCCATGTTCGCCAGTTACGTCAGCCCTCGCATCGTGCAGGAACTGATGAAATCCCCTTCGAAGGCGACACTGGGGGGACAGCGCAAGGAACTGACCATGCTGTTTGCGGATCTAGTCGGGTTTACCACGTTCAGTGAACGACGTCCGGCGGAAGACGTGGTCGATCAGCTCAATGAATATCTCAGCGCCATGACCGACGTGATTTTCCGGTGGAATGGGACGCTGGACAAATTCGTCGGAGACGAAATTGTCGTCTTCTGGGGGGCGCCACTGGATCAGCTGAACCACGCCGAACTGGCCGTACAATGCGCGTTGGAGATGCAGTCGCGGCTGGTTGAATTGCAGACCCAGTGGGAACGGCAAGGGAAACCGATGCTCAAGCACGGAATCGGCATCAACACTGGTGTGGCTCTGGTGGGGAATATCGGCGCCGAAGGAAAGAAGATGGATTACACCATGATCGGCGATCAGGTGAATCTGGCCGCGCGTTTCCAGGGATTGACCAGAACGCTGGGCCACTCGATTCTACTGACTGAGTTCACCGCATCAAAGCTCGCGCCCGGGATGGATCGAGGAAAAGCAGATATGCAACGGCCAGGACTCGAACAGATTCAGCTCCGAAAGCTGCATGTGGTCACCGTCAAAGGGCGGCAAGAGCCGGTGGGTGCCTACACAGTGGCTGTTCAGTTTGAGCGCACGGCGTTCGAGGAACGCGAAGCCAACGCGGGCTGAAAGGAGTGCGCGGGTCAGGCAATCTTCCGGGTGTTCGAACGAGGCTGGGTGACTTGGTAGACCTTTTCTTTGGTAAAGACACTCACAAGTCCCGAGTCTAGTTTCCCCTCCTTACTCTGCCGTTCGAGATAGCCGAGCGCGGTGTCAGAAGAAATGGCCGCTTTGTATGGCCGGTCCGACGCCGTCAAGGCGTCGTAGATATCGCAAATCGCCATCATGCGCGCTTGTAGCGGAATCTGATTGTGCAGCAACCCACGGGGATAGCCGCTGCCATCCAGTTTTTCATGGTGGCTCCACGCGATCGACGGCACGTTTTTGAGCGATCTCGACCAGGGGATTTTCGACAGGAATTCAAACGTGTGAGCGACATGCCGCTCGATCTCTTTTCGTTCGGACTGGGTGAGCGTGCCCTGGAGCACCGAGAGCGCGCCGACCTCCTCCTCCATGAGAAATGGACGGGGGCCGTCGTAAGACCTGTATTCCAACTGCGCGATCTCCTTCAACTTCACGACTTCGGCAGAGGATTGAGGGCTCGGCTGATTACATTTCAGGATGAACGAGAACAGCTCGTCCACCTCTTTCGTTTGCTGCGCCAATTGCCGATCCAGTTGCGCCAACAGCGTCTGCTTTTTCCCCTTCACTCTTGCTTCATGCACCTCTAGCTTTCGAAGTAACGTGTCGACCTCCAGAGTTCTCTTGATGAAATCGAACCGTGATTTGACAAGTTCCTGCTGGAGCGGATACAGCTTCCGCGCTTTGAGAAGGACGTGCTCACGAACGCCCACTTTGCCAAAGTCGTGCAGTACGGCGGCATAGCGAAGTTCTTTGAGTTGTTCTTCGTTGAATTGAACTCCCGCATAGAGGCCGGAATCGGTGCGAGAAACCGCATCAGCCAGCCGGCAGGTGAGCGTGGCCACGCGTTGGCTATGCCCGCTGGTGGTGGGGTCCCGACTTTCAATGGCTTGCACACTGGCGGAAATAAACCCTTCGAACAAGAGATGAATTTCCTCGTAGAGATTGGCATTCTCGATGGCAATGCCGACCTGATGACCGAGCGCCACAAAATTCTGGAGATCGTCCTCACCGAACAAATCCCCGTTTTTGTGGTTGATGGCCTGGAGCACTCCCAGAAAGCGACCATGAGCCGTAACGGGCACACAGACCATACTGCGCGTGACGAATCCACTGGTTTGATCCACATGGCGGAAGAATCGGGCATCGCGCTGGACATCGTTGACGATAATAGGCTCTCCGGTTCGAGCGACGTGTCCTGCAATACCTTGCCCGCGCAGAAGACGAGCCTGCCGAACAGCCTCACCTTTTTCGCCATGGGCCACATCGAAATATAATTCGCCGGTCGCTTCCTCCAACAAGAGCAGCGAGCCTGCTTCGGCATTCATCAAAAGAGTGGCTACTTCGATGGCGCGCTTGCGGATGGTCGCGTGGTCGAGACTCGAATTCAGTAGGGCGCTGATTTCCTGGATCTGTCGAAGGGAGTGGTCTGCCATATCGCCGGTATCCTGCTTACAGGAATGGAATCTTAGATTGGAGTCGTCTCTGCTCCGTCAAGCACCTTCCTCACGCTGAGCAACAGGGCATCAGATGCAAACGGTTTCTGCAAAAAGGGAACCTGGCTCCTCGCCACCCCGGCCGTCACGAGCATCTCGTCAGGATAGCCGGATACATAGAGCACCTTCATCGACGGTCGGATCGGGACCGTCTGACGAGCCAACTCTCGCCCATTCAGCTGAGGCAGGATAAGATCCGTCACGAGTAAATGAATCGTGCCCGGGTATTCGCGGCAGATCTGCATCGCTTCTCCTCCATGGCTCGCCGCCAGCACGTGATAGCCGCTGGCTTCAAGCAGTCCGCATTCAAGCGTGCGGACCTGCGCTTCATCTTCTACGACCAATACGGTCTCTGTGCCGGACGAAGCGGCCGAGACCGCATCGGAAGATGATCCCACCTCTGCAGGCGCCTCCACGCAGGGCAGATAGATGTTGAAGGTCGTGCCGACACCAGGCTCGCTGGAGACCAGGATATGGCCCCGGCTTTGCTTCACAATTCCATGGACGATGGAGAGGCCTAGGCCCGTCCCTTTGCCGGGATCTTTGGTGGTAAAAAAAGGCTCAAACAGTTTTGAGAGGGTGTCCTTGTTCATCCCACATCCGCTGTCAGCCACCGAGAGGGTGCAATACATTCCCGGTTGGAAATCCAGGTGGTGCCGGGTAAACGTCTCATCGAGTTCGCTGTGGGCGATCCTGATCGTCAGCGTTCCCCCATGAGGCATGGCATCACGCGCATTCACGGCGAGATTCATCAGGACCTGCTCCAACTGCCCGGGATCGGCTTTGATCCACCCAAGGTTGGGCCCGACGGTTGTGATGAGTTGGATATCCTCCCCAATCAGTCGCCGCAACAGTTTCTCCACGTTCGCGACAACCTCGTTCAACCTCACGGTCCGGAGTTCAAAGACCTGTTTCCGGCTGAACGCCAGCAACTGGGACGTCACCCCTGCAGCCCGGTCCGCAGCCTTCAGAACCTCCTCGGCATGCGTCCTCACGGAGGCGTTTCCCTCGACTGCCATGACAATCAGCTCGCTATACCCCTTGATCACAGTGAGCAGGTTATTGAAATCGTGCGCAACCCCCACGGCAAGCCGACCGACCGCTTCCATCTTTTGAGCCTGCTGAAGCTGGACATCCTTCACGCGTAACGCCTCGAAGGCTTTCGACTGTTCAATGGCAGCAGCAGCAATAGCACTGAGCACGACCAGGGTATCGAGGTCGTGCCGGTTAATCGGCCCCCTGTTCTTATTGAGGATCTCGATGACGCCGACCGGATTTCCTCCGTGCCGTTTCAGCGGCACAACGATCATATCCCGGGATTGGTATCCAGTGAGCGCATCCGTGGCCGAGTAGTGGCGCGCATCCTGCTGAACCGTAGAAATCACTTCCGGCTTGCCGGAGGCGAACACTGCACCGGCGATTCCTTCGTCCCAGGGAATGCCCGTTTCCCGTAACGTATCGGCTGTCTCTCCGACGACGTAGCGAAACACCAATTGCCTGGTCTCAGCATTCGCGAGTAACACGGACCCGGCATCTGCCCCGATGACTTCAAGCGCGGCGTGCAGAGTTTGACGAACCATGTCGTCAACGTTGGTATACTGAAATAAGGCTTCGCTCAGGTGACGAATCGCTTTCAATGCAGGGGGCATCCGCTCGCTCCATACGTGAAGATCATAGATCGAAAGCCCAGACTCGCAGTCCCTGCCGATATGGAACAACAGCCGGGATCAGGCAGCCGGACTCGACAGAACGTGATCGCCGACGGGCATGGCTTCAAGCAGTCTATAAGAACGATTCCGAACCCCGAAGAGATTTAGAGAATTCTGACAGGCCGCCGGTTCGGGAATTGTTGGGCAGTACAGGAAACATTGAGGCGGCAGCGCGGATGACTAGCAGCCGGTTTGTGCGGACTCCAACGGATTGAAATCAGGTCTTGAAAAACCCGGCTCCGAACCGCTGATTCGACCTCATGATTCATTTGCTCTCTCCAGTTGATCTCGGTGACCTATTTGTTAGATGATAACGAATAGACCACGGTATTGGACAACGGGGGGACATCATGACGAAAGCGCAAGCTGCTGCATTACGCGAGAAGTGGGCAGAGGGAGAGAATCTACCTTGCAGGCATCTGCATCTGGAATTGGAACACAACAACGACGATTATCTGACGGACAACTATCACTGTACTGCCTGCGGTGAATTGGTTGCCGCTAATACCCGTGATCCCTTTCAAGTCATCTGACCCCGACCAATCCATCATCCCCACATCTTCAGAATCCAAAACCGGGGTTCACTGAGCGTCGCTTTCCCCTCAAGGGATAGCCCAGGTCGATCCTTGCTGCGCCTATCGACCAAACACCGCCCATGCGTTCCCACCCTCTCTATTTGCCTAGGCAACAGCTCTTTCCCTCATATTGTAGCTAGCGTGATCCGGTCGTCTATGCTATAGACCGCATCAGGTCTCATCGGACAACCTCGAAAGACACCAGCACGATGCCGGCTTCCATTGACGTCATCTTCATCGTTTTCTCCACCCTCGTCATTCTGAGTATTTTCACGATCAAGCTCTCGAATCGGTTCGGCATTCCCTCGCTGGTCTTGTTCCTCGCCATCGGCATGTTGGCGGGGTCCGACGGGCTCGGCGGCATCACGTTCGACAATCCGGACCTGGTACGGTCACTGGGTATCACGGCGCTCGTTCTGATTCTGTTTTCAGGCGGATTGGACACGGAGTGGGCGGCGATTCGCCCCATCGTGTGGCAGGGGCTGTCGCTCTCAACGATCGGGGTGTTGGTCACGGCGCTGCTCATCGGGGTGTTCGTCTCCTGGGTCCAGGGGTTCTCATTTCTGGAGGGGCTCTTGCTCGGCGCCGTGGTGTCGTCCACCGATGCCGCGGCCGTCTTCATGGTGCTCAGGGCGCGGAAAACCAAGATCCCCCGGCGTTTGATCCAATTGCTCGAATTTGAATCCGGCAGCAACGACCCAATGGCCGTCGTGCTGACCATCGCTTTGATTCAACTGTTGATGGAACCCTCGACGTCGTTCGGAGAGCTTGTCGTCTTTTTCGTGATGCAAATGGGTGTGGGAGCAGCACTCGGCATTGCGATGGGCGAGATCATGCGACGATCGTTCAATGCGCTGGACTTGGAGTTGGAAGGCATTTATCCGGTGCTATCGGTGGCGCTCGCTCTGCTGACGTACGGCCTGACCGACTACCTGCATGGAAGCGGCTTCCTCGCCGTATACCTGGCGGGACTCGTCATGCAGCGCAAGCCATTTACGCACCAACAAAGTGTCTTGCGTTTTCACGATGGGCTGGCCTGGCTCATGCAGGTCACCATGTTCTTGGCGCTGGGGCTCCAAGTATTTCCGGCAAGGCTCCTGCCCATCGCCGGGGTGGGCCTGCTCGTGTCCCTGTTCCTGATCTTTGTTGCACGCCCTGCGAGTGTCCATGTCGCGCTGGCGTTTTCGCCGATGTCGTTTCGAGAGCAGACGCTGGTGGCCTGGGCGGGGCTCCGAGGGGCCGTACCGATTATTCTGGCCACGTTTCCCCTCGTGGCCGGGCTCGATAAGGCTGACACGATCTTCCACATGGTGTTCTTTATTGCGCTCACCTCCGTCGTCATGCAGGGAACGGCAATTCCATGGCTGACGCGACTGTTGAAGATCGGAGTCGCACCCTCGAATGAGGTTCGATCTGGCTCGCAGCTCAATCCGCAGTCGCCTCCCAAACCGATGCCGTAATTTTCTCCCGGTCTGTCAACCCCTTTCCTGGGCAAGCACCACCGATGCCGAGCGGAAACTCGAGGAAGTCTGCTCTTGACGGTCGTGAGGGAATACGGTAATGGACCTTCGAGGAATGAATCAGGCGCTCCAGAAATTACGTGAGGCCTTACATGCGAGGGGTTGAAAGCCGCTAGTGAAACCAGGAGCGCACCAGGGCCTCTTTCACAAGAGGCCCTGGTGGCCGAGAAGATGGCGGGTCCTCAGAATCTGTCCTAGCCCTATTGCACGTCAACGGTGACGGAATGGGTGGCCGTGACAGGATCGTGATCCTTGGTCGCGCCGGTGAT
>DATENE010000201.1:0-2588 GCA_035275205.1 Nitrospiraceae bacterium
ATAGTATAGCGGAGTTGGGTCGCATTCGGCCACGGGTATTCTGAACGGGTTCCTTCGTCGCCTAGTCATTTTGAGGGGGTTTCGAGCCAGAAAAACAGCATGTTATAGTCTCTTGAATTATGGAACCTGCCACGCTCGCTCTCAATGAACCGCATGAGTCCAAGTCTTGGTGGCGAGCCACGGATGCACCGCCGACAGTCGGGGTCTATTTTGGGCGGTTCTCGCCGATGGTCACGCTGTTATGCGCGCTCTTTCTCACGGTGGCTCTGGGGTCGGTGGTGGGGCTATCGACATCGGGATCCAAGCTGGATCGGATCGAGTCACCTGAACAAGCGCTCAGTCTGATGGTCAGTCGGACCAGGGATGTGCAGGAAGGACTCTTGCGTGCGCCGTGGTGGGAACAGCAACTCTTGGCCTGGACCTCCGGAGGCGACGAGGCTGAACGTGCGCATGAGATTGAATGGTACCGAGAACTGGCGGAGACCTCTGAAGACCCGTTGGTATCGCTTCAGTTGGCGATTCTCCAAGCCGAGGCCGGCCATGTTTCTCAGGCGCTCCTCTCCGCACATGAGTGGAGCAGGGCCGAAGACCCGCTCCCTCAGTTTGCCGATCTCGTGGTGGCCGCGTATGGCGAAAGCCCGGTCGATGATCCTGACCGGTATGTCATGCGGCAAGCAGAAGTAGCAGAGGTATTACCCGCCGGCTGGTTTTACGATCGCCTGGCTGAACGCTTGGCCCGCCGCGCCAACAATGCCGCGCTTGTGGCTAGTATTCAGGAACAGGCCGCTGTGCGGGTCGATCGCCAGTTCGCCCGGTCGAATCGCGTGACGCTCGTTGAACTCGGCGCGATGGCCGTTGGCACCGTGGTGTGCGTGCTGCTCTGGTTCAGACGGAACGAACCGTCCAGTGTCATTCGGCTGCATGAGCCGGGTGTGCCACCGCCATGGCCTGGCGGCATCGGAGCGGCGGTGTTGCTGCGAGGAGGGGCGATCGGTGCGATGCTCACGGGACTGTTGTTGATGTATACGCCATCCGACAATGTCTCGCTCCGAGCGCTGGCCATTCCGTTGACGAATGTGCCGGTACTCCTCTTAGCCTACTGGTATCTCTTCCGGCCGTCCGGGATGACATTCGATGAGGGGTTCGGATTGGAAATCGGATGGGCCCGGGCCGGACGTCTGGTGGTTGCGGTTTTGGCGGTGGTGGCAGCCGGCTTGTGGGGAGGGTGGGTGATGGATCGGTTGTCTGAACCGTTCCATCTCACCAGTCACTGGGTCGAATGGTTCGACGCAGATCTCGTCTGGGCCACGCCGTCCCTGACGGCCGTCAGTTTAGTCGAATACGTGGTCTTTGCGCCCCTGTTCGAAGAACTCGCGTTTCGTGGATTGCTGTTTGCGATCCTCCGCCGGAAGTTCAGTTTTCTGCCGGCTGCGCTGATCAGCGCAGGCATCTTCGGCATTGCCCATGGCTATGGATTGGTAGGATTGTTGAGCGTGTGTTGGAGCGGCGTGCTCTGGGCTTGGATCTACGAGAAGACCGGAAGCCTCCTGCCAGGGATTTTTGCCCATGCGATCAATAATCTGCTGGTGTGTCTTGCCGTAATGGCCCTCCTCCGCTAGCAGGATGGTGAAAATGGCTTCCAGCTTCGTTCTCGGCTCGGCAGAATCCTCAACGTACCCCAGAGGGTACGCCTCCGGTTCCTTCTCGCCTCGGGCCTTGCTGGAAGCCATTTTGACCATCCTGCGTCTCCACTCCGCCCGCTGACTCGATCAACCCGAGAGCTTCATATAAGTCTGGGTGCTTCGGCGTGTAGCCTAAATCAGCTCGAAGTTTGGCGTTGCTGATTCGTTTGCCGGGTGAGAGGTCTTTGTGTGCCTCCGCCGCGGTTATGTTCCATC
Organism: Nitrospiraceae bacterium; assembly: GCA_035275205.1. Lineage (GTDB taxonomy): Bacteria > Nitrospirota > Nitrospiria > Nitrospirales > Nitrospiraceae > Palsa-1315. Next base: position 1,899 of record DATENE010000201.1, read on the forward strand.
GCTGGTGTGCAGTGGCGCAGATCTCGTTCCATGTATAGGGTTGGCCATCGCTGACGTTGTAGACTTCGCCTGGTTTCCCTTTGTCCAGTACGAGCAGACAGATGGCGGCTAAGTCCTCCACGTGAATGAGGTTCACATACTTTCGCGATGGGCCGACGCGGCCTTGTCTGATCCAATCCAAGGGGTTCCGTCCAGGTCCGTAGATGCCTGCCACGCGCAGCACAATGGCGCCGGAGTCCTTCCGCAAGAACTCTTCTCCCCGCACACGTGATTTACTCAAGTCGATCGGGGCGGTCTCGTCGATCCAGGACGGAGGATAGTCGGCAGATGGATTGGATATCTCGTAGGCGGACGTGCTTCCTAGGATGACAATACGTCGTGGCGGTGCGTCGAGCATGCGCGCGAAGACCTGGACCTGCTCGAGCGGCGTGGCGGGAAAGCACCAGATGAGATCGGCCTGTGCGGGAATATTCAACCAGGTTGAGGGCTGTTCCAAAGCAAATTTCATGCGTCTGTCCGTCGGTACATGGCAGAGATTCTTGTCCGGCTCACGGCTTGTAGTGAAGAAGGGGAACGAAGTCGTGGTCAACGTGCTGGCAAGGTATCTGCCGGTATAGCCGGCACCAAGAATGATGATCGGACGCGTCATGATGGAAGTAATTATTAGCTACATCTCTGCTGCTGCATAAA
>DATENE010000202.1:0-13050 GCA_035275205.1 Nitrospiraceae bacterium
GGCTGTGCTCTACCAACTGAGCTACCTCGGCACTGTTTTCGGCAAGAAGAGCGAGGCACTGTTACAGGATCGTCCGATAAAAATCAAGCGGCCAGGTCTGTCTGGTTCATTTCGTTCAACCAAACACACGAGACAGATCGAGTAGACCATATGAACAAGTTCGGCTGTGGCGGAGAGGGAGGGATTTGAACCCTCGGTAGAAGTTTCCCCCTACGGCAGTTTAGCAAACTGCTGCCTTCGGCCACTCGGCCACCTCTCCACTGGTCTCAGCTTTATGCGGGGTTCCCAATCATCTGCGACGCAGGTCGATGACCGTTGGAAGACCACCAAAGGAGCCGTGATCTTACCCCAGGCTATATGGGAGGTACAAGCGGTTGGCGAGGTGGATGAAGAAAAAGACTCGGGAGGAGATGGCACAGTTCACAGGTTTACTTGCTTGGCCCACCGAAATAGGATCGGCTTTTTCGCAAGTTCACTGATGGCAGATGAGAGGCTACGGCCCCATTGCGATGTCTGTTTCATGTTGAGTGTAATGTTGTGGTCCCATGACTGCAACGGAACGGGGTGGGTCAGGGGATGTCCGGTCGTAGCCGCTTTTCCACGGGAAGTGGCCATGATGTTAACAATCGGCGCTTCGTAACGGAGTTCAACATGACTGGGTCGCACGACCCCGCTCACGGCCAACATGTGCAATGCGTTTCGTTTCAGTTTCTTGTGCGCTCTCCGCAACTTTATGTATTGGATGGGGGAAGAGAGAATTTGCATCGTGTCTTCTTTCTGTATTGAGACAATGAAAAAGCTTTCCTACATCCAGAGTATTCGACTGAGATCTTCATCGAGTCCGTGGGGACGTTGGCACTGAGAACAGCGGGCGAAGAGTCTGTCAGCTTGCTCCTGCACGTTCCCGCGAAGCACGAGCTGATACTTATGGCCTCCGCAGAAGGGGCAAGCTCTGCCGTCTAGCTCCCGACGAATAGCCCCGATCTTCCCGATCTGTTTGTGCATTGATCCACCTCCAAGAACCGACATCTATGAGGCGCGCTGTTGAGTGTGATATTGCGGCAGCGCAGAAAATATAAAAATACCGTAGAGGTAGGTGAGCCTGAACTAAAGAGGGGGGCAAATCATCGGCAAGTAACCTCATGTCGAACAATTACGTTATATAGTTCATTCAGTTATTTATAGTGGTAACTAAATGTTTTACTAGATGTATATAAAATGGAAACATCTCACCTCAGGCTAGGACCTGGATGCGCAAGCGAACCTGGAATAACATCCTGAGTGCGAGGTATGGCTTTACCCTGAATTGTGTGTGTGAGGGTTGGAGGAGGATGGTTATAGTCACGATACCGCCGAATTGATTTTGAGAGCCCCTCAACTCGTCTTGATTTGCCTTCGCCTGGATATGCAGATGGCACGCAGGTTATGGGAACTTTTCTAAAACTGTATCTCTCGATGGCCAGTAGCCGGTGGTATGTGCTCAATGCTAGTATCCATCAGTCACCCGAGGCGTTGAACCGACGTAAGAGAATCGGTAATCTGAGAACTTCGGTTGGCCGTTGACTAGTTTAGCGGCGTGAAAGCAATAATGGATCAGCGTTACAAGGTACCCGTATGAAAACATTTCAGGTGCGACAAACCATTCACTATGATTTGACAATAGCCGCGGGAACGGAACAGGAAGCGATCCTGAAAGCCGGGGGTATCCCATTGACTCAGTGGGACCCTGAGAGCACCGAGATCACGGCCGAGTTGATCGATGAAACGGAAGAATTGGACGAGTACTGACATCCACCGCCGAGTGTAGATGCGATAGACTTAAGTCGCAGGTAAGCCGCCGTTCACACCTCAATCGCTGGAATTACTCGGAAAGAAGTATGGCGGAGGGGGCGAGATTTGAAAACCCTACAGCACCAGAAACTATAGGCTCCAATATAGTCTCATTGTTTGGTTCTCAAACACTTACAGAGGACTCAACGGAAGGGGATGAACCGATTAAACATGCTCGGACACGATAGTTCTGCCACAGTTTAGCCACACCAGTATCTGGACCCGAACGAGAGCGGAATCGAATACGTCATTGCTGTTACTGTGGGGGGGAGACAGGGAAAGGCAAACTATTTATGCCGGTTCCAGCTTGATTTCCACCCGGATACCCCAACTTCCCATGAAAGAAATCACCCCAACAATAAGGCCGACCACTTTCACTTGCAGTTCCGCATGTATACTGAGCACCTGCTCTGATCGATGCAAATCCAACGGATCCACCAAGAGGGATCGGTACAGAGCTCATGATTGTCGTTCCAGTTCCTAGCTGTGCACTACCGTTGTCACCCCAACAATATGATCCCCCACTTACTGTGATCCCACAGACATGTGAACCCCCTGCGCTCAGAGAGGTAAAGGTAAGACCTCCGCTCACAGGCGTGGGTATGTCACTCAAGAATGGAATGTGACCATTTCCTAATTGACCAGTCCAGTTTGTTCCCCAGCAATATGCCTCACCTATATGTACCAATCCGCAGGAAAAGGCAGATCCTGTAGTTATCGATAAAAACGGCAGGGGGCCAGATACCAGTTGAGGTGTTGGTGTAGGAGTAGGACCAACAGGGAAGGTGCCGTTACCTAATGCACCACCTTCTGCATTACCCCAACAATAACCTTGGCCCGTCGTGCTGACCGCACAAGTTGTACTACCAAATCCAGGGCTAATTGAGTTAAACAGAACCCCGCCAGAGACCATCACGGGAGAAGAGGCAAACCCGCTCGGTACTAAGATGCCGCTTCCCAGGCCCCCATTTGAATCATCACCCCAGCAATACCCGACACGTGTCGTGGTAACTCCGCAGGTGTGAGTGCCCGCAACGCTAAGAGACATAAACGTTAGATTTCCAGCAACAGTGACAGGAGTGGTGCTGTCAGTGGTCCCACCATTGCCAAGACGACCTCCCGCGCCTCTCCCCCAGCAATACGCCTGGCCGCCAGTTGTCAAACCACAGGAATAATTAGCTCCCGCGCCGATATATGAAAAGGTGAGTTCCCCAGAAACCTCAACAGGCAGAATGCTCGTAACATTTGTTCCGTTCCCAAGAGCGCCAAAGTCATTTTCTCCCCAACAATACGCTTTTCCAGCTGTCGTGATGCCACATGTGTGGGATATTCCCGGGGTCACCAGGCTGAAATTGAATGCGGGGATAAATTTTATTAGGTCTTCGACTCTGGAGATCGTGAGGCTTGGACCTTGCGTCACAAGCATCTGTCGGACGGGGCCTACTTCCGGTGCATACCAGGCCGTGTTCTTTTGCGATACGGTTCCGTGCGAGCCATTAAAGGAGAAGTGGACTGTGGTCGTTATAACTGATTCCACTCTTAGAGCACTCGGAAACGCTCCGGCTGGAACACTAATCGCCTCGGGTCCAACGACGGTAACTTGAGAAGTAATGTCAGCGGTATCATTCTTTCCATCACCCTCTAGGTCACCAACGTTGACTCCTCTTTTATGAAATTGTTGAAATGTCGATCCTGGTTGAAGCGGAAATCGAATCAAGGGGTAGGGGATCAGCTGTGGTGTGAGTAGGTCGGAAGCGTCGTTGGTTCCTACCTGTGAAATTTCATGGGAATTTTTGGAGAAATAATCTTCCTGAGGGACGCCCGAGTTCTCAGGATTATCCTCTTTGATGACCAATGCATTGACGCCACCAACAGAATTAACCCCATCGACGAGGGTGGTTGTGGTGTAGTGTGTGGTTGTTTGCCCGGTTTCTGTCCTGGCACCTTGAAATTTCCAAATATTTCCTTGGTTAAGTGGAAAGAAGTTACCGATGTCCCCAGGACCCTGAGAAGTCTGACCATTTGACGCAGCAGCGTTAAAAAAGGCTATGAAGCCGCTGTCAGCTTTTGCCGATGCCTTAATCGCCAAGACTGAGCTAGCTATGTTGCCAGCCGCTGCAATTTGTCGAGCAATGGCTAGCACACTGATTGACCCCACCAAATCGTTCAATTCTTGCGTAGTAAATTGGGTCAGCGTCACTCCAGGCGTAATCAGCAGATAATCGTCGATAACCATTTGAACTGCTGCTTCCGAGACGGGATCCACATTGGCTGTTGAACCAACAACGAAAGCCCGCATCTGAACCGCCCCATTGGCAACGCGGAGGAATAAATCATTGGAGAGCTGGAGGCCAAGGTCCGTCAGATTGAAGAAATAGGTTCCGCCAGTGGTTGTCGTCGAGACGATAGTCGTAAAACTAGTGCCGGTGGCATTGAATCTAGCAAGTTGCACCTGCGTGCCATCTGGAACTGGGCTCAGGCCAGAGATGGATGCGAAGGCTTTTGAGAAAAAGAGGGTGTCGAGTTGGTCTATCAGTCCGGGAGAGTGTTCAAGGGCAATCTGACCGTTAGGAGCTTGGACTGAGCCAGATACAGTTATACTGGGGGCGGCTGAACTACCCCCACCCCCATCGCCTCCACCGCCGCCAGAGCAGGAGACTAACAATGTGGATAGTGCGATGAGGGCGAAGATCTCTCGCATATGAACCCATTAAGGGGAAGTTGTGTTCGGGAGCCTAAGGTCTTAGGCCCTCCTTTGTCAATCCCCTGAAGGGAGATGTAGGGTGTTACCTTCTGATGGATTGCGTGCTATCGCATGACAATACACGAGGGCAGTGAATTGCACAGACTTCAGCCACAGTTTGGCCACAGCTCCGGCTGAAAAAGTACAAATTACACGGGAAAATTTGGCGGAGGGGGCGAGATTTGAACTCGCGGACCCCTTGCGAGGTCTCCAGTTTTCAAGACTGGCACGTTCGGCCACTCCGTCACCCCTCCATACCATCCCTGACCCAACCCGGAGCCCGTATGAGTGCTCTTGGTGACGGGACAATGCTCTTGAGTATCTCATTCTTTCTCGATCTGTTCCATCCCGCCCATGTAATGATGCAGCACCTTCGGTATCGTGACACTTCCATCCGGTTGCTGATAGTTTTCGAGGATAGCTACGACCGTACGGCCGACGGCTAGTCCAGACCCATTGAGGGTATGGACAAACTCTGTTTTCGCCTCCTTCTTCCCGGCGTGGACCTTATATCGGATGTTGGCACGCCTGGCCTGAAATGCTTCAAAGTTGCTGCAGGAAGAGATCTCTCGGTATTGGTTCTGGGAAGGAAGCCAGACCTCGATGTCGTAGGTCTTCGCTGCGGAGAATCCCATATCGCCGGTACAGAGCGTGACGATTCGGTAATGCAGCCCTAGTCCCTGCAAGATCGCTTCGGCATGGCCGGTCAATCGCTCCAGTTCCTCATATGACTGTTCTGGTTTTGCAAACGAGACCAACTCCACTTTGTTGAATTGGTGGAGGCGAATGAGTCCTCTTGTGTCTTTCCCATAGGATCCTGCTTCGCGTCGAAAACAGGGAGTATAGGCCGTATATCTAATCGGCAGCGCACTCTCGGTGAGCGTCTCGTCTCTGTGAAGATTCGTCACCGGCACTTCTGCCGTCGGAATCAAGAAATAGTCTTCGTCTCTCAGTCGAAAGCTATCTTCTTCGAACTTAGGCAACTGGCCGGTCGCGGTCATGCTCGACCTATTGACGAGAAGTGGCGGCAGGACCTCCCGATAGCCATGCTGCATCGTGTGAAGGTCGAGCATATAATTGATGAGGGCTCGTTCGAGTCGCGCGCCGACTCCAGTCAGAACTGCGAATCGTGCGCCAGTAATTTTTGCCGCCCGGTCGAAATCTAGAATGCCGAGCGCTTCGCCGAGATCCCAATGGCTCTTGGCTGGTGCGGTCAATCTGGGCGGGGCTCCCCACTGCCGGGTTACCGTGTTGCTGCTCGCGTCTTTCCCTGGTGGGACTGAGGCATTTGGAAGATTTGGGATGCGGAGATTCAGATCGGTGAGAGTTTCTTCAACACCACGTAGATCATTTTCGATGGTTTTGATCTGTTCGCCAATAGCTTTCATGGCAGCCACGGAAGAATCCGCCGGCTGTTTCTCTCGTTTGAGCGTAGCAACCTCGTCCGACCCTTTTTTCAGTTCGTGGCGGAGCTGCTCGACCTGGCTCGCTAAGGTTCGACGTTGTGCGATCAGCGTGCGGATTGTATCCCAGGGGACATCGGCGCCACGGAAGCCAAGCTGCTCCCGGATGGCCTCTAAATTATCGCGGAGCGTGCGGAGATCATACATGTCCAAGTTTTCCAGAAAGCGGCTGGAACTTAACATCGGGGTAGGGGTTAGTCAATCAATCTGGCCGTGGTGTATCCCGTTGACAGGCGCGGACGGATCGAAGACCATATCCCAATGCGCACGGTAATCAATCCACCTAATCCATTTGAATCACGGCACCGAGACCTCTTGGAGCCGGCTTCCCAGGTGCAGCTTCAGATGTTTGAGGATGCGACCCGTGATATTCTCAGTCGGAACGAGAGTCCCGATTTACCGTTTCGATGGAGCCTGAACCCGTATCGTGGCTGTTTCCATGCCTGCGCCTATTGCTACGCCAGGCCGACGCATGAGTACTGGGGCTTTGGCGCCGGGACTGACTTCGAGTCCAAGATCATCGTGAAGCGGGAGGCCGCGATCCTGCTTTGCCGGACGTTCGATAAGCCTTCGTGGAAGGGTGAATTGATCCTGTTTTCTGGAAACACCGATTGTTACCAGCCACTGGAGGCCTCGCTGGAGTTGACGCGAGCCTGTCTGGAGGTCTGTGCTGAGTATCGGAATCCGGTCGGGATAATCACAAAAGGGGTGCTGGTGCTGCGCGATCTGGATGTGCTGCGTCGCTTGCATCAGGAGGCGTCGGTTCGTGTATATTTCAGCATACCGTTTTCAGACGATGAAGTGGCTCGCAAGGTCGAACCTCATGCGCCATCCAGCCGGAAACGTTTCGAGGCGATGGCGACATTGGCAGACGCCGGGATTCCTGTCGGCATCTCGCTGTCTCCAATCATTCCCGGTCTCAACGATGAGGATGTGCCTGATCTGTTGGCCCGAGCGAAACACGCCGGGGCGGTCGAGGCGATGGCGACGCTGCTGCGTCTATCCGGCTCTGTAGAGCCGGTGTTCATGGAGCGAATGACCGCGGCATTTCCAGATCGAATCACCAAGATTACGAATCGGATTCGCGATGTGCGCAGCGGAGGAATGAGTGCAGGGGCTTTCTTTGATCGTCACCGTGGCACAGGTCCCTATTGGGCAATGATCGAACAGTTGTTCGAAGTCTCCAGACGCAAAGCGGGATTGTCAACGCTGCGTGATGAGACGGTTCCTGCCACCTTTCGCAGGCCAGGGGTCGAACAAACCGCCTTATTTTGAGCAGGACAGGGAAAGGAGTGAGGATGAAACATAATGCAGGCTTTCTCAAGTTGGTCGATGCCGCACGAGCCCGCGTCAAGGAATGTACGGTGGCGCAGGCTAAGGCCAGGCTTGATCGGGGTGAAGTTGTGCACTTTCTCGATGTCCGCGAAGACTACGAATTTGAGAAGGACCATGCGAAGGGCGCTTATCATCTTGGAAAGGGGATTATCGAACGCGATATCGAAACACGCATCCCCAATAAAGAGGAGGCCATTCTGTTGTATTGCGGAGGCGGATACCGGTCGGTCTTAGCCGCGGATGCGCTGCAGCAAATGGGCTATGCCAATGTGGTGTCGATGGATGGGGGAATCAAGGGCTGGCGGGATGCGGGCTATCCGATGGAGCCTTGATGGGACCTCGGAGAGCCGAGGTCCCATTCACGTCTGACAACGCATTCAAAGGTTACTTACTATTGACTCGATCGAATTCCTTGATTACCTGCTCGGTTAAATCGATGGTGTCTTTATTGTAAATCACGATCTTGACCGTTTGTTCGCTGCCCTTATCGACGACGAGAGCAAACCCGCCTTTTTCCGCCACGGTTTTCGTGGCCAGGGATATTTTCTTCATGTACTCATCGACCAATTCCTTCTGCTTCCCCTGCAGTTCCTGATTAAATTCCTGCGCGCGTTTCTGGTAGTCCTGGACTTTTGTGCGGAACTGAGTCTCTTTTTCCTTTTTTTCTGTGTCGCTCAATTTCGCCATTTGCTCCTTGAGCGTCTTCTCCGTGTTGCGCAACTCCTCTTCATCCCCGGACAGCAATTTCTGTCTGGTCGAAACATATTCCTTCAGTCCGTCCAATGCCTTCTTGCCTGCTTTTGACTTTTCTAAAACAGCCTGAGGATCGACGACTCCCATCTTGAAGGCCTCACTAGCGTGGGCAGCCGGAAAAGATGTGAGCAACAACATGCCTGCGGCGACCAAGGGGAGAGTGATCCGCCCCAAGAGGATTCCCGTTATATGCATAACACGCGCTCCTTGTTGGTGATTAATGCAGCGGCGTAACCGATGCGAGAATAACTGGGGGACCAGGTCCTGTCAAGGGACGTTGCGCGAGGTATGTGAAACCGTCGGGACGGGCAAAACGCGGTAAGTGCCCAATCGTTCACGTCGCGCGCTGAAGAGTGTATCTTGCTAGGTGAAGTATCGGCTGGTGTCGAATTTGTATTCAGTGTTGTCGACCAGACGGATAACGCTATGCCGGAAATCTCCGAGGTCGTCTTTCTCGGTCAGGTCTAGTTCATGACCCTGATCGACGGGGTTCCCCTGGGGATCGGCGATGACTTTGACGAACGGGCGTTCGGCATTCGTCTTGTCTACAGCCGGCTTAAGTACGACCGCCAATTCGTTCGACTCCAGCATGACCAGACTGCCGATGGGGAAGATGCCGACACAGTTGACGAAGAGCTTGAGCAGTATCGCGTCGAATGACTTCCCTGATTTTGACAGCATCAAATTCAAGGCCTTCGAAGGAGACATGGGTTCACGTCGATAGACACGAGAAGAAGTCATCGCGTCGTAACAGTCTGCAATCGTAACGATCCGGCTCGAGAGGCTTTGAGTCCAAGGGATTGTGAGTTTAGGATAGCCGGAGAAATCGAGATTCATGTGATGCTCAAATGATGCCGCGGCCATTCGCGCTGGTACATTTGCCAAACCGCGCGATCGGATAAGCACCAGCACTCCTTCTGTGGGGTGAGTCCGCATGATGTCCCACTCTTCCTGGGTAAACTCGCCGGGCTTGTTCAAGACATCCAATGAGATCGCACATTTTCCAACATCATGAAACAACGCCGCCATCCCCAGGTCTGCTAGGTCGACTTTGGCATAGCCGACACGATTGGCCAACGCAATGGAGAGCAATGCGACGTTAACCGAATGGTTATGAGTATACTGATCGTGGCATCGAAGGGTCGTAAGGCCGAGGACTGCGGCTTCATCGTCCACCATGAGATCGATGATATTTTGGATTGCCCGCCGTGCTTGTTTGAAACTGACCGCTCCGCCCTCTCGGGTTGATTGCGTCAGGGTTCCGACCGATCCGACCACTTTGGCATAGCCGTTCTTGGCATTCGTTCTCCGTTGTAGGTGTGGATCCGGACCTCCGGTGCCTTCAGGGCTTTTGTTTTCCATTGACCCTGGGGTTGTGCTTCTCTTTGTTCCCAGCCCTCTTCTGACTTGGAGCTGACGTTGTTCCTCCAGTCCAATGCCGGTGATCCCTCGTGCGGTAATTTCCCTCTGAAGGTCTTCGAGGGTCTTGGTTTCCGGATCGAAGCTGACAAAGAGCGCGGCGAACTCTCGTAGATCCTTCGATTCCACGGCCAATGTGAAGGTGAGCCCACCAATCTTCCAGGCATTCAAGATATCGATAATACTGGTTGCCACGGCCATCTGCTGCGCGTTCACTTTTAAGTGACTGTCCCCGAGAAACAAAAAATCGTTTTGCAGACGGAGTGTGGCTGGTTGATCTTGCGCCATCGTCTTGATCAGCGTCAGCATCGTCTCGACAGGTTTATCCAGAGCTGCATTGGCGCGATCGTAAATGCGTGAAGTCTTGATCAAGACGTTCAACTGTGTGACCAGCTGGATGCCCAGCATGACCATTTGCTGGTCCAGGATGTCTCCGGCTTCCGATCCGCGCGCGATTTTTTGGGATATGGATTTTTCGTGTGTCAGAATCGGCTGGACTTGTTCATCCTCGACCGATGCTTCTGTGCTCTTGATGTCACTCACGGCAAGTTTCCTTATTGTGAAGCGGCTTGCTTGAGGTGTTGTTGTCGTTGGGCTTGGGCCAGTGCTGCGGTGCAGGCCTGCCGCACAGGACCACCGCCTTTTTTTTGACCGAGCTCTAGGAGGGCGAGGGCGGCAGGAGTCACACGTTTCCCCAATGCCTCCGCTGCAAGGACAGCAAGCTCCTCCTTTTTCTTCCGATTGGTCCATGACCGTTCCGTGATCAGGCCCTCAAAGAACGGAATCACTTCATCGTTGCAGGTTACACGCATGGCTTGGAATACGCCGCGCTTTTCACCGAGGGTTCGATCCATGAATGTCTCTGACGATACAAGGGGTGACCAAGTAGAGTAGGGGACCGTATACTGACCTGTCAGGAGCAGCTTGAGTGCCGCATACCGGACCGATTCCTCAACGTCACTCAAGAAGGCGATCAGTTTCACTCCATTCCCGCTGGGACGTAGGATTCCCATCGCTCGCACGACGTCCTTTCGTACCTGAATGTCCGGATAGCGAACCAGCTTATCAAGCGAATCGGCAAATCTTGGATTGTTCCATTTCAGGAGGATGCCCAGGAGGTTTCGCACATAACGGGGACGGCGGTCGGACAAACCGCGAAGTATGTGATCCGGCTGTTCCTTCCCGAGCGTCTCAATCGCTTCAGCCACGATTGTCTGATGGGCCGGCGATTCCAGATTTGCCAGGAGCATGCACAAGGAAGGGACGGCGGACGACGTCATCGACAGCAGAACGGCAGACAATGCTCCTGTGACGGCATCCGGTGTCTTGTTCAAGTAGGTCTCGATCATCTTCACGCGTTCAGGTCGGCCAAGGTTGTTGAGTATGGCAGCCAGCTGATTCTTATGATCGGCAGCGAGATCCGGCCTGACTTCTTCGGTGGCATGGAGCAGTCCCAGTACGCTCTCCAACTGGGCCCATCGACCCTGGGCGGTCAATGAGTCGAGAATGTTTCCCCAAAGGTCGAATAACTTCGTCAAGGTCGCCGGCCATTTTTCCGACGCCATGATCGCGGTGAGCATATCCAACAGGTAGGTCATGTTATCTCTGGCACTCTCAGCCGCAACCTCTTTCGCCAGTTCTGCCAATTCCTGGTCAGTGACCTCGTAGCCTGTGTGGCCGGATTTGAATCGGCTCGCTTGCCTGTTGGGCGGTCCTCCGATTCCCCCCCCGGGTCCTCCCCCGGGTCCTCCTGCACTCCCCTCTGGCGCCGGTGCTCCCCCGTCACCTGATTCTGAACCATCACCGTCGTCGAAGCCGCCCCCGATCCCCCTTCTGGCACGAGCCTGCTCCCGATCCAGAAGGTCCCGCAAACTTGATTCCGATTCTTCCGTCACTGCCCCGACAGGCAGGGAGAAGACATCTCCTCCAGTTGAGGCTTTCGCGACCTCTTCGGCGGTCACCAAGGTAATAGTGGAGAGGTTTTTGGACCAAAGACGAGTCACAATGTCATCATCATTTTCTGCGGAGTCGAGGCTATCCCACAGTGAATCAAGTAAGAAGGAGAGGTCTTCAGCAGAAAGACCTTCTAGGAATGCCAGTTCCCGAATGCCATCCGCATAGAGCTTGAACGCGACACTTTCATTACTCGAGTCCTGCTCGGATCGATAGACCACTTCTCCGTTGAAATACAGCTCGGATCGTTGAACAAGAAACGCCAGCTTAGAGTAGGTCGCCAGGTGAGCCGTGAGTCCTTCGAACAACTGCTGGAAGAACTTCTGCGCCACAGGGTTTGTCGACCCATACGTCCTGGTGGACTTCGCAGTCTTGTCCAGAAGCGTCAGGACTCGTTTGACCGAGGTCAATTCCGGATCGTCCGCTTCTTTTGCGGCTGCAATAGGCCGTGCACCGCTCTCGGTTAGGGGTTCGTCCATGATGATTACTCGTACGCTGGAGGTCCAAAATCGTCAAGAAAATAGCGGCTTTTGCCAGGTCTCTTCTCTGGCGATTGTTGAGGAATTCTTTCCTTATTCCGTCATCCACAAAGACGTTGTGAACCTTTGGGCAGGCCGGTAGAATTCCTGCGGCATGATGATCGCCGTGAACCACATCGTGTGTTTCGGGGACAGCCTCACGGCAGGGTTCCAATCGCCAACGGCGGATAACCCCCTAGGCGTGGAAACGCCGTATGGGCAATTTCTGCAGGAGTTGATAGGGCCTGCTGGGCGCGTATCTATCAGCGGAATCTGCGGCGAACTGACCGGTGAAATGGCGATGCGATTCCGATCAGCTGTGTTGAATCACCAACCGACACATGTCGTCATCCTTGGCGGAACGAACGATCTGGGATGGAACGCGTTACCGGCAGACATCATGCGTAACCTCCTGAAGATGTATGAGTTGGCTGCGGCGGCTGGAATCCAGCCGGTGCCGGTGACTGTTCCGTCGATCAGAGTGGGTGACGATCTTCGCAGTGCGGAGGGACGGCGATGGTTCGCGGAGCATCTGGATCGTCGATGCGAACTGAACGGGTCGATTCTTCGATATGCCGCATCAAAACGGTTGGCGGCCTTCGACCTCTTCGCCGCCACGGCGGAACCCGAGACTCAGCAGCTTGCGGCCGAGTACTCCAACGATGGGCTGCATCTGACGACCGCCGGATATCGGTTGATTGCTGAGCGATTGCACCAGGAAATATTTGCTGCGGGGCCGGTGAGTGGGTCGTGATGCAACGAGACCATCATGCGTGACGTCACCGATCGGGATTTCGACGAGGTGGTACAACAGGCAACTGTACCGGTGCTCGTGGAGTTTTGGAAACCGGGGTGCGGGAATTGTCGAGCACTGATGCGTGAACTTGAAAAGCTCGAACCCGATGTGATCGGCACGGTACTCATCCTCAAGATGAACGTCGAGGAAAACTTCCAGATTCCGGCGGAACTCGAGATTCGCACATTGCCCGTGCTGGCCCTCTATCACCAGGGACAGTTCGAACGATTCATCGGTGGG
>DATENE010000203.1:0-4561 GCA_035275205.1 Nitrospiraceae bacterium
AGCCGCATCCGACCCGCACGTCCATCCAGGCTCAGTGTTCGCCTACGTGTTGGAGGGAACGGTGGTTACTCAGCTAGAAGGCGAGCAGCCGATGACGTATTCCAAAGGTCAGAGCTGGTATGAGTCTCCCAAGAAACCGCATGTCGTGTCCAAAAATGCGAGTGTGACGGAATCGGCAAAATTGCTGGTGTTGCTCTTGTCGCAGGAAGGTGAGGCGCTCAAGTTGCCGGTGAAAATCCCCGACAGCGGAAAGTAATCCGTTCGCAGCTGCTTTCTTCGGGAGAGGTCCGAGTCTGGCTCCTGACCGATAAGGCTGCTCGGCTCACGCACCAGAAAAACCAGAATGTCCTCTTAGGTTTCCCATTTGAAGTGGGGTCCGAAGGGAGTAGCGGAAAATGCGTCCCACTCCGGGCCGTTGTTAGATGCTTGTCGAATTGAACAGCCTGACTCTTTCCGCTGGAATCCACAATCGAGCCATTAAATACTCTTTAAATGACGCCTCATAGGGCTGAACAGCAATGGCATGTTGCATACAAAACATCCAAGCGTCTCGCTCGGCATAACCAATTGGGAATCGGCTATGAAAATCTGGGAGGTTGACCGGGCCGTAATGATCGATATACAGCCGGGGGCCGCCGAGCACTCCGCAGAGAAAGTATGTGAGTTTTTTCCTCGCCTCGGTTAAATCCTCGGGGTGCATGTTCCTGATCACACGGGCTTCCGGAAAGGCATCCATGTTTGCGTAGAACGCAACGACGAGACTCGTGATCCCTGCCAGTTCTCCAGCTGCCTGATATGGGCTCATGTCATTACCGTCTTCGTTCATGTGCCTATGAATCCTGTGCGAGCGCGTTGTTGGGCCGCACCTTCATGGGTTTCTCTCTTTAATGATAACCTCGCTTCGCACAATACCGCGGCATTTGGCACAGCGCCCCTCAACGAAGACGTGACCGTCTTCCTCGTACTCGGCAGGATCGGTCATGCCGAGATCCGCAGCGTCGCATGTGTCGCACCAGGTGTTGCGGAGCAACCAGTGCTGATCCTCTGGCGAGTTTGCAAAGAAGTCGCGCGCGATCTTCATTTCCGTGCGGGCCAACTATAAATAGACTCCGCGTAAGAAGCGGAGGTCTGGCTTTCTGTCCATATAAGACACCTTGGAATGCCTCGCCGAATGCCTGCCATCTCGTTGACCTTCAATTGGTTGCTGCCTGTCCGGCAGCATATCACGACATTTATGCGAGTCAGCATAACACCACAGCTGTGAATAGGGTCAAGTCCGTCTACCGGGCTACGAATGCCTGGCGGGCCGTGGTTGAGAGCATGAATAGATGATCCCTCCAAGCTTGCTAGCTTCTTCTCCCTGGGAAGGGCACCCATGTTGGTCTAAGTGCGGCCGTCGAACGAGGCCCTTCTGAGGGCGCGCGTTGCGCGAGCACAGAAGACCATCAGCCTCTATCCCTCCCCCCCCTCTTGAGCCGTTACATACTGTTACGCCATACTGACCCCCCATGGATACGTTTCCTACCTCTCCCTGTGAGACGCTGGCGGAGCGGTACCAAGCTTTGCTGGAAGTTGCGGAGGCGATTTCCGTCCACCGCGATCTCCACGAACTTTTTCGAGACCTCGCCCAGCGCCTGCCCCGGGTCGTCCATGTGAATTTTGTCGCCCTGTCTTTACACGATCCTGTTCAAAACACGATGCGATTGCACACCATTCAGGCGAACGTGCCGGCCGATCTCGTGGGCGGCCATGAAGGGCCGGTCGAAGCGAGTCCCGACGGATTGGTCTGGCACACGCAGCAGCCGGTCCTCGTTCCCGATCTTGCCGAAGAACGTCGCTGGCCGAAGGTCACTCAACTCATGAACCAGGACGGCGTCAACTCGTTTTGCGTCGTTCCCTTGACGACTGCGGTGCGGCGGCTTGGGGCGATGGGATTTTTGAGTGTGCAGAAAGAGGCCTATGGTGAAACAGACCTGGAATTTCTCCAGCAAGTCGCCAAACAGATCGCTGTGGCGGTGGACAACGTCCTCCATCATCAAGACCTGATCCATGGACGTGAACGATTACGTCTCCTGCTGGAGGTATCCGAATCCATTGCGGCTCACCGCGACCTTGAAGAGCTGTTTCGTGATCTTGCTCAACGGCTTCCTCAGATCGTCCCGTTCGACTACATCAATGCGGTTTTGCATGAGCCCGCGCGCGATGTCATGCGTCTGTGGCTCTTGGTGACCGCGACACCCAGCACGATCAGCCCTGGTCTGGAGCTCTCCGTCGACGAGTCTCCCGGAGGGCTGGTGTGGAAAACCCAACAGCCTTTGACCGTGAACGACATCGGGCAAGAGCGACGCTTTCCGAAGCTGATGACCATGCTGCGCGAGAACGGCGTCCAATCTTTCGGGGTGGTTCCTCTCACAACGGCGCAGCGTCGTCTAGGGGCGATGGGATTTGGGAGCTATCAGCGGAGAACGTATCAGGAGGCGGAGATCAACTTCATGCAGCAGGTGGCAAATCAGGTCGCTGTCGCCGTGGACAATGTCTTACACGCGGCGAGCGAACAATCTGCCCAGCAGCAGCTGGAGTACGAACGGGATCGGCTCAGCTTGGTGCTGGAGATCAACAACGCCGTCGTGTCGCACCTCGAACTGCGAGAACTCTTAAAAGCGATCTCCGCCTGCCTCCGTCGTGTGCTCCCGCACGATTTCGCGTCGTTTTGTCTCTATGATCCTGGGACACGCCAGTTGCGGGCTCATGCGCTGGACTTCCCTAGCAATCAAGACTTTGTCGAAGCAGGGGAGTCAATTCCTTTGGAAGGAACCCCGGAAGGGTTGGCGTTCACGACTCAGCAGACAGTTCAGGTCCGAAGTCTCAGCCTCACCGAATTTCCTGCGGAGATCATGAAACGAGGGGCAGCAGCAGGCTTGAAATCCGGCTGCGCCGTTCCTCTAGTCGCACATGGGCGAGCGCTCGGCACCTTGAGTGTCGTCAGTATGCGGGAGGATGCCTTCACTGACGACGATGCGAAACTGCTCAGCCGGATCGGCGCCCAGGTCGCGCTTGCCGCTGCGAATTCAATGGCCTTTCAGGAAATCTCATCGCTGAGAGATAAGCTGGCAAAGGAGAAGCTGTATCTGGAAGAGGAAATCCAGATCGCGTACAACTTCGAGGAAATCGTCGGGGACAGTCGGGCTCTCAAGCAGGTTCTCAAAGAAGTCAAGACCGTGGCTGCGACGGATTCGACGGTCCTGATCTTGGGCGAGACAGGGAGCGGAAAAGAACTGGTTGCGCGGGCGCTCCACAATGGCAGTACGAGGCGGGAACGAACACTCGTGAAGCTGAATTGCGCTGCGATTCCGACGGGACTGCTGGAAAGCGAACTCTTCGGACATGAACGAGGTGCATTCACCGGCGCGATTGCCACCAAGGTCGGCCGGTTTGAATTGGCCGATCGCGGGACGATCTTCCTCGACGAGGTGGGAGAAATTCCGCTGGAGTTACAAGTGAAGTTGCTCCGGGTGCTCCAGGAACAGGAGTTCGAACGATTGGGGAGCACCAGAACGATTCGTGTCAATGTTCGCATACTTGCCGCAACCAATCGCGATCTTGGCCAAATGGTGGCGGAGCAGAAATTTCGCAGTGACCTCTATTACCGGCTCAAGGTTTTTCCAATCACGGTACCCCCCCTGCGTGAACGTCCGGAGGATATTCCCTTGCTTGTTAGGCACTTTGCCCAGAAATTCGCCCTGCGGATGAAGAAACGCATCGAGACGGTCCCGTCGGAGGCCATGAAAGCGCTCCAAGCCTATCACTGGCCCGGTAACGTGCGAGAGCTGGAGAACTTTATCGAGCGAGCGGTGATTCTTACTCAGGGGTCGGACCTGGTTGTGTCGCTCACAGAATTGAAGCGGACGCCGAGTCACGTCACGAACTCCGGGACTACGACGCTTGAACAAGCCGAACGCGAACACATTCTCAAGGCCCTTCGCGAGTCAGAATGGATCATCGGTGGTCCTGTCGGGGCTGCTGCCAAGCTTGGAATGAAGCGAACGACTCTCCAGTCAAAAATGCAGAAGCTCGGTATCTCTCGCCAACTGTAATTCGCCAGGCCACTCACCAGTCCCCATGAATGCTCCAGCCTCGTGCCGACCTTTCGGCACCGTGCCGTCACTTCGGCAGGTCGTCTTCGGCACTTCTTTTTTTCGCGAGTGACTTTCCCAAACAGAATCACCCGTCTCCTCTATTTTTCATCGACATCGACGATTCTAGATGAGCAGGAGCCTTCTGGAACGCGAGTTGCCATTCAAATCATTATGAATGGTGTGAGACTACAGCTGAAGGAGGCATCGATGGGTATAGCGCTGGCAGCGACACAACAGCATTCGATTGAGGTGAAGGATCGAAGTTGGGCAAGAATCCACAACCGGGATCGTTGTCCACGTTGCAGTGGACTCATGGTCGCCGAGTGGTGCGAGGATCTGTCGGACCACAGCGCTCAGCGCTGCGTGCAATGTGGCGAGGTCATCGATCCGGTTATTCTGCAGAATCGTCTGCAATATGGAATGAC
>DATENE010000204.1:0-13407 GCA_035275205.1 Nitrospiraceae bacterium
CGAAGACGCGCTGAAACACGACCTCGGCGCCCACCGCCGCCAACATTGCGAACCAGCCGATCTTGAGAGGCCTGGAATCGTACCAGAGCGACATGTCGTACCCCCGGTCGCTACCCCCCCATGTTGTTGAACTCGCCATACCTAAACCTCCTTAGTAAATTACGGAACTGAGACTCACCCCTCTGCGTTTATGAAGCTATTTCTATTCGTCCTGCCAGCCCAAGTCCCCCACAGTAACCATCAGTGTCAATTGTCATGAAATCCTAACTCCCTTTAACCTATGTGTCAATACAATCCTACATCAAAATTCTCCCGGGCATGGCCGGGCCCATCTCATGCCCCCACAGAGGCCCTGGCGAGAGGCCCTGGCGAAGAATGAGGCTCTCGGAAAGGCGCTGTCATCAATGAAATCGCCACTTTCTAAGAGATCATCCAGTCGACTGTCCAAGGATTCTCCATCGAGAGGCCTGCAGGTAGAATTCGAGAACCCTATATCCAGTCTCTCTATTATTAACGTTCTTGCGGGACACGAAAAGAACAGCCGCCACCTGTGTGTCTCAAGAGATCGGCATTAAACGTCGAAGTTGCCTGGCAAAAGTATCGCGAGTCAAGGCTTGCGACATCGAGATTGGCAACCCTGCCTCACGCAAACCCTTCGCCGTATAATGATGACAATGGTGGAACAGATGGTACGACGACCGGGCAACACAAAACCGGCTGTTGCCGACAATCCCCACAGGCTCTTCCGATGCAATGGTGGTTCGGAGATAGGACCGCAAGTTCAGATACCCAGCTTTACTGATCTGAAACCTGAACGCTTCAGCTGGAGGCTTCTGTGTCCGTTCGGCCCAGATCGATTGATGAATCCCGACTTCGACGACGCCTTCCGTCGGCCACAAGAGCGCGCGGAGCACCCCTGTAAAACCTTGACGCTTTTCCAAAAACCACGCACGCTCAGCATAGCCCCATTCTTCATAGGCACGTGGATCTCCTGGGGCGCCATCGATCCTGGCGATACCGTGGTCATCGCTGACATTCAACAACGGCGCTTCGACAGGCAACGCTATCATCGAATGCGCAGCGTCGAGGGACACGACAATTGAAATAGAATCGAGGGTTAGAACCGCAGAATCACATCTTGCCAACATACACAACGCCCGTCTTGTGGACCGAAGGGATACTGTCACTGGTAATGGAAGAGGCGGCGAGAATGCCGGGAAAGAATCATCCCAAAAAAACGCGTGCTCTTCCGAGGTAACGTTCTCACACATCCACTAGCAAGGCGAGTGTTCCATTAGTCTGAGCGACGGCTACCTTCTTATCTGCTTTCAGCGAGGTGCTTGTATGGTCTCTTCTATTGCACGTATGCAACGACCACTAAATATTCCCTCCTAGCTCGCTCGCTGCTCCTTCAAGGAGGCGGCTTGGTGGATCCCTACCCGCGCGCTTCGAAGGAACACACTTTGGTCGTGCGCCCTCTGCGAGCGTAAAGAACCAGCAAACTGTCGCCTCATTATGTTTCCATCATTTCCAATCGCGTATCGAATTCATGCCCGCAGGCCGTGCAACGGATGCAATCCGACTCAACCGTAAATTCGTCTGACCTGATTCCCATACCACCGCAATCCGGACATCGCGCGAGGTGGACCCTCTGATCGTCTACGGTTTCGTACTGCGTGCCACGGAGACAATATATCGGCTTCCCTTCAAGCAACCACGGATTCCCCGCTTTATCGAGCACCGGCAACGTCACATAATGATGGTTCACATAGTCTTCAAGTTCCTGCCGGTTAGCGAACCCGTCCTTAATCAGCTTTCCCCCTACCACTTCATAAAGCCTGTTCTCTTTCACGATCGCCTTGGTTGGCCCCATCTCTCACCTCCCGTTCTGATTAGGAACGAATGGCATATGGCCGATGGAGGCGAGAGTGGAATCCACACTCCTCAAGCCATCAGCAATGCGCCCTCTCCGCTTTCCAGTTATCACGGGCATACGTTGTCTACTCCGAGAGCAGGCTTTGTGAACAACGGGCGACGTATCGCTACGCAATGCCCGAGTAATACCGCAGAATATTAGAGACGGATATCACACCGATAATCTGTTCATCTTGCGTCACGGCCAGATGCCGGGTGGCTTGCTCCTTCATCATGCGGACCGCATCGATAATCGGCCGGCTACCTTCAATGGCCACCACCGGCGTCCGCATGCAGGCTTTGACAACCGTCGTATTAGGATCCAGCCCTTTGGCCGCCACCTCGCGAGCCAAGGCCGAATCAGTGATCACACCGACGTACGATTGACTGTTTGTGACAAGCAAAGACCCGAGCTTCCACTGCTGCATGAGCTGACTGGCCTTTCGCAGACTGTCGTCGTGTGACACGCTCCGGATCTCGCCGGACATGTGTTCCGCGATCTGCGGACCAATAAGTGTGCGCCCAATTTTGGATTTCTTCGGTGCTGCAGAACGATGCGCTTCCAATTCCGACACGCAACTCTCCAGCACGCGGCCGCGCTGCAACAGGCTTTGCCGATCACTGTCCATGCCTGCGCCTTCAGGCGCCTCGTCCGTCATGTTGACCAGTCCCGCCGCCTCGCCCAGCTCGGCATACTCATACGCGTGCAGCAAGTTTGAAGTCTGCCCGAGCAGCTCTTCGATCAGCCGTTCGGTTTCCAGGTCGAATTCTTCCAGGCTGCGCGTCGGCTTGCCCTTGCCCAGGAACGGGGCGAACTCGGCGAGCTGTTTCCGCATCCGCTCGATGCTTCGGTCGAGAGAAACCCGTGGTTTTGAGGGAGTGGTGCGGACGGCCATAGCACCTCCTATGGATGTTGGTGAGTGGGGAGCCGATTTTACCCTTCTGAGTCAGCGAGGGCAAGCGAGGAAAAATGATTGCAAGAGAAACTGCATCCCGAAGAAAAGATCGACTGCCCGTCGTAGTGGGATGTTAGGAGACTATCCGATAGTGCCGTTCATGACGAGGCGAAGGAAGTGCGGCCAGATGCAAGGCCGCAGGCCTGAAAACAGGAGGCGTACTCGATGGAATACGTTGAGGATTTTCTCATGTCGAGGACGACGCGGATGGTGGAGGACCGTTCGCCTCGATAGAAAGGCCGATGTCGGATAGGCCCCTAGAACGACAGGTAGTGACAGGGACCGAATATCCGTCTGCATCCAACCAGGTACAGATTCCCGACTGACTCCATCTGTAGAGGCTTGGCCCATCGAGTTTCAAAGACATTCACGGTCCGGCCCCAACCGAATCGAGAGGTATGCACCTCGATCAACTGCTTCGCGTAAGGAGCCATGGCTATGAGGAGAAGCATCCCCTCCGTGCTCCGATTGACTGCGAAGGCCTCTCCCTGCCCGATGACGACTGACTTTTCCTCAATAACCTCTCGCACCTCATACGAACACATGTGCCGGTAGTCCATGCGCTCCTCACGCCGACGTCTCGGAGAGATGGTCGTAGCCGATGTCACGCCGGATGCTTGGTCAACGTTGGTACTTCTTACGTTCCATCCCCGCTGTGTGACAGCTACGGAGTGGGAGAGTATTTCTTCAAGGGTGTGCGTCGCCATGCTAGACCTCTAGTTTCATCACACCTTAACTTGTTAACTTGCTGGGATTTCATGGAGTCAGGAAGGCAATCACCGTACCGCAGGAAGAGAACGCATCAAGAGCGTCATCATTATGGGGTATTTTGAATGTGCCGCCCCCCTCAATCCTAAGGAAACACATCCCTACGAAGGGAAACGAGTTCACCCTTGAGATCAGAGTCATGCTATCGCATCGATTTCAAACGGGTCTTACTACTGTAGCCTATGCCATACTGCCGTAAGGGAATTCCTACACACTACCGCTGATAGCTCTCAAGAATAGCGGAGACACTCTCGCGATCTCTGCACGGTTGCTACTGCCGCATCGGCAGCCCAAATCAATTACGCCATAGACCCAGTCCTGAAATCTCACCTGTCGTGGCTTTGCAAGGTGGATCATTCGGTACAGTCCGCCCGAAATTAGAGTCTAGACCCGCTTAAGAAGGCGGCCCGCACTATTCATGACGGTTCATCGCGAAATGGGTGGAGTGGCGCGCAAGAAACGCGACTGGTGTGATGTGTGAGCGCTGCCCCTTTCAGTCGCGCGTTTCCTCCAGTCTCGCTCGTCTCGCTTGAATAAGACGTTGGCGATTACAGCACGCGCGTTTTTGAATAATGTCGGTTGAATGTTTCGCTGGCGTGAGAAGCCATGTTGGATTTTGCATAGTAAGAATGGACTCCCTCACATACGTCCGCATTCGCATACAGTCTGCTTTCGAGAACAGGCCCAAAAAAATATTCTTCATTTGTTTCGCTCGGATAAGAATTCGATGAAATGGAAGTATTTTCGGTTCAGTTCTTGCTCAAGCCGTCTTGTATTACGTGTTACGTGCTTGTTGTTGTCAGGAAAACACCTACTGAATCCTGGAACTCGAACACCTGTAGCACCAATAACACCAACAGGGAGGACACCATGTCTCATCGTCGCAAGAAATTCCTGACAGCTGGAGTCGCAGGAGTGCTGTGTTCCACAGCTCTCCTCGGCCTCACTCCGGCTTACGCTGACGGGAAAAACAACCTGCACCTTCCAGGCATGCGGGACCGACAGCAATCGCCGGACAATTCTTTTACGCGCATGTTTCCTGATTTGCCGCCCTACACCTCGCCAACCGATACCGCGCGTGATCAGGCCAAGAAGCTGGGCGAAAAAGGTGGCCCCATCGATGCGTTGGATAACCTGACCGATCCCATTCAGTCGATCGTCAATCCCGCGGTGTTCAGTCCGAACAATCCCGACAATCCAAGCATGACGGCCGGCGTGACATTCTTTGGTCAGTTCCTGGATCACGATATCACGCTTGACCCGAGATCCGCTTTGCTCGAACGTAGCAACCCCGCGAAGACAATAAACTTTCGGACAGCTGCGTTCGACCTGGATAGTGTGTATGGCGAAGGACCGGAGGGATCACCGGAGTTGTATGACTTGAGTTCGGGTGAGATCAAGCTGCGCGTGGAAACAATACCTGGTTCAGAGAACGTCTCCCGCAAAGGAGTGGTCCGCTACGACTTGCCGCGCGATCCAAATAATGTTGCGATTCTCGGAGATAGCCGGAACGACGAACATGTGATCCTTGCTCAACTCCATATGGCAATGTTGCGATTCCACAATGCGGTGATCGACCACCTGCGTAAGGATCCCGCTTCCGCCGACGAATCGGCCGAGCGGATTTTCAAGCTGGCCCAACGCCAAGTCCGCTGGCACTATCAGTGGATCATTCTCCACGAATTTCTGCCCATGACGATTGGACAAGAACGTGTCGATGAGATTCTCAAAAAAGGACTCCGCTACTATCGGATAGACGAAGATTCAGATAATGGGCGGGGCCGACGCTCGAAGGATCCGAAGCTTCCGATTGAATTTTCGGTGGCAGCCTACCGCTTCGGACATTCACAAATTCGGCCGAGCTATCGTCTCAACTTCGGCCCCACCGTCACGCCGGCAGCGCCGTTCTTTGCGTTCATCTTCGACGATACTCAGGATCCCAACCTCCCTGATCCAATCGATCTGCGTGGCGGGAAGCGCGCGCCGCGTCGGTTCGTCGACTGGCAAACGTTCTTCGATTTCGGCGATGGCAATTTCCGTCCTAACAAAAAGATCGACGGCAAACTCTCCAGCGTGGTGATGTTGCTTCCGGGGTCGCGCGGACCTGCTCCGGGTCTGCCGTCCGACGGGGTACAATCCTTGGCCTCGCGGAACCTCATGCGTCACGTCAATTTCGGAATACCGTCCGGCCAGGCGATCGCCCGGAGAATGGGCGTTCCAGCATTGACACCTACACAGTTGGATATGCTGAGGCCCTACGATATGGAGAGGAGTACGCCGCTCTGGTTCTACATATTAAAGGAGGCGGAACTCATGGAGGACGGTCTCCGATTAGGTCCGGTGGGAGGCAGAATTGTCGGTGAAGTGTTTATTGGCCTGCTGAAGGCCGATGAAACGTCCTATCTGGCCTCGCGGCCGAGGTGGACGCCGGTGCTGCCGTCTGCAACACCGGGAGACTTTCGTATCACCGATCTCTTAAAATTTGCCGGCGTGGTTCCGCCGTTGGAATAATTACAACGGGACAAAAGGGTCGGGAGTCTTCATTACCCTGGCGGGCGAGAAAAGACTCCCGCCACTTTTGAGTTCGCATAGGAATCGCCACAGCAAGCTGTATGATCGTCCCTCCAATAGATGCGTATGGAGGACCTAACGCTGAACCTTCAGCACCGGTCCAACCGTCAACCAAGCCGCAGGACCCAATGCGGCGTCATGTGGAAGATGCGCGATATACCAGAACACGACGTCTTTTTCTTGGACGCTTTCTCCGCCTAGGTAACCCAGGTCTCCTCGCGCCCCGAACATCCATCCCGTATCTTCTTCTGCGTGATAGCGCCGCACACCCACATCTTGTTTGGAGAAGCAGGATTGCGGTTCCCCGTCGTTCATCAAGGGGGCGTAGCCATCGCCCGGCAACACCCACAAACCGTGGCCGGTCTGGCTGTCACGGACGAACCACTGTCGATGCTTGGGCGGATCTTTCACAGCATTCACTTCAGTGGTGTACTTATGCCACCCAGGCCCCCATCCTTCATTCGCCAGTCCATCCGTATACTCGAACACTTGATCTCGATCTTCGCCGGAGATGCCGAAATCGAATCGCCAGTACGGATGGTGTTGGTGGGTCGTATTGCACGATAGGCCGCGGCTCTGCAGCACCGGGCGAATCTCGCCCTGCTCGTTCAGATACCAGGCATGATAGAGATGGTACTCGCCGATCCTCGCATAGACTCCGACTTCCAGCCACTTGACGCCACCGCTGTTGTACGTCTGCACACAGACTTTCGAGTTTCCGCAGGACGGCAGTGGGTCCAAGTGCTTCCACGTGATCCGGTCTTGAAAAGGACCGCAGCGACCAGTCGATCGCCCGATCCCAAACCAACTGTACGGATGGTACCAAGGCCACTCCCTTTCATACTTCACTTTAATGACGGGTAAGCTGGCCTTGGAAAGGACCAGCTCGCCGTCGTACTTCACGTCGGACAGCACCAGGCTTTGGTTGCCGTAGACCTCCCACTCAAACGACCACTTCTCCCATGTGATGGTCCCTGATTGAGGCTCGGCAAAGGCCGGAGCGGCCATACCCATAGCTGCACACAAGCAGACTGCAACGAGAGCCATGCGCATGTGAGGCACTCCTTTCCTTACCGTGCGGGTTCAGCTCCGGCTTGACGCACCTTGTCCTGATCGACTTCTTCGGTCAGATCGACCACGGCCCAGAACTGCGGATCTCCAGACCCGTCCCGCTCGAAGGTGACATAAAACACCCGGTGCCCGTATCCTTCCTGATTTCCCCACCACAATCGCCATTCCGGGTCCGTCAGTATGGCGCGAGCCTTCAGATCCTTGACCTTGTCCTGAATTCTGGCATCCAGCCGAGCGACACGAATAGCCTCTGCCTCTTCGCGATCGCTTTCCGGTGGCTGATAGTCCTTAGGCACAGTCGGCAGACTGACGAATGTCTGCGCATTCATACAGACAAACACCGCCGTCGTATTGCTGTAGCTATAATAGGTGAGACGTGTCAGCGCCGGTGTCGCCGCCGCCTGCCCGGTCGCGCTGAGCAATGCCGATGGGCAGAATTGGTCTTTCGCTTTCGCGGGCTCCGCGCTGATAAAAAAATACCGTCGACCGAGTTTTTCCAGGACTTGAGGATGTCGTTCAGCCGCTTGAACGACCGGCGAACTCTCACGAATCTCATCCACCGCCGTCTTCTGCACGGTGGCTGCGGCAGAGACGGTATCGCCCTTCGGCGTCAGGCGCGCACCGTTAGACGACTGAACCAATTCCAGTTTCGATACCATCGGCGGTTTGGCCGGCAAGGCCTGCTTCGGCACGGACGTCTCCGCCTCTTTGTGTGTAAAGGGAGAGCAGGCAGCCAGTGCGACTACGAGGATCGAGAGAACGAGGAGACTCGGCAGAAACCATCCGGCAGGTTTCATTGCAACATCCTCCTACAGCCCTAGAGACCATTCGGCTGCGTGCGCGGCATCGGATCTACATGAACCCAGCAGACGTAACCAGAGGAGGAACACAAGAAGGAATGATCGGGCGAAGATTACGATTATGAACCCTAAGAGTCAATAGAAAAACAGCCTGGTCGGGATTTTTTGACCGCTCAAGGGCATAACCACTTCCCACTCCGTTTCTTCATCTTCTTCATCACTGAGCATCCCTTTCATCCCACGTTCTTCGAACAAGCCTCTACATCCGAGACGCCCAATACCCGCTGAAGCCTCTTCATGGCATTCCTCCCAAGAACGTGCACGGATAAGCTGATGAGACGAAGCCAACCTTAGATCTCCTCACTGGATTGTTCGCTCAGCCAGGCTTCGAACGCTTGACGGAGCATGCGTTTATGGCGGGGTTGGTATCCGGGAATGCTGGAGTACTCTTCCAACTCCAGCATTTTCTGAATCATACAGGCAGTAAACGACGCGCCCTCGGCCTCATGATCCTTATGCCACACGGCAAGACGATTCTCGGACTCGCCCGTCTTGCGCTCCTCGAAGACGTGCCATTCACAGTCTTTCGAATATCGAAGGTAGGCCATGACGGCTCCTCACACTCGACACCCGTGTCGTGCACGGACGAATCTGCCAGAAAATAGCATGTCTCTGATGTGTCGTCCAGGTTCGCGCCAACGATCGGCCATCGGACACCCTATGCCGGCACAGTTCCGAGTGGTCAGACCGAGACCACGAGAGCGATCGACAACGCATGGCCCGGAATCGAGAACCTCGAACAACAAGATAGGTCTGTCGCCGTTAGAAAATATATCGAATGCCGACCTGGGTGAACCAGTCATACGAGCCGGGGACGCCGGTGCCCCAGAGCCCCACGGCAGGACGAATCCATGTGCGGAAATGCTCTCCCAGCCGCTTCCCCACTTCGAATTCCAGATTCAGAGCCGTCTTACCTTTCTGAGTCCAATCGATGAACAGGTTTGGCTCGAAGCTGGTCCACCATTGATTATTCAACCAGGGAGTATCGAAGGATGTGCTCAATTTCGTGTAATTAACGTCGGCTCGGTTCGGATCTCCTCCCACCGACACGGTGTGTTGCAAGGCTGGGAAGACAACCGAGTTAAGTTCCGGCACCGGGACAGATGCAGCAATTCCGGGACCGATTTGATATTTCCCACGACCAAGCGCTGAACTGCCGGCCGTCGGGAAAATGACATCGCTTCCAGCCAAAAGGGTAAGTCCAGGCGTGCGCCACACCTGCCCACCGAGCCTCATACTGAAGTCGCCGAAATCCGTCACCGAGGTGCTCCCGGACGAGCGCGGGTCATACCATGAAAACGGGAGGTCTGCCCGGAACAGCACT
Organism: Nitrospiraceae bacterium; assembly: GCA_035275205.1. Taxonomy (GTDB): domain Bacteria; phylum Nitrospirota; class Nitrospiria; order Nitrospirales; family Nitrospiraceae; genus Palsa-1315. The sequence goes on from DATENE010000204.1 coordinate 9,465, forward strand.
CTCTCCCCAAGCGGGAGATCCCCTCTCGCTACAGTCTGGAACTGAACACTGCCGTCCCGCCTCTCACGGAACTCGCCGGAGAGCTGCGCTCGACCGACGATGGCCGTGCCGTTCTGTCCGTTGTCCGCGGTTACGACATTGAGAAGACGAGTGGACATTGTCCGCAATGCCTCGTGAAGCGGCCGTCGCTTCGATTCTGTCTGTGGTGTCTCGACGGGCGAGTCGGGCTGCGCGTGAATAGCCGGCTGTTGAGGTGACGGTGCGGGAACCGGTTTGGCCGGCTGCACGCGAACAGGTCCGGACTCTTCTGGCAAATCCAATTGTAACTCCTGGGCAGAGGCCCCGGGGGCATCCAGCGCCGGAATGAAAAACGCGAAGGCAAGGGCAAGACAAAGTAGCCACACAGACCGTGAAAGTTCGGCGCGGCCCTGCACAAGATGATCGGTCTTTTCTGTCATAGACTCACGCGCATCGGACAGAGATGGATCATGTGACCGGTCTCGCGTTGGGCACCATCGGGATGAGAATGCCTTAGTCCGCCCCTGTGCTGGCAATAGGCGGCTACAAGAAGGGCTATGCATATCATCTGAGTGAGCGATCCTCAAGGTACTCAGCGAGGTTGGGCCGTCCATAATGCTTTTGCCTCGCGGTTCGTTGTATCCTTCCGATGAAATAGGCGCTGTACGCGAGGCTTGTGGGTTGTCACTTTTCTCGTCAATATCAGGATGTCACAATGACCCTCCATTCACATCTCTCGCCCCATGCGAAACTGATGATCGGGGTGCTGCTATCGTTCGTGCTGTGTTTGCCCGATCGCTCCATCGCCTTGCAGATGGACGCCAATGACTACAACGACATGGGAATCGTGCTCCAGGAAAAGGGCGACGTCGACGGAGCCATCGAGAACTATCGCCGGGCGATCAAACTAAAAGCCGATTTCCCCGAGGCCATCTACAATCTCGGCGTGGCACTGCAGGCCAAGGGCGATTTCGATGGCGCGATCGCCCAGTACCGGTCGGTCCTAGAACTCAGGCCGAACGACGCCCATGCGTACGGCAACCTTGGAAACGCGCTGAAGTCGAAAGGAAACATCGACGCCGCGATCGAGGCCTATCGGACCGCCCTACGCATCAATCCCGAGAACGGCCTGGTGCACTACAACCTGGCAATCACCCTGAACACCAAAGGCGATCTGGACGGCGCCGTCGCGGAATATCGTGAAGCGATCCGGTTGCAACCTGACGACGCGAATGCTCACAACAATCTAGGCATCGTACTCCACAAGCAAGGCAATCTGGACGGCGCCATTCAGCAATATCGTGAAGCAGTCCGATTGAATCCCGATCACGTCAGCGGCCGATACAACCTCGGAATCGCCCTCCAGACCAAGAATGAACTTGAGGCCGCGATTACCGAATATCGCGCCGTCATTCGCCTCCAACCCGATCACATGGGAGCCCATAACAACCTCGGAATTGCATTGCAGGCCAAAGGCGACCTGGACGGCGCCATTGCGGAATATCGCACCACAGTCGGACTGAAACCCGATCACGTCAAGGCGCACTTCAATCTGGGAACAGCGCTCCAAGACAAGGGAGATCTGGACGCGGCGATCGGAGAATTTCGCGAAACCATCCGCCTCAAACCGGATCATGCCGAGGCCCATTTCGGCCTGGGAAACGCGCTCCAAGACAAGGGAGACCTTGACGCAGCCATTGCGGAATACCGGATTGTCATCCGGGATCAGCCGACCAACGCCGCCGCGTTCAATAACCTCGGTGCGGCGCTGCAAGCCAAGGGAGATTTGGAGGAAGCCATCGGTGTCTATCGAACCGTGCTCGTGTTTCAACCTGAACGAGCGCGCGCACGGTATAACCTTGGCGTAGCGCTACAATCCAAAGGCGATCTGGACGGCGCGATTGAGCAGTACCGGACGCTGGTGACCAAGAGACCGGATTACACCACCGGCTACTATGCGCTCGGCGAAGCATTGGCGCAGAAGGGACAGCGCCAGGAAGCCGTGAAAGCCCTTCAAGAATATCTTCATCGGGAACAGGATGCCCCCGACACACATCAACGGATCGAGCACGCACGTACACGCCTCAAAGAACTCGAAGGATAGCCGGCCCTTTGCCGTTTTCTTCCCCATAACGCCACGCTCAACATCTACGTGACCGTGAGGTCGTGCGACCTGCTCGCGGGTGTTATGGCTCCTTCTTCTTGGGTGGATAGTGCTCGAACGCCTTGACGATCGCCTGGTTACCCAGTTCGATATTTTCTTGAGCCGTATCCGCTAAAATCGCAACCATGATCGCGCGCCACTGCAGTTCCTTTTTTACCGGCTCGACCAGATCCAGAATGAGCGTCCCCTCCGTATACTCATAGGTCGTGACATTGCTGTAACTGGCTCCCCATCCGTATCCCCCGCCGTAGTATCCCCCGCCGTAGTACCCGGCGCTCGGTCCGCTTGTCCCTTGCACCCGTTGCTTGTCTTTCGTGCCGAGCCAGTAGTGGACCAGGATATCCGGGCGGTCGTCCATTTTCACTTCACGAAGTCCCTTCTTTGTGAGTTCTCTCGACACGGCTGCCTCAATCCGTTTACGCGTAAGAGAATTATCGAGGAGGCCGGTTTTGGTGATATCCGTCAGACCCGCAAACGCGAACGTGTGGAACCGGGTGAAGTCCGTCGAGGGATCGAAGTCCGTTTTCACATCGATGGTCGTACAGGCCTGGGCCCAGAACAACACCATCGCCACACAGAGAGTAGTACGCCAGATGCGCATCAGTGCCTCCTTAGAGTTGAACAATGCAGCCCGTCGTTTCGATCGCCGGCGAGTTAGTCCGTCAGGAACGGCAATACCAGCATCAACAATCGCTTCCATCTGTCGTGTACGTGTCCAGCACGCCATAATGATCCGATCCCACGTCGAGTGTAACAGGTCTTGGCGTTCCGAATAGCTCCTGCCTGAGACAGGCATTCGGATCGGCCGGCCCCGATCGCATCACGAAGAGAAAATCGATACGTCTGCTCATGGCAATGCCTTGCCGATACCCGGCGACGATCTTCTCTCGATCTGCTTCAGGCATCGCCTGCACAATCGAACTCAGCGCAGGGGGCAACGTCACTTCCTCATGCTGTGCAACCGGATTATTTTTTGGATTGTATGAATACAGTTCACCTGTGTGACGAGAGAGCAGAAAGGTGTCCTTCAATCCGGCCGCTTGCAGCGCCCGATATTCCGGCGAATCTGGTTCGAAGTTGAAGTCCCCTCCGACGACGACACCTGCATAATGCCCCTCGGTCTGAAGTGTCTGTAAATTCCGCACCAATGTGCGCAATTCTTCGAGCCTCCGCTCCTGGTCCTGTGCCAGAGCGGCGAGAATTTCGCGGGATTCTCCCTCATTCGGAATCCGCCCCTCAAGTTGCCCGACTACGATGCGCTGCGTGAAGTATTCGTCCCGCTCGATTCCGGAATGCAGATGCAGGCTGACGGCCAGAACTTTTCTCCGGGTGGCAGGGTTCTCGACTTCTGCGATCAAGGCATAGCGCAGCTCGCCGAATTGCACGCCCGTGGAATCCTGACATCCCCCGAGCCCGCCACTGAGCTTGAGGCCCTCCAGCTTGCGAATCCGCAAGGGAGCTTTCGCCAGAACAACCAGCCCGTTGTTCAATCCCGGAACGACAGCTACATTTCCGATCAGGCGAATCCCGCAGGCGTCGACCTGGTGGACTTCGTCATAATCCAGGCCGGACTTTTTCAAGCCGTCTACATACATCCGTGCTCTGCCCGGCAAAGGATTAACTTCCTGGAGAAGCATCAGATCCGGCGCGGCGGCGGTCATCTGTTCGATTTGAATTGCCAATCGCGCGGCGTGCTCCTCATCGGATTCACCCGGTCGGACCGTGTAACGGCCCACTTCCAACCCATGCAACGTGTTGTAC
>DATENE010000205.1:0-21145 GCA_035275205.1 Nitrospiraceae bacterium
CCGATGTACGTACGAATTTGCTCTCGACCTATGGCATTGAAATCGGCGGCGGGCTCGGCCCACTCAAGGGGAAGGTCTGGCGCATCGGCTTGATGGGTGAATCATCGACCGAGGCTCACGTCTTGACCCTGCTCAATGCGCTGGAAGAAATCTTTGTCCGCGGCGGTGCGCTCTCCACCCCAGGGGTTGCGCTCCAAGCCGCCGCACGGGTCTATAGCCGCAACGCATCCTGACGGCAGAAGGCATCGATCGCATGAAGAAGACATCATCACTCTGGATGCTCGCCTCCGGGGCCTTTGCTCTTATCGCGATGGTCGCGTACTTGTTCTTTGCTCTGACACTGGCCGAACACATGGAACCGTATCCTGTCCCTGAGGATAAGGCTGCGGCTACAAAACCGGGAGTGTAATAGGCCACATCGTCGCCCTCGCACCATGATGAAATCCATTGCCATTCGCTCAGTGTGCGTCATCGATGGGACCGGGCAGACGATCGAGCGAACCACTGTTATTGTTCGCGGAACCACGATTACCGCAGTCGGATCGGATCGAGACCTCTCTATCCCACGTGGAGCAGCCAAGATCGATGGCCGGGGACTCACGCTATTACCGGGCTTGATCGACTGTCACGTGCATCTCTGCCTCGGCGCTGAACCAGATGTCGTCGACGCAATCACCAAAGAGACGCCCGCTCTGACCCTACTCAAATCGAGCCGGGCAGCGAGACAGACCTTGGAAGCAGGCTTCACTACCGTGCGCGACGTGGGTTCGCGAGACCACTCCATCTTTACACTGCAACAGGCGATCGACACAGGACTCGTTCCTGGCCCTCGTATTGTCGGAGCCGGCCTAGCAATTTGCATGATCGGCGGGCACGCCCGGTTTATCGGTCAGGAAGTGGAAGGGACGGAGCAGGTCCGTTCGGTCGTGCGGGCGCAAATCGCTGCCGGGGCCGGCGTTATTAAAGTCATTGCGTCAGGCGGCGTCCTCACGCCAGGCACCTCGCCGGACCAGGCGCAAATGACGGTGGAGGAACTCCGGGCCGCCGTGGATGAAGCGCAGCGAAGTGGGCGGAAAGTCGCCGCCCATGCCCACGGATCATCGGGGATGAAAAATGCCATCCGTGCCGGAGCCCATTCGATTGAGCACGCCACACTCATGGACGAAGAAGCCGCGGCCATGATGAAACAGCAGGGCGTCTTCATGGTGCCGACACTCTCTGCGCTGGCCACCACGGCCGCCTGCCGCCTCGGGTGTGGCATTCCAGACAGCGCCTTGGACAAAGCCAAATCCATGACGAAGCGCCATCAAGTGAGCTTCAAGAACGCCCTGCGGGACGGCATCCAGATTGCCATGGGCACGGATGCGGGGACGCCCTTTAACTTCCACGGCGAGAACGCCCAGGAACTCGATCGGATGGTCGCTTTCGGAATGAGCCCGATGCAGGCGATTCTCGCCTCGACTTCCGCTGCCGCGCGATTGATCGGAATTCATGATCAGGTGGGAACGATCGAGAAAGGGAAGCTGGCGGATTTGCTCGTGTTCGAAGGCAATCCGCTTCGTCGCATCGACCTGCTCCGTGACCGCAGCAGAATTATCGGAGTCATGCAGGCGGGGAAGTGGGTGGCGGGACCGCTTTCAAAGACGTGAAACGTTATACGTTTCACTTCTACCGCCGTTCATAAAGCAATTCCAGCGCCGCGGCGAAGCCCTTCATTCGTCCTTTGCGGAATACGTCATCAAGTTGTCCGCGCAGCGATCTCACGCCTCTCTCATCGCCTCGTTTGACCACGTCTTGTGAGAGCAACATCTCCGTCGCCACTTCGACGAGCCGCTGTTTGCGCCCCTCCATCTCCGCAGTGACCAACTCCTCCATCACCTCCGATGCTCGCTCCCGAATGATCTCTTCCTTGAACGTGTCGTACCCTTGATCCGCCACGGTCCGCTCACGAATCACGGCAAGTTCAGTTTTGATTCGCTTCACGTCTTTCATCAAGACCGCGAAGACTTCCTTTCGCCCTTCATCGAAGAGTTTCTTCTCCATCTCGTCGAGAATGACAGCTGGATCGGCCGCTTCATCCCGCGCGGTTTCATCTCCCCAATTGAGGCGATCATAACTCCGACGTTTCTCCGGATCGCCGATGACTTCGTAGGCCGCATTGATCTCACGGATCTTGGGTTCGGCGTGAGCGCTATCGGGGTTGCGATCAGGATGGTGCTGAAACACCAGCTTCCGGTAGGCCTTCTTGATTGCATCGTCGGACGCGTCGCGCGAGACCCCTAACACCCGGTAGAAGTCGAGTTGTGCCATGCAGCGACTATAGCATGAGGCTCCGACGGGCTTCACCTTGACTCCTCTATCGAACAACTCTAGCCTGGCGCGGCACGGGAAGGTTTGTCTGGTTTATCAGGTCTGTCTCGTGGGCTTGATCATAGGACTGTATCTTGCCGACTAGCACCCAATCGTGGCGACAGGGCGTCACGCGCTATCAATGGCTCGTCCTCTTCGTCGCCTGGCTTGGCTGGGTCTTCGATGCGATGGACGCGACCATCTATGCGGTCGTTCTCCACCCGGCGCTACACGATCTCCTACATTCGGCGAGCGGGCCACCAACGACGGAACAAATCGGCTGGTATGGCGGTATCATCTTTTCGATTTTTCTCATTGGCTGGGCCATCGGCGGGATTACATTTGGCATCCTGGCCGACCGATTTGGCCGGACCACGGTCTTGATTGCCACCATCATCATCTACGCCGTCTTCACCGGAGCCGCAGCATTATCGGAGACCTGGTGGCATCTCGCCATCTATCGATTTCTGACGGCACTCGGCATCGGCGGCGAATGGGCGGCCGGCGCGGCGATCGTCGCGGAAACATGGCCGGAAGAAAAACGAGCGAAGGCTGCGGGGATTCTCCAATCCGCCTGGGCTGTCGGGTTCTTTCTGGCCGCGACGTTCAATCTCACACTCAAAGAAACGTACGGATGGCGGGGGCTCTTTCTCATCGGCATCCTGCCAGCGTTTGTGGCCCTATTCGTTCGCTGGTGGGTGAAGGAACCGGAACGCTGGACTCATGCCCATGAGCAAGAGACCATTCCACTCTCCGCGATCTTTGAGGGCAACTTACGGCGAGGGACCTTGGTGGGTTCGGCCTTGGCGTTCGTAGCCGTATTCGGCCTCTGGGGTTCGACGAACTGGGCCCCGACACTCATTCGCGAGCTGCCCGATCTGAAGGGACAGGACCCCGCTATCATGACACAATACGTGAGCTACGCCATTATGGCTCTGAACGCGGGGGCGATCTTCGGCTATCTAGGCTTTGGTCCACTGGCGGATCGCTTCGGACGCCGGCTTGTCTTCGCTTTCATGTGTGTGGGCAGTTTCGTGATGCTCCCGATCACCTTTCTCGTTCCAACCAGCTACAGCGCGGTACTCATGCTGCTACCGATCCTCGGTTTCTTTAACAACGGCATCTTTAGCGGATTTCCCATATATCTGCCTGAACTCTATCCGACCAGACTTCGTGCCACCGGCGCCGGATTTTGCTTCAACGCGGGACGGCTCCTGGCCTCCGCCTCGCCATTCCTGACAGGATGGCTTGTCATGACTCTGGGCACATTCGGCCGAGCTGCCAGCACGGTAGCGTTGATCTATCTGGTAGGATTGGTGGTCTTAATCTTTGCGCCGGAGACCAAGGGCAAACCGCTGCCGGAATAATCATTTCCGAGTCGGCGTCATATACATCAGCCCTTGACATCCCATCAAACCGGTTTACCTTGTGTATCATGACACACACACCATCACCCAAAGCTCTGACCCATGACGAGAAAAAAGCCGCCGACGCGGCCTTCGCAGGCCGTCCGTTCAATGAGGCCTGGTCTGCTTCGGCCCGAGCGGTCTACGACGGCATCATGAAGGCCTTGCCTCACACAGACGTCGCAGGTCCTATTCCTTCCACTGCCGGAGAACTTGAGCTGACGCCTTCCGCGCAGAGCGAGCCTCTCCAGCCTCAAGAGCCTCTCCCACAAAAGCAAGTGGATGGACAAGAGTTGATGGAGCAGACTGTTCTGCCTCCAACTATTCGCGACCGAGAAGCGGCAATTCAGGCCGGAACCTTGATCGACGTGACGTCGACTGCACTGGAACTCGGCATCACCTTTCCTGTCACAATCACCCGGCCGCTCTGGGAAATGGGAATCGTCACGAACCAATCCCTCTCCGAAGCAGATCGAACCAGTCGGCTGCGCGACGTTCTGATGGCTTTTCGGCTGCGCCTCGCCAGTCTGACAACGGTGTCGCCGCTGCTCGACTTTCCGGTTCTACTGGCCCTGCCGCCGAGGACGGTGCCTCAACCGGTGCCGCTAGTTGCCCTCATTCAACCGGACCCCACGCATGAGGCAAACGTGACACTCTTGTTGCCGAAAGAAGTTTCTCTCTCTATTACGTCACTAAATTAGTGAGTTGCGTAACGCGCTCAGTTGTTTCTTTACAAGCGCACGTTCGTCCGCCTCGGTCCTGATTAGTCCATCAATTCGCGCGTCCAACAGTCTTCCCAAGATAGTCTTGTACTGTGGCCCAGGCTGCAGCCCCATGGCTTGAAGATCCCGCCCCGTCAGTGCCGTCTTGACAGCCTTGTTCTTCCCATATGCCACAAGCTGTCGTTTCAGCAAACCCAATCGCGCCCCATTCTGCGCGCGTTGCTGCTTCGCCAAAAATAGTACGAGCGCCTCGCCCGAGAAATCCTCCAAGAGGCGAAATATCTGCGATGGCCATACAGTCCCTTTATCGGTGAGTCTCTTCAGCGCACGATCGAGCCGACGTCCGACCATGCTCAGATTTTTGGCCTGCTCTCGTGAAAGCGCTAATCGCCGGATCATCGCGGCCACCACGGCTGGGCTGGACTCGCTCGACAAGGCCATGAGATAGACAATCGGCCTGTCGAGCGCAGAATCCTGGAATCGACGCGCCCACCAGGCAAGCGCCTTGGGAACGGCAGCGACCACTCGCTTGACGTTTTTCCTGTAGCACAGACGACGGTGGAGAAAGCGAAGCAGATTCAACTGTTCCAGCCGCGCAATCGCGCGCACCGGGTCACGTTCGGCGAACAGCAATAGGATCTCGTTCTGCAATCGAGGGCCGGAGAGTCGCTGGATCAGATTCCTGGAGGCGGCTTGCGCGAGCAGGCGCACGGTGGTGCGCTCAAGGCGGAAATCGAACCGTTGTTCGAACCGGATCGCCCTGAAGATGCGCGTGGGATCGTCTTGGAAACTGCCTGCGTGCAATACGCGGATCGTGCGGGCTTGAAGATCGCATTGCCCTTCGCAGGGGTCGAGCAGGCGACCAAACTGCCGCGGATTGAGCTGAACCGCCATGGCGTTGATCGTGAAGTCCCGACGAGAAAGATCCTCTTCGATCGACGCCGGCTGAACCATCGGCAGGAGAGCGGGCTGCGCATAGGATTCTCGCCTGGTCGTCGCGATATCCATCTTGAGCCCGTCTGGGAACGCGAGCCGCGCCGTCGCAAACCGCTCAAACACCGCCAGCCCAGCCCCATACCGGTCGGCCACCAACCGCGCGAAGGCAATCCCATCTCCTTCTACCGTCAGATCGAGATCCCAAGTCTCCCGCTTCAGCAGGAGATCGCGGACAACTCCGCCGACAAGGTAAAGAGACACACTTTGCTCGTCTGCAAGTCGGCCGACCTGCCTCAACAGCTGCAGCGGCCGCGCAGGCATTCTGTTCAGCAAAACGTGCCGTATCGGGTGCTTCATGGCACGCCATTGTAGCAATCTCCGTCTCGCTGAGGAACAAAGTTCCTCAGCAACAAGACGGGGCGCGCAGGATACGATCCCGAGCGCCCCGCCTCGCTCTTCACCGCTTCGAATTATCGGCGCCGCTTACCCTGCCGATCGTGCTTCTCTCGCGCGATATGGCGCGCAGCGCGATCCTGCGCCGCGGCAATCCTGGCCCGCTCCCTATCCGTCATGATGGCATCGGACTTTGCCCTCCTCTCCATCTTGTCGATCTGTTCCTTCTGCTCGTTCAGTTGCTCACTGGCGATCCCCTGATCAATCCGGTGATGCTGATCCGCCTGCCGCTGATCCAACAAGGATATGTCGATCCCGGCAATGGCTATCCCGGTCGTGAACAAGATTATTACACTGACCGCGAGCAGCCTTTTCTTCATCATCCCCTCCCTCAAACATGGAAGTTAGACCCTCTTGACCCAACGTCTGTGGCAACGATACGCCGCCAACATCCCGCTCGGTAATGCGCTACCCTGCCTTGCACGCCGGGCCATTCCATACACCGTCGCCCGTTCCATGGATTTACGGGCCGGAAACAAGGAAAGGTACGCTGCAATCGCGTATGCTCACATCGGCGTCTACGATCATATTTGGACAGGTTGTGCCGTTTTTTTTCTGTTTTTTGGCATTTGAAGGGCCCGTTCTTACCGGCGCTTCTAACCTACGAACTTTCTTGATCGATCCCGCACCATACTACGGCACATGCCTTGCTGAGGGATTCTGGGTTGAAATTGACTCTCACGCTAGCAAGGAGGTTCATGATGCAGAAGGCAATAAAGACGATGCTCCCGGTCCTAGTGAGCGCCATGGCCATTGTGGTGTTGGCGATGACCCCGGCCCTGGCCAAAGACTCCAAAAGCAAGAACCCCAGCCATTCGTCCGCAAAGGCAGAGGCTGAAACAGCCGGTCATATCCCTGAACAAAGCGATGTGTCAAAGACCACTTACCAAGACTCCCAGCCAGGCCCGGCCTGGAAAACCATCGGTGGAACCGTGAAGAATGTCCACGGCGATATCTACACCGTGGAAGACTATGAAGGCAATCAAGTCAAGCTGCGCGTCGGGCAAGGCACGAAATACATTCACAAGAAAAAGATCGGGGACACCGTCCGCGCTGAGATTACGCGAGGCGGCTTCGCGAATTCCATTCAGTAACCAACAATTCGAATCCGCGCACCCGCCTCACGCGCGGTGGTGTCCATGAACGGGCCGGCCCTGAACAGGCCGGCCCGTTCATTACGTGTCATCACACGGCACAAGTCATTGAGTCGATACCTTGACCGATTTCTGAAAGCTAATGTCGCCGTAATAGGCCGTAGCCTGTTCCTTGGTGTTGTCCGTATCGCTCATAATCGCGACACCGTTGATCATCGGCGGCTCCTCTCCAAACGCCTGCTTATAGTCTTCGTAAATATTCCGCTCTTCGTCGATCCACATACCCACTTTCTGAGCGCCGCTCTCGACCACCACCATCTTGGCAAAGTCGGTATAGGCATTATCGACGATCGTGCCGACAGGCGTCTTCGTTTCCCAGATATAGTTTAAGGCTGCTATGGGAATGTCACCGAACAGCGCCTGCCCGGCTTTGAACTTGAGCTTTTTGCCGAAACTGACTCTGTCAGGATCGTACTCAAAGGTGATGTAGAGCCGGGCCGGAAAGTCGTCGCCTTCTTTGATCGCCACGTTGCTACGCTGGAGTACATTGTCGATTTTCCAACGCCAGCGAACGATCGGAAATTCTTTAGGATCGATCGATACGGGCTTGATCAGGCCGGAAGCCGAAGCCTCGCTCACCGCCTTCACGATCGTCATACCTCCATCCTTCACTACTTCATAGGAAGTATGTTTGGGTATCTTCTTAAAGGTGAGCGGCTTCCACCCATCGGGCAACCCCTGCCCGACCTGACTGGCTGAGAATTTTCCCACCTCAAGCACTGCCCCACTCTGCGCCCAGACGCATACCGGAGCCAACAGGAGCCCCACGCTCAGAAACCCCGCGGCATGTAACATCCAACCCTGTGTCATACTCTGTGAGTCACTATCGCCGCATCCATACGAACAACTTCATCAACAACGCCTTCGTGCGCGGGGTGAAGTGCGCCTTGCGCCACAGGTTCACGACCTTCTTATTCACCTCGGCTTGCGTCGGATAGGGATGGATCGTCCCGGCGATCGCCTTCGCGCCGGCGCCGGCTTTTATCGCAACGGACAACTCGCTGATCATGTCGCCGGCGTGGGCCGCTACGATCGTCGCGCCGACAATCTTATCCGTGCCCTTTTGAATGTGAATTCTCGCGAATCCTTCGTCTTCGCCATCGAGAATCGCGCGATCGACTTCGTCGAGCTTGTACGTGTAGGTTTCGACTTCGATACCCTTTTCCTGCGCCTCCTTCTCATACATTCCGACATGCGCGACTTCCGGCTCTGTGAAGGTGCACCACGGCATGATCAAGGATTCCACGCTGGCATAGCCAAAACCGAAGGGATGAGGAAATAGGGCGTTCTGAATGACGATCTGCGCCATGGCATCAGCGGCATGGGTAAATTTGTAGCGCGAGCACACATCGCCTGCCGCAAAAACTCTGGGATTCGTGGTCTGCAGCCGCTCGTTCACCTTGACCCCGTGCTCATCGTACTCGATCCCGATTGTTTCCAACCCGATTCCCTCGACATTCGGGGTGCGGCCGGCGCCGACCAGAATCTCGTCGACCGCCACATCGCACTGCTGGCCATGTGATTCGACTGTGAGCCGCTTACCGCTCTCAGTCCTGTCGACCTTGAGACCCTTCCCACAGCAGAGCAGTTTCACACCATCACGTAACATCTGCTGCTCGACGATTTCAGCTGCGTCACGGTCTTCCCTCGGCAGGATACCGTGAAACGCTTCAATGAGGGTGACCTGGCTCCCGAAGCGGGCAAACGATTGCGCCAACTCGCACCCGATAGGGCCGGCGCCGATGACCCCAATGCGTTGCGGCAGTTCCGTCAACGAGAACACCGTTTCATTCGTGAGATAGCCCGCCTCTTTCAATCCGGGCGTGGAAGGCACCGACGCCCGTGCTCCTGTGCAGACAGCCACCTTCGCAAAGGTGAGGGTACGATTGCCGGCTGGCCCTTCGACTTGAATGATGTCGGTGCCGGTAAAACGTCCGCTGCCGATGTAGACGTCCACTCCCAACTTCGCATAACGATGCACCGAATCGTTGTGGCTGATCCGCGCCCGCAGTTTTCTCATGCGCGCCATCACCGCTCCAAAGTCGTACTTGACCCCTGGAGGAATATGCAGGCCGAACTCAGCCGCATCCCGCAAATTGGCCCAGGCTCGCGCGGCGCGAATGATGCCTTTTGAGGGCACACAGCCGACATTCAAGCAGTCGCCCCCCATCAAATGTTTTTCGATCAAGGCCACTTTGGCCCCCAGACTCGCGGCAATCACGGCCGTGATCAACCCTGCCGTCCCAGCCCCAATGACCACAATATTGTAGCGGCCAGCCGGTTCGGGATTGACCCAGTTCAAGGGATGCACGTTGCTGACGAGCGTGCGGTTATGTTCGTCGTTCGGCAGCACGAGACTTTCTTCACGATGAGGCATGGCCACTGCCCCTTCCGAATGGTGGATCATCGTACCACTGACTTTGCTTCCGTCTACCTTTCACTTTTCACGTCTCACATTTCACGTCATCGAGGTCATGCTGGTTTCCCAGACCACTTCTTATACAGGCTCGGCACAAGCGCCAGAAGCCCCAGCAACACAAATGCCCCGATCACTCCGGGAGAAGCAATGTCTTTCAACGAATTGATCGTACCAAGTTGCCGGCCTGCATAGGCATAGACGAAGGAACCCGGGATAATCCCAAGTGCCGTAGCGGCTACGTACGCGCCGATGTTCACTCGGGTCAGGCCTGATACCAGATTCACCACAAAGAACGGAAAGAGCGGAATCAGCCGGAGGGTCATCAGATAACTGAACGCGTTCTGCGCGAAACCTTGCTGAACCGGACCCAGCCACTTCCCAAACTTTCGTTCCACCCAATCGCGCAGCAAATAGCGGGATGCGAGAAACGCGAGCGTCGCGCCCGTCGTCGCCCCCAGATTGACGAAAAGCGTACCCCACACAGCCCCGAAGAGAAATCCGCCTGCCAATGTCAGAATCACGGCGCCGGGAAGCGAGAGCCCCGTCACGGCCACATAGGTCAACACGAACAACGCTGCAGCTGCGGCAGCATGTGTTTCGGTGAACGACAATAGGTCATCGCGATTGTCCTTTAGAGCCTGCAAGGAGAGAAAGCGGCCCAGGTCGAAGTAGAAGAACGCGGCCACCGCAACTCCGATCGCGAGGACCACTGCAATTTTCCCGGCACTCAGCCCGCTCTTTGCTTCAGAAGTCGGCATGTCGTTCATCATGATACGTTGCGTGCGTATCATGGGGACTCCTTTTCTGGCTGTCAACGCGGGCGACCACCTCATGAGTTGCCTGAAGTCCCCGGCCTTACCGCACCCATACCCTGTCGCACACATACGCTTGATCGAAGTCTATGACGTAAGTAGGTGATCGGGTGCAGAGAACCGAAGGAGGTGGCAGAGGCGGCTAGCGTGGCCGGCGATCGTGGAGATCGCGATCCATATCGGGCCGACCGAACGTCCGTTCAACTGGATCAATCTGCCCATCCTGGTTGCGATCGAGTTCTTGAAAGTGGTCGTGGGTCAATTCAGGATTGTGGGGATCCAGAACGCCTGCACCAAGATAATTTCGGCGAGGATTGTAGCGCTGCGGGCTTTCAAACATACCGTGGTACATGAGATCGGTTCGTGGCTGTACGACGGCTTTCGGCGTTATTCTCTTCCTATGAACTTTCATGCGCCGAGGGCTTTTCGGACTCACCGAACTCATCGGCTTGAGCTCAGCCGGTACCGGTTTGGCCTCCTTCTGAATCGCCTCCGGTTGGTGCTCCGTGGTAACAGGTTTGGAGCTCTTCTTGACACGCTGGTTCGACGGGTTATGCCCTTGTTCGGATTGCTGCTTGAGAGGCGTAGCTGCGACAACCGGAGCCGACTCTTTGGCTTTTTTCGTCGCCGCAATCGCCTGTCCGACCGTCACGGCAACGACGGCCACGGAACAGACCGTTCCGAATACAACAAGGCCTAAGAAATTCCGACTCATATCCCTCCCGATCTGTGGGTTTCTGCAAGTGTAGCAGGTCTGGCGAATTACTAAGCATTGTAACGAGTTAGACAACGTTGTCTATCCTCTATCCCGGTGCTTCATACTTGTAAGACATGGCCTTTTGCCCTACTCTGTACGTGGAGGCCAACAGATGGATGAATCTAGCCGGTTAACCAAGACGAAGGAACAGTGGGCGAAGGCCCGGCGCGGCGGTGAAGAACGGGAAGTGTTTTACGAAGGAGATGCTCGCCTGCCGCCGGGGCAACATCTCGTCGAGACCTGGCCTGTGCTCGATCTCGGTCAAAAGCCTGACATTCCACTTTCGGAGTGGACACTCACCATCGGCGGATCTGTGGCTCACCCCATGACATGGACCTGGGAAGATTTTCTCGCCCAGCCCCAGTTCAAAGACGTCTCAGACTTCCACTGTGTGACAAGCTGGAGCCGGTTCGACAATGAGTGGGAAGGGGTCAGTTTCAAACACATTATGGCGGTGGTGAAGCCGCTGCCTTCGGCAAAATTTGTCCTCTTCAAATCATTCGACGACTACACCACCAATTTACCGCTTGAAGCCTGCGACGATCAGGATGTGCTCCTGACGTATAAATGGAACGGCAGACCCCTCACGAAAGAACACGGAGGACCGGTTCGCATGATTATCCCGAAGCGCTATGCTTGGAAGGGTGCCAAGTGGGTGAAAGAAATTACCTTTTCGGATAAGGATGCAAAGGGGTTCTGGGAAGTGCGGGGCTACTCGAACAGCGGATTTCCTTGGAAAAATGATCGATATGGGTGAGCCAATCTAACCGATTTGCACCTTCGTCTCCTTCCATTGCCGAGTACCCAGACCCGAAGATTCACGTGCCCATTCGGCTGACATTTATCACACACTAAGAAGCAGGCCCTTTCCTTTCCAATGAACGACATGTCAGACGCCATACGCAAGGTGGAATTCTGGCCAGTGGATATTTCCATCACCGACCCCTTTGTCGTCGCCACCGGCGCACGAACGGTTGCAGAGAACGTGTTCCTGAGAGTCACGTTGACCAATGGCGCACAGGGTTATGGGGAAGCGGCGCCGTTTCCTGAAGTCGGAGGAGAGACTCGCGAGAGCTGCCTGAGTACACTCCGCCGACTCAGCACAGCCGTCCTCGGTCATTCAGCCGCAAACTATCAAAAACTTGGTCGCATGTTATCCGAACAGGCGCGCATTCATCCGGCGGCGCGTTGTGGTCTCGAAACCGCCCTCATCGACGCACATTGCCACGCGTCGAACATCCCGATGTGGCAACTGTGGGGCAGCGTGGATGTGCAGGCACGGGAAACGGATATCACCATTCCCATCGCCGACCTCGACAAGACCGTCACCCTTGCACGCGGATGGTATGCGAAGGGGTTTCGCCTCTTCAAAATGAAGGTCGGCAAGGACGTCGAGAACGACATCCGGCGTCTGGAAGCCGTGCATCGCACACTCCCGGGCATCTCGTTCATCGGCGATGGCAACCAGGGTTTCTCGCGCCAGGAATGCCTGACGTTTGCACAGGGGGTAAAGCGGTTTGGCGGGACGATGGTGCTGCTCGAACAGCCGGTGGTGCGGGACGACCTTGACAGTATGGCGGCGATCCATCAGGAGACCGGCATTCCCGTTGCGGCAGATGAATCGGTCCGCTCTCTCGCGGATGCGCAAGAAATCGTCGCCCGAGATGCGGCAGGCTACATCAACATCAAAATCATGAAGACCGGCGTGGTCGAAGCCATAGAGATTGCGGCCTTCGCCAAAACGTCCGGCCGTAAGTTGATGATCGGCGGGATGGTTGAAACACGCATCGCAATGGGTTGTTCTTTCAGCTTGGTCCTGGGACTCGGCGGCTTCGATGTACTCGACCTCGACACCCCGCTCTTGCTGGCCAGTGATCCCGTCACGGGTGGCTACCGATACGAAGGTTCGTACCTGCAACCCTGGTTAGGACCCGGCCTCGACATGAACGTAACACCTCCCTCGAACGCAACCATCATTGAATAGCTGAATAGCTTACGCGGTCGATTCGTCACACTTCTTACAGTTCAAGGCTTCTCCGAGATGTGATTTCCGGCCTTCTTCTGTGAGGACCCAGGGCCGATTCGTCATCGGCGGCTGGTGACGCACATGCTGACCATGGCCGCATTGGAGATCGGCCACCCAATCACCATACTCGTCCACATGATATCCGATAATAGACTGATGCACGCACAAACCTCCTTTACAGACTCGTGATCGATTTTTCAGAGGTATGTTACACTTGCGCGCACACTAACACCATCGAAGGAGCACGCGTGATGAAGCAGTCTGATTCGCGAATCGGTTTCGTGGGAGTCGGACGGATGGGAGCCAACATGGCCCGGCGGTTGCGGGACCAACAGGAGACAATCGGCGCTGTGTACGATACGGCTCGTGACACGGCCACCCACCTCGCAACTGAGCTGGACTGTGAAGCGGCTGCCACCCCTGCCCGCGTCGCAGAACTCGCGGACGTCATTTTCACGGTTGTGTCCGATGACGCGGCGATGCGCAAGGTCTTTTCCGCAGCCGACTCAGAGAGTCTCCTCCACCGCGCCAAGGACCGGCTCTTCGTGAACTGCGCCACCCTCTCGCCAGCTGTGCACGCCGAGGTCGAAACTCTCGTGACTCAACGTGGCGGTCGGAGTCTCGAAGCCTGCATGGCCAGCAGCATCATGCAGGCGCGTCATGGCACCCTCTACCTCATGTGTGGTGGGCGTCCAGACGTATTCGAGGCGGCGAAACCGCTCTTAGAGAAACTGAGCGCACAGCTCCGCTATATCGGATCGGCGGGAGAAGCTGCGAAGGTCAAAGCCCTCGTCAACATGGTAATGAACTGCAATACGGTGGCGCTGGCAGAAGGGCTTGGGCTTGGAGAGGCGCTCGGCCTCGATCTGACGATGTTGCGAGACATCTTCGCGCAAACGGGAGCCGCGTCGCGGGTACTAGAGACCGACGGCGAGGATATGCAGAATCGAGCCCATGACTGTTATTTCTCGGCAGCCCACGCAGCGAAAGACTCGGGCATTGCCCTCGCGTTAGCGAAGACCGCCGGGCTCACAGTCCCATTAGCTCAAGCAACCTGCGATCAATACCTGCGACTGATCGCCCTCGGCAAAGGCGAACTGGACAAGTCCGCCGTCTCTGAACTCACCTTCAAAAACCGAAGTTCCCGCTAACAGCAAGAGGAGTTCCAAGAAGACAATGTGATAGGGACCATCGGTGCGCAAAGGAAACCAGAACGCACGGCTGGGGCAGGAAGAACAGTGTAGGCCACAAGCGAACAAATGTAGAAACGATGTTTAAGACTCGATGCATCCGAATACGATCGCCACATGGAGTGAATGACTCCGGTTGAGGCTGAGCCCGGTCAGCTATCTTGATTCCTGACCATACGGCCACACTCTTGGCACCCTTTGCTGCTTCCTCCACCGGACCATTCAGGCTCAATGTTATCGGCCCCCCCACCGGCGCTACCGGATATCCCACCGGCCTGAGAGTTGGTGACACTTTGGATCGAAGGGATCGGCGTCAGATTACCCTGATATCGGGCAGTGGCGTAGGCGTCCAGGTCTTTCGCAGGGATCCGGTCCACCTGCACCGAGCCGTCACGATAGCTGGTCAAGAGCCAGGCCTCAGTCCCTGATGCCGAAACCGGCACGGCGCGAACCTGATAACGCATTTTGTCTGTTGCGAATCCAATCCGGACTTCGGATGTGTAATACTTCAACGTGCCTGTTGTGGCAAATCCCAAGTCGGTAAGTCTGTCCGTATAGACATGATTAGATGCGTGATACAGATGCTCCAACCGCTCGACCTCATGAACGATGATCTCTCCCTCAACATTCTTTGCCTTAGTTACAAAGTGGTTGTACGAGACTGTGGCCACCGCGGCAAGAATCCCCAAGATGGCTACCACGATCATCAACTCGATCATGGTAAACCCGTTAGGGCTCTTCACACGGGAGTACCGATACATCATCATTACCGTCGAGGTTCCTGCGGTGATCCGATATCAAATCGGCGTAGCTCAGCTTGAATGCGATCTAACGCTTCCGTCGTGGTCTGTAACTGGCGAAGCGCGTCTGATCCTCCTACACCCTGAGCCAAAACGATTTTCACCGCGCCATCGACGGCCGCTCGAGCACGAGACGATTCCTGCTGTATCGTCTCGACTCCCTGTCCAACTTGACTCCAACCTTGATTGAGAAGCTGCGCCAGGTCCTTCAACCTATCTGCCTCCCGGAACTGGAGTCGATGCGACACCGCGCCGGATGCCCAGGCTCTGGCACTACGACCTACCTGCTCGAGCGCGTGGGCAACGTGACGCGTCACCAGCAAGCTGAAGAGAACTGCCCCGAGGAAAAACACCGGGATGGCAACCCATACCGTGTCGCTCAGCAGGAGCAGTTGGCTCGCAGCGACCTGGCGATCCGTCAATGGTGCATTTGAAAAAAGCGTAACGGCGGGCAGGACATAGGGTCCACAGAAGGCAAGCACGAAAAACAGACCGGCATAGAGCGCCATACTCACAGCCATTTTAAATGTATACGCCCGCTGCTCTTTTCGAACGGCCGCTGCAATGTGCTCCGAATTGGAGTGGGACACGTTCAACGCCGCAGTTGCCATATCATCCTCCTCGATTCACTCCTTCACCAACCCTGTATTTCATAGGTTCATCACGCCGTTCTTCATTGGATCAAAGCGTACCACCTCCTCCTAATACCACAAACATTTTCTCGACTTGACCGCGTTCGAATAGATCACAACTAGGCAGATACCCTGTCGCCACCAATAGCCTATTCCTTCGGCGGTCTGGCGGGCCCTGTTACCGCTTTTCAAAGGGAAGTTCCGACCGTTGACTGGCGGGAAAGTATACCCAGCGCTTCTGCTCGTCCTCATCGAAGCTACCAAGGAACGTCACGAAGCGATCGAGGCTGCGAAACTCGGCAAGTGTAATGGTACAGTGCGGCACATTGATGACGCGGGCATCGTACTGTCCCACCACGTAGAGCACACCCACTCCGGCTTGGTAGAGATTACGCCGACTCGCATACCCCGTATTGGGAAAGAGGTCGACCTCGATGGAACAGCCTCCAGGCCTCACAAACCTGAGCCGAAGGTCATGCCGTGACAGGAACGGATTGGTGGCGGTTCTGGTGATCGTCAAACGAACCTGATCTGCCGCAAACTCGACAGAGGCCGGCATCGGCACATCGTTGTTGCAGGCGGCCAGAAGTAGAAGCAAGATAGCCAAGTACCTTGCCCGATATGCCTCAATCACTTGGTGGCTGGAACTTTCGGCGAAGCGCCAATCGCATCCAACCCGGCTTGAGCACAAGCATCGTCGAGGTGTGCGCCGGGTGCTCCACCAACACCGATTCCTCCGACGATCTCCCCGCCGATCTCGATCGGGAGTCCACCTCCGAGGAGCAGGATCTGATCGTTCATCTCGCGAAGAGCTTGCAAGGTCGGTACTTTATTGATCAGCTCAGCCAGCTCGGTCGTAGGACGACGGAAACTAGCCGCGGTATAGGCCTTCTTCCTGCTGCTATCGACCGTATGCGGCCCGGCCCCATCGGCTCGAGCCATGGCGCGAAGCACACCAGCTCGATCCACGACCGAGACGCTCACACGATAGCCATCCTTGTTGCAGGCATCTAACGATGCCTGGATCGCCTTGCCTGCCAAACCCATCGGCAAGACAGCCTCTTTCGGCAATTCCTCAGCAGCCGGCACCGGATACGGCATCAGCATCACAAAGGCTATTGCGATCATGAGCCGATACACCTTAGGCGCAGCACGCCTACAATGCAGGTGAACGCATGCCATGGGTGTGCCTCCTGGTTACTTGGTTATAAAGGCAACGCGATGCGGAAGGAGCGTACGAAGACGCGGGAAGACTGTCAAGAGGGTGATTGTTGGTCGGGGAAGGAGGCAGAAAACGCGGTGGTCAGCTCCAGACGACGCGCTCTTGATTGAGGAGGTAATCGATGACTTCTATGCTATTTCGCATCTGGATTTGCGCCTTTTCAGACATGGGAAGGACGGCACCGACCAGCTTGCCCGATTCGACGTCGTCGAGCGACGGAATCCCGTCAGGTCCACGCTTTTCAAGTTCCTGCCGGTAGCTTGCCACGGGTGCCTCCGTTTCTCTGACAAGTAGATCAGCAATGCCTACGCCAGAGATCCATCACCTATATGACTGACGGCGTACAAGTAGCATAGCACATGAAAGTCCATGCTCCGGTGAGCGTGGGCCATCTTATTGATTCAAGACTACTTTTCAGTCTGTCAGTGTGTCGTGGTTGAGGCAGGAGCAAGGGCGCCGAGGTATGGGAATCGACCGATTTTGAGAAGCGGCGTATCGAGGCGTAGACGAAAATCGTCACGCCCTGGGTCAACAAATCGCGGGTCGCCGGTAATATCTGACTGGGCCTTGAGCTCAGGAGCCGGTTGGTTCGGATTACCCTCTCGTAAGTAATCTCCATCCGTGTTGTAGAACGCATTGAACGAGCTGTTGGTCTGACTGGATGCGGCGATCACAAAGCCCCTTTGATTCAGCCCGACCACGTTGCCGCTGACATCATTCTGGGACTGCCCGAGAAACGCTGCGCCGCCGCCATTCTTGACCAGGGTATTGCTCACCAGCACGGCTCGAGCACGGTCGCTGACCACGACGGCCTCAAAAAGGCTTCGGGTAATTACGTTTCGCTCCAACCGCACATTCGACTTGCCGGCAATCGAGACGCCATGATCGTTATCGTGGATGAAATTCCCGATGAGGACGGCTTCTGAGTCGGCAAACTGGACGCCGGTCGTCTCGCTCCCCCCGATGACACAATTTTCTATCCGTACATTGTGGACTTGCTGGCTGAATAACAGGCCATTGATCTTAACCCGGCGAAGGACAATGCCTTGTCCATTGAAGAGACCGACAGCATGCCCCCCTCGGTCAATAATGGTCATGTCGCTGATTTCAATGTCCGTTGCCCCATAGGGCCACTTACCCACATGAAGAGCGCCGACCACGATATCGCGCCCAAGAATCGTCACCTGGTCCACTCCAGCCCCGACAAACTTGATCTTCTCTTTGCTGTGAATGGTCACATCCTGAGGATAGCGGCCCGCTTTGACGAAAACGGTATCGCCTTTCCTGGCTGCATCGACCGCTTCTTGAAGAGACACGAAGTTTCCTGTTCCATCCAACGCCACTACGATAGTCCGGGGACCGGGCAGCAGCCCTTCATCCGCCCACGTCAGGCTGAAGCCCCCAAACACAAGCGCCGTGATGAGGCCTACAAGTGTCAACTGTTTCATCAACGAACTCATACAAGCCGACGCCGTGAGAAGTCAATCGAGGTTACATCCAGGTCGATTGTGAGGTGCGAACTTGCGTGCTATGCTCCGCACCCATGATTCTGGTCGGCCTCACAGGCGGCGTCGCCACCGGCAAGAGCACCGTCGCCAAAATGTTCAAGCAATACGGCGCGGTCGTCATCGATGCCGACGAACTGGCCCACGATGCCGTGACGCCGGACAAGCCCGCCTGGCGCCAGATCGTCAAAGTCTTCGGCAAAACCGTCCTCAATCCTGACCAAACCCTCAATCGCCGTAAGCTGGGAGCCCTTGTTTTCGGAAACCGGGCCAAACTGTGCCAGCTTGAACGAATCATCCACCCCCGTGTCGCGCGCGAGCAACAACGACTCGTGCGCCGGATCGCCAAACGCAATCCTCATACTGTAGTCATCTACGAAGTGCCGCTCCTCTTCGAGGCCGGCGTAGACAAACGCGTCGACACAACCATCGTAGTCACCGCCAACCGCGACACCCAAATCGCGCGCCTCAAGAAAAGAAACGGCTTCTCCCGCGCTGAAGCGATCCGACGCATCCGCAGCCAGATGCCATTGGCAAAGAAGATCCAACGGGCTGACCATGTATTGAATGGAACTTTCCCTCGCCCGGCTCTCCGCAAGCAAGTCGGCCAGTTATTCAAGAACCTCCGCCTCCTCGCCTAATCCTCTGCCGTGCATTCCCTCACCCCCTGTGTTAAATTTTGCTCATGCGGAACGTCGTGATCATCGGTTCGGGACCGGCTGGGCTCACTGCCGCAGTCTATGCAGCGCGAGCAAATCTCTCGCCCCTGCTCATTGAAGGCTGGCAATCCGGCGGACAGTTGACCACGACAACGGAAGTCGAGAACTATCCCGGCTTTGCCAAGGGCATCATGGGCCCGGAACTCATGAAGGAAATGCGAGCCCAAGCAGAACGGTTCGGCACGGAGTTTTTGACCGGTGACGTCACAGCCGTAGACGTTAAGCAGCGACCGTTCACGATCACCGTTGACGCCGAACAGACAATCCACGCGAAGACCGTTATTATCGCCACCGGCGCATCGGCCATTCAGATCGGGGTGAAGAACGAGACGCGCCTCACGGGGCACGGCGTTTCAACCTGTGCGACCTGCGACGGATTCTTCTTCAAAGGAAAAGAACTGATTGTTGTCGGCGGCGGCGATAGCGCGATGGAGGAAGCGACCTTCCTGACCAAATTCGCGACTAAAGTCTCGATCGTTCACCGACGCGACAAGCTGAGGGCTTCCAAAATCATGCAAGACCGCGCGGCAAAAAATGAGAAGATCACCTTCGTGTGGAACTCCGTTGTCGAAGACATTCTCGGCACAGATGTAGTCACGGGCGTCCGTCTCAAGAATCTCGTCACAGGCAAGACGACAGAATTGTCCTGCGCGGGTGTCTTCGTCGCAATTGGGCACCGCCCCAACACCACGCTCTTTGCCGGCCAGCTAGACATGGATACGAAAGGCTATCTCATCACCAATCACGGTACCGCCACCAGCATTCCCGGCGTCTTCGCTGCTGGGGACGTGCAAGATTCCAAATATCGCCAAGCCGTCACCGCTGCCGGCTCCGGCTGTATGGCCGCCATCGACGCCGAGCATTTCTTGGAGTCAGATAGTCATAACCCCTAAATCCTCCCCAGGAATGCTCAAAATGGTCGTCCAACAAGGCCGCAGGCGAGACAAACACCGCAGGCATGACATTCCCACCCGCCCAACCCCGAGCTGTCTGAACAGCTCTATTCCCGAGCGGGGTACTTTGAGTAATTTGTCGAGCCGAGAACGAAGTTGGCAGCCATTTTCAGCATCCGGCTAAACCATGAGATGCGCGATCGTCCACTACCACGAACTCGCCCTCAAAGGCCGCAACCGGGAATACTTCGAGGAGCGACTCATACGCAATATCCAATGGACGCTGAAGGACCTCGGCGTCAGACGCGTCGAGAATCTTCGAAGCCGGATTCGTGTGGTCCTGCCCGACACGGTTCCGGATCACACCGTCAAAGAGCGGCTTACACGAGTTTTCGGAATCGCCAACTTTTCGCTCGCCCATGGAATGCCCCTCGATCTGGCCCATCCAAATCTGGGAGCGCTCAGCAAGGCGGTCATCGATGCGCTCCGTTCGGAATCGTTCTCCACCTTTCGCGTCTCGGCGAAACGAGCAGACAAACGACTGACGCTGACCTCTATGGAAGTCGCGCGAGATCTCGGCGCAGCCGTGTGTGAAGGAACAGGTAAGAAAGTCAGCCTGAAAGACCCCGACCTCACCGTCTATCTTGAACTGCTGTCCAAAGAGGTCTACTACGCAATCGAAAAGATTCAGGGGCCGGGTGGAATGCCGGTGGGCGTCAGCGGAAAAGTCGCCTGCCTGATCTCCGGAGGGATCGATTCGCCGGTCGCAGCCTACCGCATGATGAAGCGCGGATGCCGGGCTCTCTTCATCCACTTCTCCGGTCGACCGCTTGTAAGCCGTGCTTCGGAAGAAAAAGTGCGCGAACTCGTGCAAACCCTCACGGTCCATCAATACACGTCCACACTCTACGTCATCCCGTTCGGGGAAATTCAACGTGACATCGTGGCGAACGCGCCGGCCCCGTATCGTGTGGTGCTCTACCGGCGCGTCATGATCCGCATCGCACAGGAGTTAGCCAAACGTGAGCACTGTTGGGGGCTCGTCACCGGCGACAGCTTGGGACAAGTGGCCTCGCAGACGCCGGAGAACTTGACGGTCATTGAGGAGGCGGCAGAATTGCCGCTCCTACGCCCGCTCATCGGGATGGAC
>DATENE010000206.1:0-3026 GCA_035275205.1 Nitrospiraceae bacterium
TTTTATGCCACCGGAGGCCTGACCCCAGTCAAAGTATTCGTTCGGAGCATGATAGCCATGCTCCGGCAGGCTGAGCCCCATAAACAGGATCGGCACCTTCCAGGCTTTCTGCATGGTGACCACGGCGCCGATTGAGCCGCCTTCACGGATAAACGCCGGCTCTTTGCCAAACCCTGACTTCACCGCCCGCTTTACACAGTCAACATAGGACCCATCAAACAATCCTTTGAACGGATGAAGCATGCCTTCCCGCTCCACCTTCACGTTCGGATTCAGCTTCGCCACATGGCGCTTGAGCAACGCGAAAACTTTTTCTGGTGTTTGATTCGGCACCAACCTCATACTCACTTTGAGTTCACCATGGCCCGGCACGACAGTCTTTACTCCTGGCCCATGATAGCCGCCGGTCAGGCCATGTACCTCAAATGTCGGCGCAGCCCAAATCCGGCGCATGATCTCGGTAGGATCGTGCGTGCGGAGCGTCTGAAATCCATAGGCCTGCTTGAAGCTCTTGACCTGGAAACCTGACGCAAGAAAGCTCTTGATCTCTGCTTTGGTTGGCTCGACCACATCCTGGTAGAACCCGGGAATCTTTACCTTGCCGGTTTTGGCATCGACACAGGCATGCGCCACATCCATCAGTTCCACGAGCGGATTCCTCGCAGCACCTCCGGTCACGCCGGAATGGGCGTCTTTTGTTCCCGTGCGCAATGTAAGTCGCGCGCCCAACAGGCCGCGCAGCCCATAGGGCATGGCAGGCTTTCCTTTTGCGATCCAAATGGTATCCGACACGACCACAGAATTGGGACATGGGATGGAGTCACGATTTTTCAGTCCTGCAGCAAAATTCGGACTGCCAATTTCTTCCTCCAGCTCCCAGAGAAACCGAACATTGATTGGTACCCCTTGCTCGACGGCATACCGTGCGCCGAATAGGGCCGAGAGCGCCGGACCCTTGTCATCCGTCGCACCACGGCCATGATACATCCCGTTCTCATTCTTGAACGCAAAGGGCGCCTGCGTCCATTCCGGTTCTTGCGCCGGCTGCACATCCATATGGTTATAGATGGTGACCGTTGGATGATGGACTCCGGTCATCAAGCCGCCGGATACGATCGGATAACCGCCGGTCTCCACGATCTGGGCCTCAGCCCCCACACTGGTGAGGATTTGCCGCGCGAATTCTGCCATGCGCCTGATGTCAGGGGCCTTGGCCGGGTCCATGCTGATCGAGGGAATCTCCACCATCTGGCCCAGCAGATCTTCATACCGACGGCGGCTGTCTGTGACGCAGCGGTCAAGGCGTGCCCGATCGATCATGGGTGGTTCTCCAAGAATAGGTCAGCGGAGTATAACGGGTTCGGCAAGGAGGCGGAAGGGACTTCTGTGACAACCTTCTGTAAAATAGCGCCATGATCCGGGGCAAGGCACCTCGTGCACGAACGTTGGTTGGCCTCCTCGCCGTCCTCTTGCTTGTGTGGACGGCGGTCGGTTCTTCCTCCGCTTCAGCCGCGGAACCCATCACCATTCGTGAGATTCTCGACGCGCCGAAATCGTTTCATTTGAAACAGGTCATGTTGCAGGGCATTGTTCGCGATGTGACACCGCTCGATCCCTACAAGATCCAGGCCGGCACGATGTGTTATGGCGCCTATTTATTCTACCTGGAAGACGAAACATCCTCGATCAATGTCGCTGTCTACGGACGCTGCGGGGTCCCGACCGTCAAAGACCCCGATATCGAAGATGGGCAACGGATTGAACTCACTGCCACGATCCAGTCGCCGAGTCACGGTGGCTACTATTTGAGTTTTCAAGGGGTGAAGGTGGCCAGAGATAAAGAAGGCATCATTCAGGCGGTCGCGGATCGAATCACCCCGCTCGCCGAATAAACGAGCGCGCAAACGATGACTGTTCAACTTGCTATACCACTAGCCACGAGAATCGGCTGGATCGGCGCCGGCGTGATGGGATCGTCGATGTGTGGTCACTTGCTCACAGCCGGCTATCACGTGACCGTCCATAGCCGCACGAGGTCGAAGGCGCAGCCATTGCTCGATCGCGGCGCGCAATGGGCCGAGAGCCCGCGCGCTGTGACGGCTGAATCAGATGTCCTCTTCACGATGGTCGGCGTTCCTCAAGACGTACGTGCCGTCTACTTCGACGAGACTGGAGTCATGGCAGGCGCGCGATCTGGGATGATCCTCATCGACATGACGACGACGGATCCCTCCTTGAGTCGTGAAATTGCCGCAGCCGCTTCGGCGAAAGTTCTATCGGCCATCGATGCCCCTGTCTCCGGCGGCGATGTCGGCGCCAAGAATGCCACCCTCTCGATCATGGTGGGAGGCGACCGCAAAGCCGTACAAGCTGTGATGCCGCTTTTCGAATTATTAGGTAAAATGATCGTGCATCAGGGAGGACCAGGCACCGGGCAACAGGCGAAACTCTGTAATCAGATTGTGATCGCCGGCACGATGGTCGGAGTCTGCGAAAGTTTGCTCTATGGCTACAAGGCAGGACTCGATTTGAACCGGATGTTGGATTCCATCCGCGGCGGCGCAGCCGCCTGTTGGACGTTGGACAATCTGGCGCCGAAAATTCTACAGCGCAACTTTGACCCTGGATTTTTCGTCGAACACTTCATCAAAGATATGGGTCTCGCGTTGGAGGAGTCGAAACGCATGGGTCTCGTGCTCCCCGGTCTCAAGTTGGTACATCAACTCTACCAGACCGTCCACACACTCGGGCACGGCCGCAGTGGAACCCACGCGCTGATGCTCGCGCTCGAAGACCTCGCACACATCCACCCACAATGAGACAGGCGCGGTTACGGTGAGAGCCGGCGGTAATGTTTCAAGAGCAGCAGGCCGCCCCACGCAAACGAGGCCAGCATCAGGAGAATGCCGAAATTATAGGTGAGGTGAGCCAATCGATGGTCGTACTCCAGCCAATCCAACATGGTCAGAATATTGTTCCAGTCATGCCCGTCTGTTTCTTTCCCGGTCACCCCGCCAAGCAGCATG
>DATENE010000207.1:0-15234 GCA_035275205.1 Nitrospiraceae bacterium
ACTTCCTGGAGAAGCATCAGATCCGGCGCGGCGGCGGTCATCTGTTCGATTTGAATTGCCAATCGCGCGGCGTGCTCCTCATCGGATTCACCCGGTCGGACCGTGTAACGGCCCACTTCCAACCCATGCAACGTGTTGTACGTCAGCACGCTGAACCGGCTCATGCGTTTCGCGTTCGACTCAGCATCACGCGTCTCCGGACTTGGGGTAGAGCATCCTTGAAGAAGAAAAACACAGGCCAGCAACACAGATGCGAGGAAGGTCAGACGGATCGGCATCTTTCGATTCTGCATTACGCCTTTCGGGATAAACCTGCCACATACCTCCCGATGTTTGATTCGACTTCTCATAGATTCTCCGGCCTATCTTTTCTTCCTGAAATCATCGGTGCCGTGCTACATGGATGACTTACTGCAACGATTGATTCAACCCGAGGTCGAACTCGCCCTTCTCATCGAATGGTAGCTTGAAGCTGCTGGGAGACTCCACGAAGGCAGTACCTTTGAGCCGATAACGAACCTTGCCGACACCTGATTTGTTCAATTCCTGAAACTGGCGGAGGAAACTGCCGAGACTGGTGATGACCTCGACATTCACAACCTCGGACCCGAAGCGAGGAATTGTAACTTTTTCCCCGGACATTCCGTTGCCGAACTCTTTGTCGTTAAGTTCAATGTCGCACCGCAGGCCGTTGATTTCCAATTCCTGGTTGTTTGGGTTCTGGATACGGAGTTGGACGTCAAATCGTTGCTCAAAGACCGCAACATCCTTCGGCGCGATGTTCGCGAGACTGATCTTCGGGGGTTCAATATCACTCGGCACTGTGGCGCAAGCTGTCAAACAGACCAGCATCAGCGGAAGCAGCACGTCCAGCCGGATTCCCGCCCTGTTCATCGTTGCCGTTCCTTCCCCGTGTGCCCTGCTGCCGATGAGCAGACGGCGCATCTGGAACCTCGAACACCGCTGTGATTGTCTCAGCATCGAATCGCCTACCGCAACACGGCGGCCAGAAGATTTTTGGCCGGTTCACCTCCGGCTTTGCCGAGAAAATCAGACAGTACTCCGGAGAATTTTCCGACCATATCGGACCCCATGCCCAACTTGGAGAATGACGATGTCAGACCCGCCTTGTCGCTGACAGGCCCGGTCACGGCGCCGAGATCCTTTGCGGTCTTCATATAGGTGTCTGCCCCGGGAATCATCTTGGTGAGCGCATTGAAATCCATACCGCTCAGTTTTTCTTTCGCAAGCGTGAGCATAGACCCGGTCCCGCCCTGCGCCTGATCGGTGGTCACATTCAGTTGGCCGGTGAGCATCGAGATCAGAGGATCGGTGAGACCCATGGACTGCATGTGCGAACAGCTGGATAACATCACGGTCATGACGATCAACGCGACACCGAAACCCAGAACGCGGCACATCGAACCTTTCATATTCATGTTGAGACCTCCTATTCAGTGACAATCACCGGCTTCCCATCACGCAATTCGACTGTCAGCTTACCCTTGTTTCCCATAATCTGAAGACTGCGACTGAGCCCCTCAGAACTTAAAGCCAAGATCAAGTTTGAAGGTCCAAAATCCTGGTGTTCCTGTGTTTGAAAGATCGGTCCATTGCTGCCTGACACCTCCTCGGACAAGAAAAGTTTTGTTGATATCCCACCGCAGACCTCCTCCGATTCCATAGCTCAGAAATGTATCGGATTTGGTCGGCTGCACGGTGCCACAAATGTAGCCGAACCACGGATCCCAGTAACATCCGGAAACCGGCAGGCCTGCTGCGATATCGGTGTTGATATACGTGCCCCCGATATTGGTATCGACGTATGGCGTCAAAGGGCCCGTCAGAATGTTGTAGGTTACGCCTAACGCGAACGTATTGGTTTGCAGGCTCCCACTAATGGCGCGAGCAGGCGAGGAATTCCCGGCAGCCGGTTGGACCACAGCCTGGTAGTCGGGGTTGCTCCACGAGAAAATACCCGCAAGATTCCAGTGCTCGTTGAAGTTATAGCCGATCTGGAATCCAAACCCCCACGTATCGTTGATCTTTGCCGTCGTGCCCCCATCGAAGCCGAGATTCTTGGACAACGTATATTGCGGGGCGAGGAGCACTTCCCACTTTTTACTCCGAATTGAACCCTCCGACACACCGTCATCGGCAGAAGCATCGACGCCCGCCACTCCAACACCTAGAATGATACATATCACCCTCACGAGGATTCTACGCGAACGTGTCATCGACACTTCCCTTCCCCACTTCAGTATGATGGCGCTCAACTCGCCGGCTGCGATTCCGGAAATTTCCACTTGCCATTCAAGATCTCGGCGCGCGGGCGATAGAGCCGCACCGTGTAATTCCAGCCGGACATGGTCGGCAGGCAGTTCGCGACCTTGCCATCGCAGCCGCCAAACTGGATCGTGATTGAGCTGTCACCACTTTTCTTGGCGGTAACATTGTTCAGGGTATATGCATCAAATGGGTTTTTCTCGTAATAGCCCTCGGCGTTATACACACTGATCGACCAGAAGGCATCCACAGGCACGTCTTTCACGACGAGCGTGTAGATGGTCATGCCATCGTTTTGGGGCACCGTGACGTTAAGATAGGTCGCATCCTTGTCGGGGTTGCCACCCCAGCCGCCAGCTGTACCGAGCAGGTGCCGCAGCGGGTCGACCTCTTTCTTCGTACCGAACGCACGCCGAAAGTCTGGCACAGTCGCGCCAAGGACTAGCAGCGCGTCGCGCACCTTTTTCTGCGAGACCGGGTCCCAGCTCGGCACCTCGAAATTGCCCGGGTTCTTCTGGCTGACCTTGATCGCATCCTGCAGCGCGTGCACCTGCTCTACGTCCTTCGGGTCGTTCGGGTCGACCAGCGTGCGGATCGCCACTGTCGCATAGCGAGTGCCGACCTTCTCACGCGTGATCGTGTGCGCGCCCGCGGTATAGATCACCATCGGCGCATAGTGGTCCTGGCTGATCACCTGCATTGACCTGAAACGCTTGCCCGGGTCTGGGAGCGTAATGGTCACCGGTCCGGCATCCAGATCGAACACTGCCGCCGAATACAACGTGTCCCGATTCAGGCGAATGACGGTTTGATTGTCGATCGCCGCCGGCTCACGCCGATGAAGAAACTTTCCGAAGGACCCGTCTTTGACCATGTTGCTCATGTACAGATCGGATTCGGCACGGATGAAATTGTCCACTCCTACTGGAACTGCATCAGCAGCGCAAACGAATGATGCGCCAGAAACGCTCAGTAATAGGCCAATCGCCACGAAAGTGAGTTTGGTTTTCATGGTTGGTTTTCTGTCATGCGAGGGATTCACTTACTTCACTTGCTCAATGTCAAGCAGCACCCAGGTCTTCTCGAAGAGCGGTTTCTCGGGGCCATAGAACCGGAAAAGCACTTCGAACTTGCCGCCCGCGCTGCATTCCAGCAACACGGGCGGTTCTATTTGAATGAACGACTTGGCGTGTCGCCTACTTTCGCGTTCGTGAGGCCCTCTTCTGCTCATCCCGAATGTCGTCGAGCACCTCTTCCATGATCGTCGTCGGATTGAAACTCGGCGGAACCGAACGCGGTGGGAACTCCTTGAACGTCGCTGCAAACTTGAATACTTCGTCCATCACCCCGTAGATGGGTCCGACATGGTTCAGCAGCCAATCCCAGTAGGTGTTGGAAGTAATGTCCGCCCGCTCATAGGGGTCCTGGAACAGGTTGTAGATCTTTTGGAGACGCAGCTTCGTGAAAGGCTCGGCCCAAACCCCCATCGTGCCAGCGAGACGCTGCTCCGCAAAGCTGTACTTATAGTCACCCTGCCGCATTGCCACGAGCAGGCCATCGTCGTCGGAGTAGAAGAAGCTGTTGCGAGCGCTCTTCACGCCATTGTTGTTCGCCGCTGTGCCGCTAACTGAACGCAGGAAGGCGAATTGGTCGTGCCCGTCCAGGTGCACCTTGTAGTGCTTCCCGTTGGCGGTGTATCCCTTCTTGAGCTTGTTGATGATGTCCGACTCGCCCGCGATGGCGCTGAGCGTCGGAATCCAGTCGTTGTGGCTCATGAGCTCGTTGGTTACCGTGCCGGGCTTGATCACGCCAGGCCAGCGGACGAGACAGGGTACACGGAAGGCACCCTCCCAGTTGGTGTTCTTCTCGGAGCGGAAGGCCGTCATCGCACCGTCCGGCCACGTATTCATGTGCGGGCCATTGTCGCTGCTGTACACAACGATCGTGTCGTTGGCGATGCCCATGTCATCCAGCGCCTTGAGCAACGATCCGACGGTCTCGTCGTGCTCGATCATGCCGTCGATGTACTCGCTGTCGCCATGCTTGTACTTGCCGCGGTGCTCGGAACGGACGTGGGTCCGCAGGTGCATGCGCGTGCCGTTCCACCAGACAAAAAATGGCTTGCCCAAGGCGTGCTGCCGCTTCATGTACTCGATGGCCGCGACCGAAGTCTCATCGTCGATCGTCTCCATCCGCTTTTTGGTGAGCGCGCCCGTGTCCTCGATGATCTGCTTCCCGATCTTGCCGAAGCGGGGATCGACGGTGGGGTCGTCCTTGTCGGTGGCCTTAGTCTTGAGCACGCCGCGTGGTCCAAACTTCTTGAGATAGGCTGGGTCCTTCGGATAGTCAGGGAGTTCTGGCTCCTCTTCGGCATTGAGATGATACAGATTGCCGTAGAACTCATCGAACCCATTGACAGTCGGCAGGCTCTCGTTGCGGTCGCCGACGTGGTTCTTGCCGAACTGACCTGTGGCATACCCGAGGTTCTTCATCACCCCTCCGATTGAGGGATCGAGCTGGCTCATGCCCATGGGCGCGCCGGGGAAGCCCACCTTGGTGAGTCCGGTCCGAATGCCGTGCTGGCCTGTGAGGAACGCTGCGCGACCTGCGGTGCAGGATTGCTCGCCGTAGTAGTGGAGGAACCGGATGCCCTCCTTGGCGATACGGTCAATGTTAGGCGTTTCGTAGCCCATCAGGCCGTCGCTGTAGGCGCTGACGTTACTGATCCCAATATCGTCGCCCCAGATGACGAGGATGTTGGGCTTGTCCTTTGCGGCAAGCGCTGGATCGGAAAACACCATCCCCGCCAGCAAGACCATCGCAAGAGCAATCAATACACACGTCCGTCGGTGCTGCGGTCCCCTTATATTCATACTCGCCTCCTGCACTTGAGACACACATCGCCCCTCAAGAATGAGGGGCGATGCAATCGGTAACATGTGACGTCGAGTCTAGTAGACAAGCGGGATATTCGCCGCGAGCTCCGCCTTCAGAACAGCCCGAATCTTATTTTCGATTTGGATGTAGCGAGCGGTTTGTGTCGCTGAGAGCACCTTGCCGATCTTGTCCGCGGAGGTTTTTCTCAGTTTGAGCTCAGCCTCATCGATCGCCATCGCTTCGTTGAGCAGCTTCTTCGCCGTGTCGTTCGGAATCGGGCCCTTGTTAAAGGCCTCGGCGTACGCGTTGATCGTTTTGCCGAGGCGAAGGTTCAGCTTCTCCAGTTCTTTCTGGTACGCGTCATACAACGGCCAGAACTTTTTACCTTCGGCATCGGTCAGTTCCATATTGCTGGCAACCAGCAACTTCTTGTCCGCTTTGATCTTCTGAACCAAGATGTCCATATTGGTGTTGGCACTGGAGCTTGCAGCGTCCTGAGCAAACACCGGCATGGCGAACAAGAGGGCTCCAGCCAATACGAATGGTGTGAGGGATTTCATTTTTCGTTCTCCTTTATGTATGTGAATATAGTTACGCAATCTCGTTTCACCGATCGGATCATCGTCTTCTGTCAATCAACTACGGCTGCATCAATCAGATTTCTCCTTTCCCTCAGTCACAGAACACACTCTCTGCACTCTTTATTCTTCCGCGGGACAGAGCGGTGCGGCTCTGTTTCAACCCCGTTTCTTTTCATGACTGGCAAAGTAAAAATACGCGCCGACCGTGAGAAAATTGATCCCCACGGCGACCAAATTCCAGGCAATGACCGGCCGCGAGTCGATCAAAAAACCGTAATAGACCCAGACGATCTGAAACGTGCCCATGATACTCGCCATGGTCGGATTCATGCCTTGACTGGACTGTCGCTTGAACATCTTGATCAGGTCCGGCACGGCTGCGAAGGTGGTTCCGAATCCTGCGACGAAACCGATGATCTCTTCCAATGACATCGAAGACTCCCCTGTGCCGAACCGGACCACGCTTGCTATGCCGTATTAATACCTCTCGGCGCCGAGGACGTGATAGTCCCACGGCTCCAGGTCCACGTAGAGACCCGCGTTCCGCAGTTCGTCGCCGGCTCGCTCAAAGACTGCCGACTGCAAAGGATCGGTCAAGCGCCATGAACGGCCTGCAAGCTCGGCCCACGGCAATTTGATCCGGGCCTGAGAGCGAACCTCGGAGAGATTGACGACGATAAGGTGACGCTCGGCTGCCTTCGTCCAACACCACGCGACCACGTTCTGCCAGCTGCCGTTGTCCGGCAAGCCAATCCGCTCGCACAGATTCCACTCTCCGTCTCTGAAATCGGCGCTTCGAATCGTCTGGAGCAGGCGTCGATAAAATACCTGCAGATCGCGGTCCGGGACTTCCTCCGGACGGCGGCGAAGAAACACCGGAACCCTCACGCGGTATCCCTCGAATTGCCCGTCATGAAACAGCTTCGCCCCCGGAAGTGTCGCAAATGTCACGGCGACCGCCCACGCTTTCCGGGACGCGAACGTCGTCGCGGCTCGCGGCTCGTCGTGGTTCTCAATGAATCGAACCAACTTCTCCTGATAGGCCAGATCGGCGCAGAGATGGAGTCGTACCTGCTCCGCAGGCTCGTGCTCCAGGCGATCGTACAGCCGCTTGTCGTAGCAGTAGTTGAACCCTTGTTGCTGGAGTTCCCATTCGAGATCCCAGTATGCCTCTGCAATGAACAGGACATCCGGATATCGATCGCGCACGGTTCGGATAAGGTCGACCCAATATTCCCGCCCCGGTTTCTGGCCTGCACGGGATCCCCACGTACGCTCGAAGATGGGATTCATCATGAGCATGGCCATATCGCAACGCATCCCGTCGCACTGCTCGGCAATGGCAAGCACCGTTGCGGCGGCGGCCTGACGCAGTGCGGGACTGAACGCATTGAGTTGCGCCACATCCTGCCAAGGTGGGAAATAGGGATCCCGGCCGTTCGCGACGATCGCGCTGCCTGTCTTGAAAAACTCCCCCGGTTTCTCGGCCAGGTCATCAGCAGTGCCTTGAATGAAATATTGCGGATGATCCATGATCCACGGATGGTCTGGCGCAACGTGGTTCGGAACGAAATCGAGGATCAATCGCATGCCGCGATCGGCCAACATCTTTCTGGCTGCCGCCAAACCGTTAGGCCCGCCAAGTTGATCGTCAACGACATACCGACGGACGCAGTACGCAGACCCTGCGTTGTCCTCCTGTTGATAGTCCGATAACACCCGTCCAAACTCGGCCTGAAGTCCTGCGTTCCCTCTTGCGATTCGGATGCCGGCCGGACTGCGCTCCCACACGCCCATCAGCCAGACCGCATCGAACCCGTACAACGCAAGCGCATCCCACTCCTGCGTCGGCACGGCTCCCAACGTAACGGGTTTCTTCTCGCGTCGGCTCAGCTCCTGGAGCCACACCAACGTATTGATCTCATAGATGATCGGACGTCGAGGCCAGCCACGCATGACGATTGTGTTCCCTCCGTTCCAAGCGATGATTTACGACTTCCCGCCTGACTTGTGCTTACCCTGAACCGGATTGACGTGCCGAACGGTCGCTGCGCCGCGCCCCCCTTCGATCAGCTCTTTCGCATCAATCGCTCCAAAGAGCTGAATGATCCGGCCGACGACGCCCGTCCAGCCGGTCTGATGGCTGGCGCCGAGTCCGGCGCCCGAATCGCCGTGGAAATACTCATAGAACAGAATCTGTTCACGCCAGTGAGGGTCCGACTGGAACGTGGCTGCGCCACCGTACACCGGGCGTTCACCCTGTTCATTTCTAAGGAAGATTGCGCCGAGCCGTCTCGAAATTTCCCGGCTCACCTCGAAGAGGTTCATCTGTTTCCCAGACCCCGTAGGACATTCCACCGTAAACTCGTTCCCATAGTAGACATATAGATTGAGCAGCGCTCGAACGATCAGAATG
The DNA here is from genome assembly GCA_035275205.1 of Nitrospiraceae bacterium. GTDB lineage: Bacteria > Nitrospirota > Nitrospiria > Nitrospirales > Nitrospiraceae > Palsa-1315. The sequence continues at coordinate 8,161 of DATENE010000207.1, forward strand.
TTGACCGGCATCCAAATGGGGCCCCGCCAGTTCGAGTTCCCTCCGAACATTCCGGTGTTCGATTCGGCAGGCAGGTAGCCCACTCGATACTCTTCTCCGTGGACGTTGAAGGTATAGGGGTGGTCGAGATGGTACTTAGAAAGGGAGCGAATTCCATAGGAGCTGAGGAACTCCTGTTCATCCAACAATTTCGCCAACACTCGCCGCAACTTGCCCTCGTCGAGTATTGAAAGCAGCCGACGGTCCTTGACCCCAAGCTTCATCGGCGGGGCGATCGTCTCGCTCAGTTCCGGATGATGCCTCAGAAATTTGCGCGCGCGTTCTTGAAGGGCCGGGAAGCGCTCCGCCACTTCCTTATCGAAGACGGTGGAGGCGCAGAGAGGGAGCAGTCCGACCATCGATCGTACGCGAAGACGCGTGGCGGTCCCGTCGGGAAGCCGTAGCAGGTCGTAGAAGAATCCATCCCCTTCGTCCCACATCTCGTCGTGGTGTTCACCGACCCGGTCCATGGCTGCGCCTATCCAGAGAAAGTGCTGAAGAAATTTCAGGGCCATGTCTTCATAGACCGGATCGTGTTGCGCCAGCTCCAAGGCGATGTCCAACATGTTCTGACTGAACAGCGCCATCCAGGCCGTACCGTCGGCCTGCTCCAAATAGCCGCCTGTGGGCAGCGGGGCGCTCCGGTCGAAAACCCCGATGTTGTCGAGGCCGAGAAAACCTCCTTCGAACACGTTCCGTCCTCCGGGATCCTTGCGATTGACCCACCAGGTAAAGTTCAGGACCAACTTGCTGAATGCGAGCTTCAAAAAAGCAATGTCGCCCGTGCCGCGCAACTGTTTGTCGCTTTGATAGACCAGCCACGTCGCCCAGGCGTGCACAGGCGGATTCACGTCTCCGAAGTTCCATTCGTACGCCGGTATTTGACCATTGGGGTGAAGATACATGTCGTGCAGCATCAACTCGAGCTGCTTCTTGGCGAAGTCGGGATCCACGCCCGTCAGGGCGACACAGTGAAACGCAAGGTCCCAAGCGGCATACCAGGGATACTCCCACTTGTCGGGCATGGAGATCACATCGTCGTTCACCATGTGATACCACTGCCGATTGCGAAGGTGCTGGGATTTGCCGGGAATCAACGGATCGGCCCCATGCTCTTCAAGCCACTTGTCCAGATCGAAGTAGTAGTACTGCTTCGTCCACAACATGCCTGCCAAGGCCTGCCGCATGACGAGGGCCTCATCCTTCCCGATCGACGTCGGGGTGATCGACGCATAGAACGCGTCGGCTTCGCGCAGTCGTTCGGCCATCACCTGATCGAAGGACCGTCCGAACACCGCCGGCGACTTCCCGTCTGGCCCCTCCGACGGCGCCACGGTTCCAAGCCGCACACGGAAGGTCTTCGTCTCTCCGCCACCGAGATGAAGCTGGTAATGTGCCGCCGCCTTGGTCCCGGTCCGGTAGGGATTCACGGTATCCTGCCGGCCATCCACGACGAAGTTATTGATGCCGTCTTTGACGTACATGCCCGAATTCGGCTTGTTGAAGAGGCGTTCCGTGTTGGTTTCGTTCTCCGTGAACAACAGCGGCACTTCACCCTCGCACACCAGATAGCGCTTCCCCAACTCAGGATGTGTCGCCAGCAGAACGCTCATGTCTTCGGGGCTGTCGATCGCTTCAAGACTCGGCTTCGGCATTCCCTGCGTCCATGACCAGGTGTTTCGGAACCATACTGTCGGCAGCACGTGAAGATCGACGGCTTCTTTCCCTCGGTTGCAGACGGTGAACTTGATCAGTATGTCTTCCGGTGTGTTCTTCGCGTACTCTACAAAAACATCGCAGTATCGGTTGTGCTCGAACACGCCGGTGTCGAGCAACTCATATTCAAGTTCGTCGCGAGTGCGGCCCCGGTTAGTACTGACAAGGTCATCGTAGGGATACGCCGAGTGCGGGTACTTGTAGAGATATTTCATGTAGGAATGCGTCGGTGTGCTGTCGAGATAAAAATAGTACTCTTTCACGTCCTCGCCATGGTTGCCTTCGCTGTTGGTGAGGCCGAAGAGACGCTCCTTCAGGATGGGGTCCTTGCCGTTCCACAACGCCAACGAAAAGCAGAGTCGCTGTTTGTCGTCCGAGAATCCGGCAAGTCCATCCTCGCCCCAGCGATAGGCGCGGGAGCGGGCGTGGTCGTGGGTGAAATAGTCCCAAGCATTTCCCGATTCACTGTAGTCCTCGCGCACCGTCCCCCATTGCCGTTCGCTCAGATAGGGCCCCCATTTCTTCCAAGAGAGACCCTGCTCCCGCGCCTCATCAAGTCGTGTTCGTTCTGCGTTGTCGCTCATGGCTCACCTCTCCGCTGTTCTGTTTGGAAACTGGTCGTATAGATAGTCGTTCCAGGCATCTGCATGGCTTTGAAAGCCGTGATCGTTTCGTCACTGATGAGACGGACGGTCATAGGACACCAAGACCACAACCCTGGCGGTTGTATTGGTCCAGGGGTAATTTTGTTTTGCAGGTCGCCGCCGACCTGATTGAACGGCTTCGCGTACTCGGTGTCGAGCGCGTCCTTGTCTCACCGTGAAGCATTTCACCGGACGTGATAGTCCTGTCGGCGAGCAGAAAAAAACCTGAGAGGATCTCGGCGCTATCCTCATCGCAAGACCCCGCTAAGGCATCCTACTTGGATAGGGGAAGGGGATCTTAGCCGAAAGTGACGGATTCAGGCAAGCGTCAACGGGTGCGGAGGAAGATGCGACGATTTCTTAACAGCATTCCATTTCTTCCTGACACCGAAGGCTCACACCAACGTTTTCAGCAGCCCTAGCAGCAGGTCCTTTATAGGAATCTGGATGGCCGCCACCGGAAGCATCGGGATCACAGCCGGAAGCACGACGGCCAGGAGCGCCGGTTTCCCGATCGGCACAGGGCGAATCTGGGCAACCACTTCATACATGGATACGGTATCGATAACCGGCCCCAATTCGGCCGCCTGGAGCAACGGCGCTTCCGGAATCTGCTCTTGATAAATCCATCGACGTTTCACCAACCGACCATGTTGTCCTACCAGCGCGCCATATTCCAGGAGGCTCCGTCGCTTGAAACGGTGAAGTATCGGCGTAAATACCACAAGGGGCCCCAGAAACAGAATCACTATCGTGGCCACATACACCCCGAGTGGAATCGCAAACGAATACACGTCGACATCATGATAAAAGACCTCATGACCCCAACGGGACGCGAGGACCGCCGACGCCGCGAAGATAACCGGACTAAAGATAATCGGGATATCTTCCAGAAAACCAAGACCACCCGCCCGATCCGGATGTGTGGGGACGAGATGGAGATTGAGCCTTGAGATCCGCCATAGCAGGACGAGGCAGACGATGAGACGCCAAATCCAGACGAGCAGAAGCCACGAAAACAACGGTCGCATGACGTACAGAAACCACCAGCCCCCAAACCCCACATGCAGATTGCCTGGTTCCCCCTCGTCTGCCCATTTCAGTTCGTGCAGATGCACGGCATCTTTGTCACCAATCAACACGATCAGCAGCATGATACCCAGCATCGAGAGCCAGACATACCATTTGTCCCGCAATCGCTCGGTGGACCGCAGGATGTGAATGAACTTCGATTTCATGTCGTCCTGGATGAGTCCCGATTTCACGAAATAGGGCACAAAATGACGCGGGATCATATGGCCAGCTATCTCCGCAACCACTAGCAGCGGGATGGCCACAAGACACCGGGCATGGACTCCGAAGTGTTGGAGGAGAGGCTCGGCGACGACTCCGGGGAAAGCTCGTTTCCAGTAGAACGCCCAGATCACGATGGGAAGCCATGTCACCAGCGCAAAAACCAGGCACCGCCGAAGGACCCCCAGTCTGCCGGCAGGAATGAGCCCAACCGCCCGCTGCAGGCGATACCACGGATCATGTTGGACCAAGGTAAAGGTCAGTTCGTCAGGGCTCTCGTGGGTCTCGCTCATAGTAGTCTCTCACGTTTCATCTTCGCGGAAGGTATAACCGGCTCGCTCCATGGCCCGACGAACGGTACTCATCACTATAGGAGTATCGGAGTGCGGCAGCACAGCCACCTCCGGCGCTGCCTTCAGTTTAGCCAGAAGCTGCGCCGCTTCTGCTCCGGCTAATTCGTCGCAGGTTTCATACAAGCCTCCCGGTCCTTCCTCTAAAATATTGTGCTCTTTGAGAATGCCGCGGATACCCGCAATGACGGCGTCCGTGGGAGTCGGGATGAGCAACGTGCCGAGTGCTCCATGATCGAGCCGGAGCTTCGAGGCGATGGAAAGGGGCTCTCCGCCTCGCAGTCGATGGGCGGCTGGGATAAGAATCTTTTCTTCCATGCCGATGTGGCGAAGTAGCCCGGCTCGAAATTGCCCATACGCTTCCCGGTCGGAATGCGCCACAGCCTGTTGAAGCAGCGACTCAAGCCGCCTGTGATCTTCCACAAGAAAATCTGTGATAGGTTTTGCTAGTTCGTTCTCTTGTGAACTCATCCGTTATCTCCGATTATGCCCTGAAACTCACCCACGTCACCTGAGCTCTTGGGGCCATCGGCACTACTCGCGAAGTTGAGACCTCAAGGGTGGCCGAGATTTTATTCCAGCAGGCGAGGGAACGCAATTTCACCGCGGCGGGGAACCGACGAAAGGGGTGGCCGGTTATGATCCGCGCCCATCTGTTCTACAGAAAGATCGTTGACAGCCCATGCCGTCACTGAAGTATGCTGCCAGCCTGAGTGCGTCTCGCATGACGAACCAGGCCATTCCCGTCACATCGCTCTCCGGCCCACCGGTATCGCGTTGGTTTGGATTCTTTTCAGAGTTTCAACAGGATAGTCTCGGCTTTCTGTTGCGCTGTCATGCCTATGGCGATGTCGTGAAGCTCCCGATGGGCCGGATGGCCGAGCTCCTCTTTCGCCGTACGGACCTGGCCATATACTTCCTCAATCATCCGGATGACGTCAAACACGTGCTGGTCACCAACCAACATAACTACACAAAGACTCGAGTTCCTCCGGGCGAAACCCGTGTGTTTGGAAGAGGCGTCTTGCACACGGAGGGCGAGACGCATCACCACCAACGGCGGCTCTTTCTCCCCTTCTTCCATCGAGACCATGTGGCCTCATACGCCGAACTGATCACAGAAAAAGCAGCCGCCCTCGCCACGAGCTGGCGCAACGGCGCCACCGTCGATATCGGACGTGAAATGACACAACTCACCCTGTCGGTCATTTGGCGCCTCCTCTTCGGGCGGGACGTGAGCTCCGACGCCGCACAGGTCGCGGAGGCCATGATGGCCGGGCACCACTTGGTCTCGCAGCAATATCACTCCATGCTCGCCTGGGTCACGCCCTTGTGGATTCCGACGACACAGCATCGAAACTTTTCTCGCGGCCAGGAATTTGTGGACGAACGAATCAGCAGTTTCATTCAGAACCGCCGCGCGACACCTGACGAGAGCCAAGACGTGCTCACACTCTTGCTCGCAGCCACCGACGAGGCGGGTCAGTCACTGAGCGATCGGGAGATTCGTGATGAGCTCTCCACCTTCCTGGTAGCCGGCCATGACTCCACAGCCACCGCGTTGGCATGGACCTGGGTGCTCCTCTCCAAGTTCCAAACTGTGCGCGAACGCCTAACCCATGAGCTAGAGACCGTGCTGGGCAGCCGTCTCCCGACAGTAGCGGATCTGCCTCGCTTGGTGTATACGAAAATGATCTGGGACGAATCACTTCGCCTCTATCCGCCTGCCTGGCTGTTACACGCGCGCAAAAGCCTCGCTGAAGACAGACTGCCATCCGGCGTCCTACTTCCAGCCGGTACCAGGGTATTCCAAAGCCCCTGGAGCATGCAGCGAAACGCTCGATGGTTTCCCGACCCCGAGAGATTTGACCCGGACCGTTTCTCACCAGAAGCAAAGCAGGCGCGGCCAGCCTTCAGTTACTTTCCGTTTGGCGGAGGAGGGCGCCGGTGTCTGGGCGAATCGTTTGCAGAATTGGAAGGCCTGCTGGTTCTCGCGACACTGGCCTCGAAGGTCCGCCTCCAATTGCCAGACGGACCAACAATTCTTCCGAATCCCTTGATGACGTTGCGGCCGAATATCCCCGTGCGCATGAGAGTTGAATCAGTCGGTACCCGCGAACCATTCCACGCCAGTCTGAATTAATCGAAGACACAATCAAGACCAATAAGAAGGAACGCCGCGCGCGAGGCGAAGAATGTCTCAGGGAAACGCCCTCTCTGCACAAGTGGAAGAGTTATCCCTCCGAGACAGGATGTCAGAATTCAAATCCTCGCAGGATTACGAGTCTTTTAGGCAGACCCGGGACAACATGCTCCTGGTATCGTAGTGCGTTCTTCTCCCCTCTTGTTTGGTCCAATCCTTCAAACCGTTTGAAATATTTACCGATTGCTCACCTCGCGATGGTCTGGCAAACCGTTTGCGCATGAGAAAGCCACTGGCACGCTCAGAAGACGCCGCAGAGTGGCAGAAGAAAGTGCTGCCAGCATGTTGTCAGACAAGCACAACCATCTTGTTACTGCCCGGAGGTGCACAATGAAGAACGCTATGATCGCAATCGCGACAATCTGTCTCCTCTGGACCACTGTCACAACTGTGCGCATCAGTGAAGCTGCGACCACCTTTGCAGGTTCGATCATCGATATTGATCAAGCCCAGCGGACCATTACTTTCCAGACGGTCACAGGACAAACCTGGACGATATCGGTGGCCGATTCCAACATCTTGAAACAGCAAGTGGCAAAGGGCGATCAGGTCATGATCGATGTCGAATTGAACGATAGCGACATGAGCCGGAGAATCACCAAGATCACCAAGATTCCCAGGGGTGAGCTAGTCGAACCACTGCAACCCCTCGAAACATTCACGCCATAACCCGAGAGAGGAGCGAATAATCGCTCGCCGATTCTATCCAGAATAAACGGCTCGGCGGAACCGCCCACCGAAAGAAAGTGACGGAGGTAATCATGGGAGTCTCTCACCGATATAAGGTAGCCATCTTTGCCATCGCGACCATTCTTACGTGCCTAGGGCT
>DATENE010000208.1:0-17856 GCA_035275205.1 Nitrospiraceae bacterium
AACGCTTTCCTAAACCGCTGGTCCTATGGTCGGACCTCGCTCCAATTATGTGAATCGTCTGCCACAGTTCTAGCCACAGTTCGGCCACGGTTTTGACCACAGTTTCGAATCTCCCGCAATCACACTCCTTCACCATGCGGAGAGGCTAAACGCCGCTTAGACACAGGGGATTCTCTCACGCAATCACGCTGTATCACTCTCTTTCACATCGTACCGAGGTGAGACTACGGATCTGGGGGTTGGGGGTTCAAGTCCCTTCGGGCGCACCACTAAAGTTAGTTTGCAGCCACCTCCTTCTTCATCGCCTTCCGTGTAGACCGCGTGCAGGGATTCATAACAGGTTTTTCGGGCTTGGCTGAGGCCCTGTTGCGCCGATCGTGGCTACGCTGGTGATGGGGAGAGAGCGGGAGGAATGGCCGGGGCAAGCTAGGCGTGGTACAGTACGCGACATCAGCATTCGGAGATGAGCATGGAAAACACCCCAACATGCTGCAATAAGCCGATGGAGCCACGGGTGGTCCCTGCGCAGGTCGGTAGAAAAATAGATGATGGGGAAACGTGGATTTGCTCAGTCTGTCAAAAAACTCGCACGGTGACCCAACCGGACGATGACCAGCCTGTTGATACAGACTTGAGTGCGTTGCCGCCTATCGACTGACGCCATTACCACCACTTCAGACATGACACGCCACGGTTCTTTAAACTTGCCGTCGCGGATGGCTGGGCTCTTGGCCGCGGAGAGCGAATGGACTTTAGCCACTGTTTGTTCTAACCTCAGGCTCACAGGAAGTGGCATCTGAGATCCGCTGATTCTCTAACCGAGGAGGCGCATATGTCCTCGATTACCAAAGCTGTCGGTGTCCTGTCATGTGGTGTGTTGCTGTGCCTCGGGCTGACCCAAGCGGCGCACGGCGCTGATGATGAGAAGGGAGCGAACCGTCTCGCGGAAGCCAAGGTAATCAAGGGGGATCTGGTGCGCATCGATTATGGCGACTATATCGTGAAAGACAAGGACGGCCAGGAAGTCCGTCTGCATGTGACTCGAAAGACCCAGACAATGGGACAACTCAAAAAGGGTGATCGTATTGAAGCGAAGGTGGACGATCAGGATAACGCGCTGACAATTCGATCACTCCCCTGAGCCGGAAGGCCGGGCCATACGTCTGGACGCGCCACTCTCACCGCGTAATGTCTCTGCTCGTCCTCTCACCCCGGCCATTCAACACACTCTTCTCTCCTCGGCACCGCCACCACGGGCGGGGGCGTCATGCTCAGTCTGCCGAAGGGGAAGGACTTGCGATCTACTCCCGGTTTAGGTTCCAGTTATCAATCCAGCTTAATCATTCTCAATCATATCCCCCTCCCCTGCTCGACCTCACAATTTTCCTTGTAGGAGCGGGTGTTCCACACTCTATATGCTACCGTCACACGGCGCCCCTACCATGCCACTTCACGTTCACCATCCGTGGACGGTTGAAGAGCAGCAGGGGATTTGCTACATTGCAGAAATGCGTGGACACCGATGAGGATACGCTTCACATTCAACCAGCCAACGGATCGTTCACCCTGTGAGCATCAGTACCTGACGTTGAAAGGGCGGTACCTGACCTTGAAAGGGACTGACCTCAAGCGTACCAGGGAACGTTACACTTGTAACACGTGTGGTAAGCCGGGTGTCCGCACGCTCAACCCACCCGCCTCTTACTTGACCCCCGACCTCCACACCACTTCGACACCTCCAACCGCACCATCCGACACCAAGCATTGACCTCGTCACGCAAGCCCGATCGATATCATGCCGCTCTCAGCATGACGGTGGAGTGCCGACAACCCATCCGACCTGGCGTCCCTCGCGTTCCACTCCTGCCGCGACCGCGTAATCCAGCATTTCCCCACGCCAGCCTTCGAGTGTTGAGTTAAGTATAACTTGACGGCATTTGCAATGGTGCGTAGCATCTTCCTTAAGACGTTCTACGCCACGCTAACTTTCTCATTACCCGCATGTTCTTTGGCTCCTTCCTGCGTGGCTGACTCCCCTGTCTCCGCTGCTTGCGGCGCGCCAGTTTTTGAAGTGGAGAGGCATCACATGGGTACACAGTTCAACGATCTTCTGCAAAGAGGCTCGATGATGAACATATGTCGGATGCTGCACGCGTGCATTGTCTTGGCAGTCGGTATCGGGCTGGTGTCGTGCGCCAATGGGCACAAAGATCAGAGTATGACCCAGCCGACGCCGACCAGTCAGTCCCTGACTCCCTGCCAGCCTTCAGGAGTGTCTTTCACCGGAACGCCGGAGTTATGTGTGAGTGTGACGGAGGTACACCTGCTCAGTCATGAGACACAAGCTGATGTCGGTCTGTCGCTCATGAACCGGACCGGACACAAGCTCTTCATCACGTTGCTCGGGTTCACCGCTCTGACAGACAGCAGCGGAAAAAAGTGGCGTACTGGGGATAGCAAAGGCCTTGGCGGCCCCGCTAATCCGGTGGCGATAGAGCCGGGAGGGAACGCACAGGGCGCGCTCTCTTTTTACCAGACCGGCCAATCCTCTACAGACCTGACCTTCTCCCTGCGTGGGGAAATCTGGATTATGAAGATGGACGCTCACGGTCAAGCGGTCCCGGGCCAGATTGCAACAAGACGCGGGATCAATCTCTCGGGAATTCACATCCAACAACAGCCACCTCATTCTCCTGGGGCAGCGGAGCTGAATAAGGAACCTACGCTCGGCCAATCGTCTCCGCGGCGCTCAAACCCTACGGCGACCAACTCATCGGCTTCGGCAAAGTCGTCTGCACTCGGGGCAGTCGCGGGGGCATCAGGCAGCGGGAAACCGAATAACCAGAAGCCAGCATTGCCCAACGCAAGTCGTGCATCCGATCACAAGTCGAGTACCATCGATTCTCCGGCCGGTGATGTCGCCTCAAACAAAGGCGGATCGAAACCTGTCGGACGCGGCGGATCGGGCCCGGAGGTGCTCGGGTTGCGCATCGGCATGGCGCCGGATCAGGCCCGCAAGATGTTCAGGTCGCATGGTTTCGGATCATCGACTAAATCTCCGAATAGACCCTTTGACAGTTATGCTGAGGTCACGAATACGCTGTCAGTGGGTCTTCCCGAACAAGCTTCTCAGCCTGTACGAAACACGAATTATGTCGCCCGGATATCCGGCGCGATTAATGATGTCAAATATCCCGCAACTGAGAGTTCTGGTGGTTTGCTCACCGTATTTTTTGGACCGGTTCCTGGACAGGAGAGAATCGTGTTGCTCAATCAAACCGAGTATATTCCTGCCAGCAAGAAGCCGACTGTTGACGCCTTCGCAAAAACACTGGTGGAGAAATACGGAACTCCCACCGAGTTGCCACCGGATTCCGTTGGTACCTATCGATGGCGCTACGACAGCAATGGAACGTTGCGTAAACCCGCCCCTGCAACAGGCTTCGCCGGCTGCCCTAGACTGAAGCCTGGGAACGTCGAATTCCAGCCCCTCGGATCTCCTCTGATCATTCAGGAATATAAGCAGGCGGCGCCTCGGTGTGGGGCCATCTTTCTTGAGGTCGTGGTGGGGTTCGAGGGTTTTAACTACGCTGGACCCGGAACGCTGATCAAAAATTACACCACTCACATGACGGGAATTGATGCGACCGTCCATGCGTTGGAAACCGCCAAAGGAATCGTCGATAAAGCTCAAACCGTAGCGAGCGCGACCGTGATCAAGAAGTGACAGCAGAAAAAAACGGGTCCTTCGCCTTATGCTCTGTAGGAGAAAGACGCGAGGTTGGCAATGACCCTCCGGATGCAGAATACCGCGTGCTATGTTGAAGACGGCTTGAGACCGTGAGTTCTGCGGGCTGAAATCTCAAGACGTTTTCCTCTTTCATTCTTCGCTCCCCCCCCTTACGATACGGCCAGCAGGATGCTGAAAATGTCCGTCAGCTTTGTTCTCGCATCGCGAAGAGGCTTCCCGCATGTCAAACGTGCCGCTCGATCAACTCGAACAACTCGTCCAGGGTCACCACTGGGACCCGCGCGCAATTCTTGGTGCTCATCCGATAACCCAGGGTAGTTCCCCTGCCGTTGCGATTCGCTGTTTCTTCCCCGAAGCCAGCGACGTTGCCCTCCTCTTGAGTGAACGAGGACGACAACCCATTCCCATGACACGCATCCATGAGGCCGGTCTATTCGAAGTCACGGTCGCAGGACTGCCCGAACCAGCCCCCTATCGTTTCCGCATAACCGACCATACGGGAGATGTCTGGGAGCGGCACGATCCCTATGCCTTTCCACCTCTTCTCACCGACTTTGAGTTACACCTCTTCGCCGAGGGAACCTTCTTCAAAGCCTATGAGACGATGGGCGCGCACCTCAGAACGGTGCAGGATATCGCAGGAGTCCATTTTGTCGTCTGGGCGCCGAATGCCGCCCGAGTGAGCGTTGTGGGAGACTTCAACCGTTGGGATGGCCGATGTCATCCCATGACGAACCGCGGAGCAACCGGCCTATGGGAACTCTTCATTCCCGAACTCATAGACGGTACGCTCTACAAATATGAACTCCGCTCACGCCATCTCGACTCACCACTCCTGAAAGCCGATCCCTATGCATTCGCATCGGAACTGCGCCCCAAGACAGCTTCGATCGTCCGTGAACTTTCTTCCTACCCTTGGAAGGATCAGTCCTGGATGACTGCGCGTGCGAAGCAAGACCCCCTTGCTAGCCCCCTCTCAATTTACGAGGTGCACCTTGGCTCCTGGATGCGTATCCCTGAGGAAGGGAACCGCTGGCTGACATACCAAGAGCTTGCAGAAAGGCTCATCCCATACATGAAGAATATGGGCTATACCCATATGGAACTACTACCAGTTACCGAGCACCCATTCGATGGATCCTGGGGCTATCAAACCACCGGCTACTTCGCTGCCACCAGCCGTCATGGATCTCCTGAAGACTTTATGACCTTTGTCGATACGGCTCATCAGGCCGGAATCGGTGTGCTGATGGACTGGACTCCCGCGCACTTTCCTGATGATCCGCATGGTCTCTCCCAGTTCGACGGTACGCATCTCTACGACCATGCCGACCCACGGCTTGGTTATCATCCGGACTGGCACAGCCGTATCTTCAATTACGATCGCGTCGAGGTCCGGAACTTCCTTCTGAACAGCGGGCTCTATTGGCTGGATCGCTACCATATCGACGGCTTGCGCGTGGATGCCGTCGCCTCGATGCTCTATCTCGATTACGGAAGGAAAGAAGGAGAATGGATTCCCAATCGGTTCGGAGGGCATGAAAACATCGGAGCCGTCACGCTGCTGAAAGACTTGAATGTCCTGCTCCACCGTGACTTCCCCGGCGCCATCACCATCGCCGAGGAATCCACGTCCTGGTCAGGAGTCTCACGCCCCACCTATGCCGGAGGGCTGGGCTTCACGTTCAAGTGGAACATGGGCTGGATGCACGACATGCTGAAATACTTCAGCCACGATCCCATCCACCGCCGCTTTCACCAGAACCAGATTACGTTTGGGCTCCTCTATGCCTTCAACGAAAACTTCGTCCTCGTACTGTCGCACGATGAAGTGGTGCACGGGAAGCGGTCGCTGCTCGACAAAATGCCCGGCGACGAGTGGCAACGCTTTGCCAACCTCCGTTCCCTCTATGGCTTCATGTACGGACATCCCGGCAAGAAAATGCTGTTCATGGGCGGAGAGTTCGGACAGTGGCATGAATGGAACCACGATACCAGCCTACAATGGCATCTCTGCAATTTCGAACGGCACGCGGGACTCCAGCGGCTTGTTCGAGACCTGAACCATCTCTACCGCCAGGAGCCGGCGCTGCACGAACTCGATCATGACTGGACTGGTTTCCAATGGATCGACTTTTGCGATGCAGGTAATTCCGTGATCGTCTTCCTTCGAAGAGCCAAGGACCAGGATAATCAGATCGTATGCTTGTGTAACCTCACTCCCGTTCCTCGCCACAACTATCGAGTCGGCGTACCTGCCGAAGGCTATTATCGCGAGCTCTTGAACACCGATGCTTCTGCTTACGGGGGAAGCAATGTGGGGAATTCGGGAGGCCTTCACACGAACCCCGTCCTCTCCCACGGAATGCCTCATTCGCTCGCAGTCACACTCCCACCTTTGTCAATTTTGTTCCTGAAACGAATCTAACTTGGGCAGGATGGGAAAAACGATTTGACACGTCTTAACTTCACAGTCAGCACTTTCGGTACAACAGGAAAACGCTGACGCAGGCTGCTCAAAAAGGCCGGCCAGCAAGGCCGCAGCCGATGGAAGCACCGGAGGCGTAGCCTCTGGGCTACGTTGAGGATGCTTTCGAGGTGAGAACGAAGCTGACGGACTTTTTCAGCAGCCTGCTAGGAGGGAACTACCAGGTTCGGAACGGACCGGAATCGAGATGGATGAACTTCCCGCGGGGATAAAATCCTACCCCACCGTATTGCAACCTCAACGCAGCTTGGCGAATCTCGCGAAGCTTGACACCGGGAACATAGAAGTCGAGCGCCTGACCCTGGACATGTAGGCTGTGCTGCGCGACTCGCCGGCTCCGCTTCACGAGCAGGGCATTGTATTCGGGCGATCGATAGCCGGAAATCACATGGATCTCGCCGGCGCCATGAACCGCTTTGTGGACAAGATTGACATGTTCCAACAATTGCACATCCATGGCGGCGACTTCTCCCGTGTGATGGCATCGCAGAATGTGATTCACCTCATCCAGCGCCGTCAGGTCATAGTTCCCGACCTGATCACGATAGCGGACTCGCAGTCGTTCGTTCGTGTGCACATTGAAGAAGGTAAGTTCGGCGTCAGGAAGTTCGGTCGCGCGCGCGAGGGAAGGACACAGCAGCTTGCTGCCGAGCAATAGAAGCCCAACAACAGAGGTTTTCAAGAAAGATCGACGCGTAAAAGACCAGGAATCTGGATGCTGCAAGAAACTGCTCCGGAAGAAGGTGCGCTGCAGTTTGTCAGGAGAACGCGTGTGCTTGTATCAAAAGCGTCTGGGTCAGTCAACTCCCTCTTCTAGTTTTTATGTGTGTGTACTTCTCGACACTGCCCTGTCCCATAGGGTTTGATCTCTATCGACCTGGTCTCGATCAGCCCAAGAGAGTCCTGTCAGGATCTCCTTCTTTGCGTGATGGTCGTGAGCACGGTCCCTTATCAGACGCGGAAAAGAAGTTTCAACACAGTCAAGTTCCTCGATGTTCGTGACAATGGGCGCTGTGAGACACACGTGCAGGGAGGACGGCGCTAACAGATCAGAGCACCCTCGCCGCCTATCCACTTCTCCCTAGACAGGAGAACTCAACATAGGTAAGATCGAAAAGCTGGAGGGATATCTCACGTTATGGCCACGATCCTTATTATCGACGATGAAGAATCGATCCGGAACCTCCTAAAGGAAGTTCTTGAGAGGGCGAACCATCGTGTACTCGAAGCCGCTGATGGTCGCGAAGGCTTGACCCTCTACCAACAGAACAAAGTAGACCTGGTCCTCATGGATATTCTGATGCCAGGAACCGATGGCCTCGAAGCCACGTTACAACTGACGCGGGAGTATATTGACGCGAAAGTCATTGCCATGACCGGTGCTCAAGGCGACCGCAACTTTCTCGATGTCGCGAAACTCTTTGGCGCCCGTCGCGTCTTCGAAAAACCTTTCGACATCGAAAAACTCGTCCAAGCCGTCAACGAAGAACTCGCCAAGTAACACCCCGCCACCGCAGTGCTGTCGATAGCCTGCCAGCCTTTTTGGCATCCTGCAAACGGCCCCAATCCTGATCAAGTTCTAGCACCAAGCTCTTTCCGCGCAAGCCCGCGCATCATGGCCGGATCGTTGTACGCCACCTCGCTCAATGCATCCATGATATGGAGCTTTTTCTGCGCAACCAATTCTTTGGCCTTCAGATAGTTCTTCGCGCTGAACCTCGCGACCGCAGGCTGACCATTCACAATCTGACAAGCCAGGATCTCGCCGTTCACTTCTAGCGTGCCCCCCTGCTCGACTAATTTCTTAGCCTGGGTCGGGGTCACGCCGTGAAGTTGCGCAAACTCGTCCACGCCTCCCGTTTCAACTAATCGTCCATCCGGCATGATGCAGAGTCGCTTGAAATGCGGGGACCAGTCCTTGCGGAAGTCGATGTACTTGATGTCTCCACCCTTTGCCACAGCACGGTCCAGTGTGCGGTAATCGATACCAAGATTCTTCTGATCGAGTTTTGTCGTGAGTTCCACAGGCAGTGTCCGGTGGAACACCATGGCCGCCACCTCATCGAGCGGAATCCCACGCGCCTGAGACAATTGCTCCGCCTCGGCAAACTGCATAAGATCCAATGTCCAAGTTTGTTTAGGAACGGCTCCAGTTGGATCGATCCGGCAGACAAACAATCCCCGCGTCAGAATCCCGCCGACCTGGGGATACACATAGGCTCCGCCTTCGATCAGCAGCTTGGCCATCGTGTCGAGTGGAATTTCGTAGCTTTCCGACAAGACCTTGGCATGCGCAGCCAGATCTTCCTGGAGCGTCATGGCACAGACTGTCACGTTTCCAGGCGCCTCAAACTCGGAGTAATCTTCGACAATGTTATAGAGAATGGCTGGCTTTTGCTTTCCGGTTTTCTTCTTTATTTTAAACATGAAGAATTTCGTCCAACTAGTTGAAAATACGGTATACCTCTATCGATTTAGATGATAATATGGCGGCAATGTCATGAGTCTCCCATCTTCTACCGGACCACCTATCGTAAAGTGATAGAGCGATTGGAGACTCCGCCCCTTTACCGCAACGATCTCATGGACTGGATCATCGAAGAAACATCCAATCCCGGTGGCTCTTATGCCTGCCGCCTCGGCTTCTAAATACAACACTTGCCCCAGCAACCCCGACTCCCAGAATAGACGTGGATACCACCAGGCTCCTCTTTCCCGCAAGCGGCCTTCAAAATCAGCCAGCATGCCGAACGAGAACGCACTGTCTCCGGCAATGTCTTGATGGCAACTCACTTGCACAGCCAGTTTCTTCGCATTGCCTTCAAGCAGCCAATACAGCGGCAGATCCTTCGGGCAATCCGGTGCTGGAGTCCAGGTGAGTTCTGGATTCATAGACTGCTGAATGAACGACAGCTTCTGCTGATCGCGCACCAGGACATAGAGCCCTGGCGTAAGACCATCCACCCGATGCACGAATATCAAAAGATGAATCGCCGGATCATAGGGCCAGAGATCCCAAGGCATCGGCCGCTCCAATTGCGGCCGATCAGAACGAGGCATCACCAACTGCATCATGCGGAAGAATGTCGCAGCAGAAATTGACGTCTTCCCATCGAATGACACGGCGCTCCGCCGCTGGCGGATGATCTGTCCCGCGGATGGGGCATCGTGAGACGTGAACGGTGAAACATGAAACGTAGTCGATATAGAAAGGGGGATCGATACGTGTTCGCAAGAGGTCTTCCAACTCGCCGCTGCTACTTCATCAATGATTTCCCACTGCACGCCATGCTCGCCGCTCAACCGATTGGCCTGCCCGTTCCACTTTCCTGCAGCGAGATCCTTCACTGCTGCTGAGTCAAGTAACAATGGAATCTCTGTCTGCTCCCCACGTTTCACTTCCCCAAGTGGCCAGATCACAGCCAGACAGTCCGGATGTTCCGGTTCGACGCCTTGAAAGTCGCCCGTGCGATCGGTACCCAACAGCGTCCCGGTGGTCTCTTGCGCGTGGCCATCGAGCAGCGTCATCTTCCAGCCCAGCGTCGCTGCTGCAATCCGCGCCGTACCGATCGCATGGCCGACATCGTGGTTACAGTAGCGAAACGCTCGCTCGCCATATTTCCATGCCTCTCTCCAATGCACGGAGGTCAGCCCGCAGAGAAACGCCCCTGGAGGAAACGGAGCCAGCAACCGAGCCACTTGCTCGGCAGGAAACTCCCCTCTCAACTCCAACCCATGCTCTTTGGGCGCGTAATGATAGAGACCGGGTTTGAGATCGAGTCCGTTGATTTGGGGTACAACGAGATAGCCTTCCGTTGGGTGGAGATTGCCGGACGACGGATTACTCCGCAGCGCCCACTCCGACTCCCCTGCCTTCTTCCAGGCCGACAACGCCAGTGCGAATTCAAAGAACCGGGAAAGGGTCCGAATGCTCACTGGCTGGGAAGGGACAACGCCAGCGTGGTAGATCGAGTCGTATGGCGGCGAAACCGGCTCTTCCTCTGGTCTCAGTAACGGCAGAGAAACAAGCGACGCCCCTGCAAACCGCCGAAATGGATCGGGCTGATTGACCCAATCCAGATACCCGAGCGCGCGAGCGTAGCGATTGAAATGATGCTTCGTCTGGATGTGATAGCGGATGACTCGATCGATAGGATCAGTCGGCACAGTCTCAATTGGCTCGCGATACAAGGGAATTCCTGTGGCCATTGTAATAGTCGGTCACAGTCTAACGAGTCGGAAGAAGGAAAGTAAACGCGATCGACAACGCACTGTTTGCAGAGCCTACTTTGACTCATTGACCCCCTTTCCCTTATCCGAGTATCCTGCAATCCCCACCGTGACATAAAGCGACGAAGCAGCACGAGTCATTCGATTAAGGACAACGGATGAGTCAGGTTCAGAAAGGCATCCTCGCCCCTGTTCCGAAACAGGCCCGCTATCTGTCGTTTACCATCACGCCAGAAAATGATCCTGCCGGATCACTGCGCAATCTGTCCAAAATAGCCGACGGGGATACGACAGTCGTGGGGTTAGGCCAGTCGCTCGTGCGGGCCCTCGGCCGGGAAATTCCAGGACTCGAAGTATTCCCCAGCTATACCGGGGCCGACTTCGACGTACCTTCGACGCCTGCGGCATTATGGTGCTGGCTGCGAGGAGATGATCGCGGTGAACTCGTGCATCGCTCTCGCGCGATTGTCCAGAGCGTCGACCCTGTCTTTCAACTGCAACACACGATCGACGGCTTTCGGTACAAGTCTGGTTTCGACCTGTCCGGCTATGAGGACGGGACTGAGAATCCGAAGGGAGCTGCCGCAATGAAAGCTGCCGTAAGCACCGGACAGGGTGCCGGCCTTGATGGAGGGAGTTTCGTCGCCGTTCAGCAGTGGGTCCATAATCTGGATCGGTTCGAGGCCATGACGCCTAACGTGCAAGACTACACCATCGGCCGACGGAAACGTGATAACAAAGAACTTGGCAACGCGCCGGCCTCCGCTCATGTGAAGCGAACCGCGCAGGAAAGCTTCAATCCTACAGCCTTCATCCTGAGACGGTCGATGCCGTGGGCGGACGCGCATCAAGCAGGCCTGGTATTTGTGGCGTTCGGCAATTCTTTCGATGCCTTCGGCGCGCTCTTACGCAGGATGGTTGGCGCTGATGATGGCATCGTGGATGCGTTGTTCACATTCACGCGCCCTATTTCCGGGAACTATTTCTGGTGCCCGCCGATGAAACGCGGGCGTCTGGATCTGTGCGCGCTCGGCTTATGACAAAAGCAAGAAGCCGCGGCAACCTCCTGTCATCGATCTGAGGTGACTCGTGCAATTCGACGCTGCGCTTTCTGCACAAGAGACGTTCCGACGAGCTGAGGCAGAGCTTGGCTCCGATTGGGACACCGCCGTTGAGCTGGAAACCATTTTTTCATCCAACGCCGGATCGACGGCGCGTGAGGCCTATGAGGGCTTGCTCGCTCTGGCCGTCCGCTATCCCAACGCCCATTCCTTCCAAGCCTTCTGTATCTTCATCACCTGGCAGCAGGTGACGGAAGAGACTATTGCGCATCATTTTCAGACTGGTCTCCGGCTCTGTGAAACATTTCTGTCCTCTCCTGATGGCAAACATCAAACCGACTTTGAGCAAGTCACGGAGCTCTATGGGTCATTTCGTGATGGATTGGGACTCGATGAAGAGGACGAGATTCAAGTTGAGTTTCGACGCGACACGCCCAAGGGGGGAGACTAGACTCTACG
This sequence comes from Nitrospiraceae bacterium, assembly GCA_035275205.1. Classification (GTDB taxonomy): domain Bacteria; phylum Nitrospirota; class Nitrospiria; order Nitrospirales; family Nitrospiraceae; genus Palsa-1315. The sequence goes on from DATENE010000208.1 coordinate 11,990, forward strand.
CGGCTGAGTTAGGGGGTATCAGGAGCAGTGTGTTGTTCGCTGACGGCTGAGGGTTCTGGGTCGGATTCATCGTGCCCACAGTGCGGACAAGGCATGCACACCGGCCCATCGCAACAATGGTAGATGTATTCGCGGCCGCAACGTGCGCAGTTTGTGTGAGCCATCTGTGCGCGCACCGTAGCAAACTTCCCGCCTTCTCACAAGAGCCGATTCATGTCGGACGATCATAAACATCGCGGGCGCATTTTTCTTCATCGCGGCCAGCTGACGCAGGCCAGAGCCGCCTACGAACAGGCGGTAGAAGATGATCGCCTGGCTAAGGATCACCGTGCCCTCTCCGATTCGCTCGGCAATCTCGGCAATGTCTGCGCTTTATCCGGCGACCTGGATCGCGCAGAAACCTGTTACAAGGAAGTGCTCACAATCCAACGCACGGAGCGGAATCAGCACGCCATCGCCCACACGCTGGTGAACCTCGGCAATCTTCACATCGGCGCCGATCATCCTGAGAAAGCCCGCCCCTATTATCTCGAAGCGCTGGATCTGTTGCGTGACCTAAAAGACGATCGCGCCCTCGGCATTCTCCATAATAATCTGGCGTTGCAAGAAGCTCGTGAAGGACAGTGGGAACAGGCGGTCACGTCGTTCAAACAGGCCCTCGACTATCACCGGGTCGTCGGGAATGAAGAAGGACTCGCCGTCACCTATAGCCAGCTCGGCAAGTGCTTTCTGGATCAGGGCGACCTGACCAGAGCTGAGCGCTGTCTCAACAACGCTTCGGAACATTACATCAAGCTCGGCAACGAACCAGCCGAAGCCGCAGTGCTCCGCCTCCTTGCCACCCTGTACGACACCCGCCATGATCTCGTGTCAGCACGGCGATGCCTTGAACGAGTGGTCTCTCTCGATCAGCGATACACGCTATCTGAACTTCAAACCGATTCTGCCCGTCTTGCGAACTTGAAGCAGTCCGATTAGCTTCTGTTCGCTCTCGACCTATCCGGACAGTCTCCATCGACTGTCCAGCATTCTTTGACTTTCTACCAAACCGAATTGGATGTACTTCTGGACAGAACTCAATCCTCTGCTATCTTTGGAGCGTCACCCTGTTGCCTCAAGCTTCACCATGAAATCGCCGACAGGATAATGACGTGGATATTGCATGCCATTGCTTGCTCGGATCCTCACAACATTGGCTCTCATGTCGCTCATGACTACGACCGCTTTGCATGCCGCAGAAATCTCGCCCAAGATCACCGTCGGCACTCAAGAAGTCGGACTCTCCGTCGGCTACATGCTCCCCCATCGTCTCACAGAAGAACACACCACGAAGCAGGAAGGCCCCGCCTTCATGCCCTACTGGATGATGACGCTGACCGATCCCATCGGCAACAGTTGGTATCGGGGGCAGATCTCACTCGGCGCCGAAATGGTCTATATCCAATTTCAAGAGCCAATTCTCACGCACGGCATCGGCTTCGCCCCGAAAATCAAATACACCTTCGTCGCACTTGACCGGATTCGGCCCTACGCGGAATTCGCCGGAGGCCCATTTTGGAGCGATCTCACAGGAAAAATCCCGGAAGAGTCCAGCGAGTTCAACTTCGTCTTGATGGCTGGATTCGGGGCCTCCTATTTCCTGACCGACCAAGTCGCACTCAACATCGGCTACCGCTTTCAACATATTTCTAACGCCGGTACGAGCTACCCGAACATCGGACTCAATGCCAGCCTGCCCTATGGCGGGTTTTCATTCTATTTTTAAGGAGAAGGGCAGCATGACACGACATCTCTTTCACCGGACAATCCTGGGACTCGTTGTCTTGACGACCACCACGACGGTTGGGTGCTCAACGCGATGGATCGATGTCACCCCCTCCCCGGCCAACCGGGAACAGCCAGTCACACAGTCCATCCTCAACGATGAGCGGGTCCCGCTCGTCATGGATGGGTTCCACATGACACAGAACGGGGCGCCTCAAAATCCTTCGACCGAGGTTGAACATCGCATCTTGAATACCGTGCAGGAGACACGCTTATTTTCGACGCTCATCCCATTTGGAGGAAATGCTGCTTCGCTCGGCGATAAAGTGGTGACCGCCCGGATCACCTTTGATGAAACCATCGACCCTCATTCTGGAAAAACCGCGTGGAAAGGGTTTATCATCGGAGCGTCCATGTTTCTTCTCTCGCCGGTGATCGACCTTGACTATGACTATGCCGCAGAGGCTAGTCTCGAACTTGGACGTTGGGACGGCCAGATCAAGCGTTATAAGGCACGCTCCGCTGGTACGGTTCACTATACTGTGTTCGCCGCCACGCCGACGATGGTGGGCGAACTCAAGGGACAGGTCACAGAAGCCTGTCTGACTGATCTCATGGATCAGCTCGTTCGAGACACCAACTTCTATACGGCAAGCAGCGCCCCCCTACCGGACTCGCCCATCGTTTCAGTCGCCGTGAAGGCACGGAAACCCCTGCCTTCCCCAACTTCTCCTGCTTCTCCTTCCGCGGTTCCCGTCTCAACCACACCGGCACCGTAAACAAGAAACTCCCCCCTTCAACTGCCTCTGGCCGACCCCGTTCCCTCAATGCTATAGTGCGTTCTTCGTGAGGGAGCGCTGCATAAATGGACATTGAGGCTTTTCGGCAAATGGTCGCCAAGAATCCGAAAGGATTTCTTGGTCGGTATGGATTAGGTAACAAGATTCTCCAGCAAGGCAGCAATTTGGAAGAAGCGGTCGAGCACCTGACCGTCGCCACACAGCTGGACCCGACCCACGTGGCTTCGCACCTAGGCCTCGGTCGCGCCTTAATCTCTTTGGGACGAAAGGATGAAGCGAAGCCCGTCCTGCAAGCCGGCATCGACGCCGCGCGCTCCGGTCGCTCGAATGGAGGGGGAGACCTGGTCCCCGAGATGCAGGCGCTGCTAGAGACATTGGGATAACGGATCGAGTTGTGATGGAGCAAGGAGCGCCCCATGAAGATTGAAGAAGCTAGACAGCGAATCGAATCGGCGATGACACAGTACGGAGCACATGCCGGGGCGGCGATCGATCTTGTGATCAGCGAAGTGAAGTCCGATCTCGGCGTGTCCACGGCCAACGAGCTGATCGACGAGTTCGACCTTGAATTACAATACAACATCGCCCCGATAGAGCCTGGCTACTCCAGCAGCTAAGCCATGTGCTTACGGCCTAACGCATCTCAATTCAGGGTGCTCAAAAAGCTTCTTCAACTAGGCCGCAGGCGAGTCGAAACCGGAGGAGGTACCGACCGCACTTCGTGGGGCCGTTCACCCATACAATTGATCTTGGCGAACGGAAAAACCCCTCTAGTCCTTCCGCCCCTCCGGGAACCTCAATCGGTACGTTGAGGATTTCGATGAGCCGAGAACGACGTTGAGGAGCTTTTTCAGCACCCTGCTATGCCGATAATTTGGTGCGCCATCTCAGGACATGGCTACGGTCACGCGGCGCAAGTGGTGCCCGTACTCAATGCACTCGGCATCCTCATACCCGGTCTGACCGCCATTCTCCGCACCACGGTCCCATCCTCGTTTTTCCGTGATCGCCTGGCGACCCAGTGGGAACTGAGCCCGGCGGAACAGGACATTGGCTGTGTTCAGGACGGCCCTCTCAAGATCGACATCGACGCAACCTGGGCGGCACACCGGCGCTTCCACGAAACCTGGGAGGCACGCCTAGCTAATGAAGTCGCCGCCATACAGGCAGCCTCGCCCTCGTTGATCCTCGCCGACACGCCCTACCTCGCCATCGAGGCCGGTTCCCGCGCACAGATACCGACCGTTGCCTTGGCAAATTTTACCTGGGACCTCGTGCTCAAGGAGTATTGCCACGCATCAGACACACCACAGCAGCAATTGATTCAGCACATCCGTGAGTCCTATGCAAAAGCCCGCATGGCCCTTCGCATCACCCCTGCCCCCCAAATTGATGCCTTCTCCAACATGATCGATATCGGCCCGATAGCCAGCCCCGTCCCCCCTGAACGAGACCGACTTGCCTCAGTCCTCGCCCTGACTCCCAACGAACGAACTGTCTTAGTGGGCTTCGGTGGTATTCCTCTGACGTCCCTCCCGCTTGAACACATGGAACAGCTGCCCCCCTATCGCTTCCTCTTCGACGGCCCGGTCCCACCGGGATATTCCCGCATCCATTCCACGAAGACGCTCCCATTCTCCTTTAAGGCCCTGATTGCCTCTGTCGATGTCATTATGACCAAACCCGGTTATGGCACCATCGTTGAAGCGGTCGCGATTCAACAGCCGGTCGTGTACGTCCGCCGATATAATTTTGCCGACGAGCCGCCGCTGGTCGACTATCTGCATCGCTATGGACGCGGGGTCGAATTGTCGATCGACGACTTCATGCGAGGCCAGTGGGAGCCGGCCATCGGCAAGGCCATGGCCATGTGTCCATTACCAACCACACCCCCTCCATCGACCGGCGCCATGCAGGCAGCCTCCATCCTTGCGCCGTACCTGAACAGGACAGGAGCCTAAGCATGCGCCTCCTTGGCCTGCTGATCAGCTGCCTCTAAAAACATACATCCTTTTGCTCACGCCTTCCGTAGGATGCTATAGTCGGGGCCGGCCGGAGGTGATTCGGGTTTTCCCTCACACCTTGCTCACGTTATGGACAAACCTTCGCAACACACCACCTCGATGATCGACCCAAGCTTGCTGGCCCGCGTGGTCAAAGGCGATCAGCAGGCGTTCAGCCAGCTCTATGACCATTCGAGCACACTCTTGTTCACGTTGGCGGTCAGGATCTTGGGGAATCGCGAGGAAGCGGCGGAACTCTTGCAGGATGTCTATTGGGAAGTCTGGCGGAAAGTTTCCCGCTATGACGTCGGGCGTGGAACCCCGGTCGCATGGTTGATCACCCTCACCAAGAGTCGAGCCATCGACCGGCTGCGGGCCAGGGCCTCACGAGGCTATCAGGCCACGAACTCGCTGGAAGTTGAAACCGCTGCGGAGGTGGCCGATCCCGGTCCTAGCCCGTTTGAAACACAGGCCGATCAGGAATTGCGTATCGCAGTCGGCGCAGCAGTAGCAGGATTACCTATTGCGCAACAACAAGCCATCGAACTCGCATACTACGAGGGACTCTCCCATGCTGAAATTGCCTCGCGGCTAAATCAACCGCTAGGGACCGTCAAGACACGGATCAAGCTGGGGATGTCCAGACTCCGAGAGAGCCTCCAACAATGGGGGAACCATGGTGAACTCCAATGACACATGAGGCGCTAGAAGAATCGGTTCCCTTGTATGCGGCAGGCGCACTGGATCGGACCGAGCGACAGGCGCTGGAAGCGCACTTACTCTCCGGCTGCGCCTCCTGTCACAACGCGCTGAAGGACTATCAATCCATCGCCGCCCTCCTCCCGCTCGCTCTCCGTCCGACCAAGCCCCCACAATCCCTCAAATCCACCATCATGGCCGAACGAAATCCCGTACCGGTTCCCGCTGAAGCGGCGTCGAACGAACCGGCCCGGCCAAGTCTGGAACCGGGAGAATGGATGGAACACCTGTTCCCTCCTGTCGCTCCTGCCCGATCATCGTCACTGCCTTGGGCCTTGGGCTTAGCCGCGCTCGTGATCGCGGTGGTCGCCGGATATTTCGCATGGACCGTGTCGACACAACGCTCCATCACTTCAGCGAACATTCAGCACCTCGAAGCCTCGATCCAGGAAAGATCAACGAAGCTTGCCGCGGTGCAACGCGAGGTCGGCGACCAAGCCAAAGCCCTCGTTGAATTACGCAATGAGCTCCAACAACGGACAAACGACGCCACGGAAATCAAGGAACAGCTGGCCCTGCGTGACGCTGAACTGGAAGAGGC
>DATENE010000209.1:0-2296 GCA_035275205.1 Nitrospiraceae bacterium
CCGCTGCCACCCTCACCACGGTAGACAGCACCGGCAGCGTCGGCCAATACAGCTCCGTGACCATCGGGGCCGATGGTTTGGCACTCATCAGCTATTACGATGAAACGAACGGCGACCTCAAAGTGGCCCACTGTTCCAACGTGGCCTGCACTGCTGCCACTCTCACCACGGTGGACAGCACCGGCAGCGTCGGCCAACACACCTCCGTGACCATCGGAGCCGACGGTTTGGCACTCATCAGCTACTACGACCAGACGAACGGCGATCTCAAGGTGGCTCACTGCTCCAACCTTCTCTGCGTTCCCTACCACCGCCGCCGCTGAGCCCCGCGTAGTCGCACGATGAAATCGGTCGGAAGAATGGGGTTGGGATTCGTTATTGAAGTCTAGTCCGGGGACCGAGGCCATACCTGCATCGCAGTGGCGATCAGGTAGATTCCGCTGGCGAGGCAGGGACCCATCTTTGAGATAGACAGTCGGACTCGCAACTCAGTACATGAAGGTGGACTTTATCGGTTGCATTTCGTCCGGTTATTCGCCTAGGCTATATCACGTCAACTTCGACTACATCATTCCGCACAAGGTGGTCCTCGTGATCACTATTCCATCACACATTTTTTCGGGTGAATCTTTTCCTGTCTGATGATACCCGCTATTGGGGCGGGGAGAGGAGGCTATGATGGCTGATCTGATTCGAACTGCTCAATATTACAAGGTGCAGATTGCGGATAAACCCGGAACATTAGCCGGCGCGCTTGCTCCACTGCGTGAGGCCGGAGTGAATCTGCTGGCCGTGCATGCCTTTCCTCGGAGCCGGCGCACACAGGTGGATGTGGTGCCGGAAGATGTCACCGCGTTCAAGGATGTTGCGAAGGCGCATAAGATAAAAATTCAGGGGCCAAAAATGTGCCTGCTGATGGAGGGCGATGATCGCCCGGGAGCGTTGGAAGATCTGGTCGATCGGCTTGGTTCGGCCAAGATCAACATGATTGCGGTGACCGGCCTCGCTGCTGGACAGGGACGCTACGGCGCCATTCTATGGGTGAAGCCGGGGGATGTGAAAAAAGCCGCCAAAGTTTTCGGCATCGGAATGAGTTAGCTGCACTCGTTGCGCGCGAAGGATCTACGAGGTGATCAAGCGGCATCTGAAGCACTTCTCCTTCCGTCATCCTTTCTCCTGACTAGATCGGGCCAAGGGTGGAGACATAGAATGTCCCGGACTTACTTCTTCGCGTGCTCGGATGCTCCTGAAACACGCTTCATGTCTTCACCTTGGTCATCGTCAGCCTTGCCGAGAAAGTGAATCGGTTCTTCACCTCTGAGATGGGGTGGTCTCAGGACATATGTTCCATAGACGCTTTTGGTCCAAATAGCCTGTGCCGTTTCAGTGTTTCCTCCCGAGAATGCGTATCCCAGGCCACCGACGACGCTACCCGCGACAGCAAATGCGCTCTTGCCGACGCAATAGGGAACCGTGAGCAGCCAGCTTGCCACTTGTATCCCGGTCCCTTCTGAATTGTTGGCGCCGGAAGTCTGATCTTCACCCAGGGCTGATCCAGGCGGAATCACGGTCAATCCCATGAAGGTCACGATCAGCATGACGGTCAGGAATCTGCCCAATGTCTCACCGAGACACGCTTCGGGGGCGATCACATATTCTCGAAGTCGATTTCCTTCAGCATATCGTGTGTTCATGGCGTACCTCCTTGTTGAACGGTCATGACGGATCATCCACGCGCAAGATCCTAATCTTCATGTTCAGGGGCTTTCCCGCCAGCGGATGGTTGTAGTCCATCACCGCGGACTTCTCCGACAACTGGGTTACAGTTGCCTCCTGCCCGGCGCGATCCAGAAGGACGTCTCCTTCCTGTGTCCAGGCAGGCAGTTCGCTCGTCGGAACGGTCTTTCTTTTCTTCGCGTCATATGGGCCGAACCCTTCTTCCGCAGAAATGTCGACTTTTTTCTCGTCGCCGGTTTTCATGCCGGTGACCGCCCGCTCCAAAGCCGGCAACAGTTTGTGCTGTCCCTGGACGAACTGACCGAGCACTCGCATTTCGAACCCGCATTCGCCGGGAGCGGTAATCTGGTAAAGCGCCGTGACATTTGAGCCATTGGTGATTCGTGGTGACTCTGCGCCGGCGGGTTGGTTCCAGAGAAGCCCTAGGCACGTAAGAATGGTCGCGATGGCAAAGATGGCTACCTTATATCGGTGAGAGACTCCCATGATTACCTCCGTCACTTTCTTTCGGTGGGCGGTTCCGCCGAGCCGTTTATTCTGGATAGAATCGGCGAGCGAT
>DATENE010000210.1:0-9269 GCA_035275205.1 Nitrospiraceae bacterium
GGGATCAAGGAACTGGCTCAACTCATCCATCGGCCAACCTGTTCGACCTGCGGCACGATCAAACGTTACCAATTCAACCGCGTGGCGGTTGAACAGGACTACGATGTAATGGCCACGGGCCACAATCTCGATGACGAAGCAGCCCGGCTCCTGGGCAACGTGCTGCATTGGCAAGAAGAATATCTGGATAAGCAGGGCCCGTCGTTGCCGGCCTCGTTGGAAGGGTTCGCCAAGAAGGTGAAGCCTCTCTTCCGACTCTCGGAGCGAGAACTCGCAGCCTATGCGATCTTGAACCGAATTGATTATATTGTCGAGGAGTGCCCCATGGCCAAAGGCTCAAAGATGCTTCAATACAAAGACGTCTTGAATCGTCTGGAGACCGAATCGCCCGGCACGAAACAGACGTTCTACTGGGGCTTTCTCGAAAAGCAACGCGCGAAGCAGCCCATGGCAACCACCATGACGGAGAAAGACCGGGCCGTCCTCCATCCCTGCGCCTCGTGCAGTCAGCCCACCACTGGCGAAGTCTGTTCCTACTGCAAGATGATGGCACGGGCGAAGGCCCATTCTGCTTCGTGAGCGTCCGATATCTTTGTGGACGGATCTCGGTGGCCAGGTGCCGGAGCAGCCGGGAGAGTTTAGCTTTGTCGTCTGGGGCGGGGCTGGAGGTGCCTGGCTCCTCACTCCCCAATGGGCGCTGAACGTCGGCTTTCGCTTCGTCCCCATTTCCAATGGTGGAATAGAGTCGCCGAATTCCGGCCTCAACTTTGGTCTTCCGTTTGCCGGACTTTCCTATTCCATCTTTTGATCTCTTGTTCGGCTCTTGCAAAGCCTGCATCGACCCCGTAAGCTGAACCCACCGACGTGATCTCTGCTCCTATGGCAACTACCACACGCGACTACTATCAAACTCTCGGTCTTCCCAAGTCTGCTTCGGCGGACGAGATCAAGAAGGCCTATCGCCGCCTCGCACGCCAGGTCCACCCCGATCTCCATAGCGGTTCCAAGAAATCCGAGATGGAGAAAAAGTTCAAGGAGTTAAACGCGGCACATGAGGTCTTGAGCGATCCGGATAAACGGAAGAAATACGATCAATATGGAGCCAACTGGGAGCAGGCTGAGGCCTACGAACAGGCGCGCCGGCAGGCCGGAGCCCGCGGAGGGAACGGCCCGGAGACTTCATTTGGCGGAGAAGGTTTTTCCGACATCTTTGAGAATCTGTTCAAGGGACGAGGGCGAGGCGGGAATGTTCGTGGCTTTGCCGTGCAGGGCGAGGATCTTGAAACAGAAGTGCAACTGACACTGGCCGAGGTGTTCGCCGGCGTGACGAAGCGCATGACCTTGCAAGAGCCCATACCCTGCTCAACCTGCCATGGAAGCGGAGTCTTTCGCGGACGAACCTGTCCAGTCTGCCAGGGGCACGGTGCCACGCTGCAACCCAATACGATCGAAGTACGAATCCCCGCCGGGGTACAGGATGGAACAAGGGTTCGCGTGGCAGGCAAAGGACAAGCCGGCACCAACGGTGGCAAATCCGGCGACTTGTATTTGCGCGTGACAATCGCTCCGGACAGCGTCTTTCGCCGACAGGGGAGCGACATTCACGTCTCCCTCCCCGTCTTCCCCTGGGAAGCGGCCTTAGGCGCCGATGTGATGGCCCCCACACTGATGGAACCGGTTCGGGTGAAAGTTCCGCCGGGGAGTCGGGCTGACAGTAAGCTTCGACTGAAGGGCAAGGGCCTCCCTGCGGCGGCCGGGGGTCACGGCGACCTTTTTCTCACAATCCAGATCGTAATGCCGCCCTCATCGACCGGCGAGGAGCATAAACTATACGATCAACTCAGGGCCATTGCGCATCCGGACCCGCGCGCCGAGCTACTTGCCCAGGCCAGGCGCCGATCACACATCTAACTCCTGCAAGATGGGCGGAAAAAGCGCGACTGTAAAGAGAGCGCTCACACGTCACACAAGTCTCACTCCTAGCGCTTATCATACACACTCCGCCATGACGCCGCCGGCAGTAGCGATGCGGGCAAGGGCTGTAACCATTTCCACTGTCACTTTGCAGGAAGCGCAGACGGCTCATCGAGTTGCTGTTGGCTTGCGTTGTGTTGATCGATCTGGCAAGCTACAACATCGTGGCTTTCGGAGCCTGAGGCGCCAAGCGTATCACTCCCAGGTGGAGAAAAGTATCCCCACACGAAGGGGCTGCTGTCGGATATACGCACGGTACAATTCTTGTTTAAATAGACTCAAAGACGAGCAGGAGTCACTGGGACATTCATGATCGTGAAGTCAGACGTCTTCATTCGGTTCAACCTAAGGAGGCAAGCATGAAGCAGAGAACACGAACCATTGTGAGACTGGGCGTCGCATCGGTATTCGCGCTGACTGTTGGGATGTCTACGGTCTGGGCCAACGAACCGGGTTACTACGGCAAGGAAGGACACGGAGGCGGCGGGCATAGCGCAATGGGCGGACATGGCGCGAGCATGATGCACAACAGCACCGGACACCTGATCCGGCATCTGCTCAAGCACGAACAGGACATTGGCCTCACCGCAGAACAAGTCACGAAACTCAAAGAGATGCAACTCAACCTGGATAAAGTCCGGATCAAGACCGAGGCCGACATCCAGGTCGCGGAGCGCGAATTGAGAGCCCTGACCGAAGAGGACAAATCCGACCTGGGGGCTATCGAAGCCAAGTTAAAACAGAGCGGTGATCTGCAAATCGGCTTACGCATGACCTCTATCAAGGCCCGTCGGGATGTCTATGCCCTGTTGACTCCGGAGCAGCGCGCCAAGGAGAAGAGCGAGCATGACAAAGTCATGCAGCAGCACAAGGATGCCGGCAAGGGTTACGGCAACCCTCATGGCGGCCCAATGAAAGGCCATCCGCATAAGGGTGACATGATGCGCAACCTCGGCTTCCAGCAATCATAAACATGCGCTAGCGCTGTTCGCGCTGGGCTCCAGCGCCCGAGCCGATAATACGGAAGACACGCTCACGCGATAAGGCAGCCTGGGAAGTCGAAGCCTTTGGGGCGAACGTGGTCGCCCGGAAAGCCACATTGATGCAGCCTCTGAAACCGTGAAAGGGAACGTGGTCACCTCATGCCGAAAGAGTTGAAACTCAATAGCCACGATATGCTGGTCGGTCCCGATCGGGCCCCGGCCCGCGCGATGTTAAAAGCCGTCGGGTTCACAGACGACGATCTATCGCGCCCGATTATCGGCGTGGCCAACACCTGGATCGAAGTCATGCCCTGCAACTTTCATCTACGCCGTTTGTCGGAACGGGTGAAGGCCGGCATCAGAGCGGCTGGCGGCACCCCCATCGAATACAACACCATTGCGGTGTCGGATGGCATTTCGATGGGGACTGAGGGAATGAAGGCTTCGTTGATCAGCCGGGAAGTGATTGCCGATTCGATCGAACTCGTCGCGCGTGGACACTCGTTTGACGGCGTGGTGGCCTTGTCAGGCTGCGATAAAACCATCCCCGGAACAGTGATGGCCCTCGCACGACTGAACCTGCCGTCGGTGATGCTCTATGGCGGCTCGATCATGCCGGGCCAGTTTCAAGGCCACGACGTGACCATTCAAGACGTGTTCGAAGCAGTCGGGAAACATGCGTCCGGCAGAATGACCAATGCCGAGCTCAAAGACCTCGAAGACCATGCCTGCCCGGGCCCCGGAGCCTGCGGCGGCCAGTTCACCGCTAATACCATGGCCATCGCGTTCGAGTTCCTCGGCATCTCGCCGATGGGACGAAACGGAGTGCCGGCCATGGACCAGCGGAAGGACGACGTGGCCTTCGAGTGCGGAAAGATGGTCATGGACCTGCTGAAGCGAGATATCAGACCCCGCCAGATCATCACGCGAAAATCGATGGAAAACGCCATTGCCGCGGTCGCAACCACCGGCGGTTCGACAAATGCGGTGCTGCATTTGCTCGCCATCGCGCGCGAAGCCGACATCAAGCTGAGCATCGACGACTTCGACAAGATCAATCGGAAGGTGCCGTTGCTCGCCGATTTGAAGCCAGGCGGGCGATTTACCGCCTCGGATCTCTTCGCGGCGGGGGGAACCACGTTGGTCGCCAGACGGCTGCTGGATGCCGGCATCTTGCATGCCGGCCAACCAACGGTGACCGGACGGACGATCGGGGAAGAAGCCAGGGACGCCAAAGAAACATCGAGCCAACAGGTTCTCAGACCCCTGTCGAATCCGATCAAGCAGACCGGCGGACTGGTGATACTGCGGGGAAATCTAGCCCCGGAAGGCTGCGTCGTGAAGGTGGCCGGACACTCGATTATGAAGTTCCGTGGCCCGGCAAAAGTGTATGACCGGGAAGAAGATGCCTTTGTCGCCGTGCAATCCCGTCAAATCAAAGCAGGCGATGTCGTGGTCATCCGGTATGAAGGTCCGTCCGGCGGGCCAGGCATGAGAGAAATGCTCGGCGTGACTGCGGCCATCGTCGGCGCAGGCCTGGGCGACTCCGTCGCGCTGCTCACCGACGGACGCTTCTCCGGCGCTACCCATGGCCTGATGGCCGGCCATGTCGCACCGGAAGCGATCAAAGGTGGCCCGATCGGCGCCGTAAAGAACGGCGACATGATTGTGTTTGATATCTCCAAACGGACGCTGAGCGTGGAACTCTCGCAGAAAGAGATCACGGCCCGGCTCAAGAAGGTCAAACTGCCACTGCCCCGCTACACCTCCGGCGTGATGGGCAAGTATGCGCGGCACGTTTCGTCGGCCTCGGAAGGGGCCATCACGACATAACTAGGATGCTGAAAAAGTCCGCCAGCGGCGTTCTCGATTCTATTTCCCCTTCATCCGTCCACGCATTTCCAACATCATGCTGTCGAGATCAGCTTCAGCCTTCGCACGATCGCTGACCAACTCATCGAGATTGTAGGGACGAGTTGGAGCCGGTTGAACCACCTCAGGCTTCATCATGGGTTTGAGCGATAGGTCGGACTGAGGAGGCTGGACTGGCTTGGGTTGGGTCTGCACTGACGGGAGCACCGGTTGGTCGGTCGCGGACGGCAGCTGTCCAGTCGGCAGCGGCACCCCTCGTACCCCTATGCCTTGTTCCCGCAACCATTGCGTCGCAACGCTCGACTTGAGCGAGAAACTGATGCTCGTGATCGGAAGACCATCCGAGGCCACGCGAGCAATCGCCGTATTGACCCCGATCATCTGCCCTTCTCCGTTCAACAGCGGTCCACCTGAATTTCCGCGGTTCAAACCTGTCTCTGTTTGAAATACATGCTTGCCCTTGACCCCGTTGAAATTATCCACTTCGGCACTGATCACTCCGGTCGTGAGGGTCCACAATCCACCCTGTTCCGGATGACCGATGGCCACCACTCGATCCCCGATCCTCACCCGACCCGATTCGCTCACATCGACAACAGGTAGCGGCTCGGTAACCCCTTCAAGCTTTAACAAAGCAAGATCCAATGGCTGTGAATAGGCCAGGAGCTTGGCGCGAGCCATACGGGAAAGATCGCTCTTTGACTCTCCCGTGACTCGGACAGGCTTGAGAAACACAGACAGTCTGGCAAAGGGTTTCCCTGTCCGCTCTTCGATCACAACGTGGGCGTTGGTGAGAACCAGTCCGTCCGATTGAATGATGGAACCGGTTCCGCCGCTCCCCTTCCTGCCGCCATCCGCATGCCCCATCACCATCACCACAGCTGGAGAGGCTTGTTCGTATACCTCGCGGGGAGACAATTCCTTGCCGGAAGCAGCCGTGCTCCATACCATGAAAAGCGTAACAAACGTCCCCCATATAACTGACCGCATCATGGCCTCCTTTATCCGGCTGCTGTGCCATCCACCACAATCATCGAGGATTCGAACGGTAGATTCATTGTACGATGAAATGCGGAAATGGACTAGGAATTGACGGGAGCAGTGAAACAGACGGCGGGACGTGAATAGGGCTAGGCGTGCCGATAGAAGTCCGCTATCATCTCGACAACATAGGTCTGTTGCTCTTCCGTCAACTCGGCGTAGATCGGGATCGACATAACCTCTTCAGCCGCCTGTTCCGACAGAGGGAAAGACCCCTTCTGATATCCTAAATCGCGAAAGCAGTTTTGGAGATGCATGGGGAGCGGATAGTAGACCTCCGTGCCGACCCCCTTCTCTTTGAGGAAAGCGCGCAACTCATCGCGCTTTGGCGCTCGGACAGTGAATTGGTTATACACATGGAAATTACCAGGCACAGTTGGTGGTAATACAACGCGGTCCACATGCTTCGTTCGCTTGAACAACTGACTATACCGCTCGGCATTCCGACGCCGCCCCTCGGTCCACTGGTCAAGATACTTTAACTTAATCTGCAATATAGCAGCCTGAAGCGCGTCCAACCGACTATTGATCCCTACCGCTTCGTGGAGATAGCGGACTTGGCTCCCATGAACACGGAGCATGGCCATGGAGTCGGCAAGGGTTTTGTCGTTGGTTGTGATGAGCCCCCCATCTCCAAAGCCACCCAGGTTTTTGCTGGGGAAAAAGCTGAAACACCCGGTGTCTCCCAGGACACCGGCGCGCTTGTTTCCCTGGCTCGCCCCAATGGCTTGGCACGCGTCTTCGATGACATAAATATTTTTCCGCTTTGCAATCTCATTGATCGAAACCATATCCGCACATTGTCCGAAAAGGTGAACGGGAATGATCGCTTTTGTACGAGGCGTGATCGCTCGTTCAATGAGTGCCGGGTCGATATTGAACGTATCCGGCTGAATATCTACGAGTACCGGCTTCGCGCCCAATCGTGAGATCGCGCTCACCGTGGCGAAAAATGTAAACGGGATGGTGATGACCTCATCACCGGCCTTCACTCCCATGGCCATGAGGGAGAGCAACAATGCATCGCTTCCAGAGGCGCAACCGCTCGCATAGCGGGAACCGATGTACCGGGCAACGGCTTCCTCGAATGCCACGACGCGCGGTCCCAGGATAAATCCCTGCTCGTCACAGACAGTCTGTATCGCCTCCATGATCTCCGCACGGAGGGGTTGGAACTGAGCTTTCAGATCAAGCAGCGGCACATTCATCGACGTAGACCTCCAATGATGAATCCCAATACCCGAACGAGGTACAGAGCAGTCGTATCCTCCCTTCAATACCTGGCTCCTTCACATAATGCAAGTGGAGATTACGAACAGCGGGCTAGCGGAAATCGCGCCGATGAAAAATAAGGCTGGCCGTGAAGAGGAGCACTGCTGTGTAGGTCGCTCCGTATGCGACAATCAGCATTAGGTCCGAACCGCTTACTTCCAAGTGATGAACGACATGTCCCTTCAAGTTGAAACGCTCAAGGTTGGGCAAGAGATAATAGATCCCGTCCAAGATTCCCCGGCTGAGATCGTCCATCTTCGCCCCGAACGTTTTCAGGTCGGCAGTGAGATGTCCGATCACATACATCGCCAGAGTGAAGATGGCGCTCAGGGTGGCGCTGGTAAACGTGGAAAACAGCAGAGCGACAGCCATGATCACCATGAACTCGACAAAAATCAGCGCCAGCGCCTTGAAAAGCATCCCTTCGACGGGTACCGATTGGGCATAGAGCACCACCAATAATCCCAGGGCCATAACCACCGTATTGACGAACAACGTGATCGTGAGGCCCAGATATTTTCCGAGCAGAAATTGGTATCGCGCCACCGGTTTAGACACAATCGTATAGATGGTCTTCTTCTCGATCTCCTTGCTCACCAGACCGATCCCAACAAAAATGGCAATCAGCACCCCAAAGAAGTTAATACTTCCTAGCCCAAGATCCAGAATAAGGCGGTGAAATTCCCCCAAGGTTAATCGCGACAGGAGCACTGAACTGCCGATCATGAATAGGGCAAAAACTAGGAGATTGTAAAGAAGCTTGTCTCGCAAGTTTTCCCGAAAGGTATTGAGCCCAATCGACAGGACTTTCATACGAGATTCTCCGACGAACTCCGGCTTCCGTTGACCTCTCGAATGAAGAGGTCCTCCAACGATCCCTTCTGAGGATTGAGCGACACCAGTCTCGCTTTTGCCGCGCGGACAATCTCCAACGCTCCTCCAACCTGCTGCTGACTCCTCAGGACCAACAGCACCCGATCACCTTGCATCACCACTTTGTCGGTAAGAGGGCGTAAATGGTCCAGCCCTTCTTGAGTAAGACAATCTACAACCAGTTCCACTTGGTGACTCGCCCCTTGATCCAACAGGTCGGTCACCCGGCCACAGGCGACAAGACGTCCCTTCAGAATCATCGCGACCCGATCGCACAATACTTCGGCATCGTGCAAGATATGGGAACTGAACAGGATCGTCTTCCCAGACTCTTTGAGGCGTAAGATCAAATCGCGAACTTCTTTCCGCCCGATGGGGTCCAGTCCTGACATGGGTTCGTCCAGTACCACCAGTTCTGGATCGTTAATTAAGGCTTGGGCGACCCCTACCCGCTGCAACATGCCTTTTGAAAACTTTCTGAGTTGGAGATCCTTCGCGTGTGTCATACCGACCAGTTCCAAGAGTTCGTCGATCCGCTTATCCAGAACAGCTCCCCATAGTCCGAATAAATGCCCGTAGAATCCAAGAAACTCCCGGCTTGTCAGATAGTCATAAAAGTAGGGAGATTCGGGAAGAAATCCCAGCCTGGCCTTAGTCTCAGGGCCGCCTATGTCACGACCGAACAATCGCGCATACCCACTCGTCGGATAGATGAGCCCCATCAACATTTTAAGGGTCGTGGTTTTCCCTGCGCCGTTCGGACCGAGAAAACCGAACACTTCCCCACGCCGAACGTCAAGGTTGAGGCCGTCCACCGCAGTCACTCGCTTTCCCCAGAACCCGACCCGAAAAATTTTTGAGAGCTGCTCGGTCTGTACCACCAGATCGGAGCTAGTCGTCATGGCTCACTCCCATGTCCTGGGGAAACTGTAGGCCGGCTCTATCTTCGGGAAAAGACTGTAGATAGGTTGTGTACGTTTGAAAAATGTGCGCAGCCGTTCAGGATGTGTTGAACTGGAGACCGAACCGGTCTTGGGATCCAACCGATAGTATTCTCCGAACGGTTCCTGTGGCAGATTTTGAAGAATTCCCCCCGCCAGGAGATCTGCGAGCGTCGCAGGAGAAGTCCGATATTGAGTCCGATAAACTTCCACAGCCTTTTCCAATATTCGAAGATCCCGTTCGATGATAACTTCTTTCATCCTATAGGCCAAGATTTCTCGCATCTCCGGATCTGGTGTCTCTCGCACACGG
>DATENE010000211.1:0-25152 GCA_035275205.1 Nitrospiraceae bacterium
ATGGCCGGCGATACGATCCCACCTCGAAGCTAGGGGGGCCACACGGCTGAGAGTCCGCCCGAACGGACGACCCTCAGAACCTGACCTGGGTAATACCAGCGTAGGGAAGCGAGAACAACCGGGCACCGTTGGTCTCTCTGCCGCACTCCCTTATTTTTATGGGTGCGGCTTTTTTATTGGAAGACACAGCGTTCTGAAGAAAGGAGCTCCTCATGAGCGACCAAACACTCGGCAATGGATCGGCAACAGGCAACGGGCACACATCTGCCGGATCGGCCTTGACGACCACACCGTTCCCCGCTTCTCGCAAAGTGTACGTGCAGGGGACACAGGCCGGCGTGCGGGTCCCGATGAGAGAGATCGGCCTCACCACCACCAGGTCGATGAATGGGGGTACGCCAACCTCAAATGAACCGATCACCATTTACGACACCTCCGGCCCCTACACGGACCCGAGCGTCAAGATCGATGCGAGGGCTGGATTAGCCCCCTATCGACGGAACTGGGTGGTCGGCAGGAACGACGTCGTCGAGCTCCCGGATATCTCCTCGCACTATGGCCGCCTGCGCGCAGCCGACCCCAAGCTGAACGAACTCCGGTTCCAACACATTCGCAAGCCCTTGCGAGCCAAACCGGGTATGAACGTGACGCAGCTCCACTACGCCAGACAAGGTATCGTCACACCCGAAATGGAGTTCATTGCGATCCGGGAGAACCAATCTCGCGAAGTGGCACGCGAGCTCGCCTCACGGAACGGACACGGCGGCGGGGTTACCCAGCATCCAGGTCAGTCATGGGGTGCAAGCATTCCCGCTGTGATCACCCCGGAATTTGTCCGGGACGAAGTCGCCCGTGGCCGCGCAATCATCCCGGCCAACATCAATCATCCGGAGAGCGAGCCAATGATCATCGGCCGCAACTTTCTGGTGAAGATTAACTCCAATATCGGCAACTCCGCGGTCGCCTCCTCCATCGAAGAAGAAGTCGAGAAAATGATTTGGTCCATTCGATGGGGCGCGGACACCGTCATGGATCTCTCCACCGGCAAGAACATCCACGAAACCCGCGAATGGATCATCCGCAATTCACCGGTGCCCATCGGCACCGTGCCGATCTATCAAGCGCTCGAAAAAGTCGGAGGCAAGGCCGAAGACCTGACCTGGGAAATTTATCGAGACACGCTGATCGAACAGGCAGAACAAGGCGTCGACTACTTCACCATCCACGCCGGTGTACGCCTCGCCTATGTGCCGATGACCGCCAAACGCATGACCGGCATCGTGTCCCGAGGCGGGGCGATCCATGCGAAGTGGTGCCTGGCCTATCATCAAGAAAACTTCGCCTATACGCACTTCGAAGAAATCTGCGAGATCATGAAGGCCTACGACGTATCGTTCAGTCTGGGCGATGGGTTGCGTCCCGGCTCCATTGCCGATGCTAACGATGAGGCGCAGTTCGCGGAGCTGGAAACCTTGGGTGAACTCACCAAGATCGCCTGGCGCCACGACGTCCAAGTCATGATTGAAGGGCCGGGCCACGTGCCCATGCACATGATCCAGGTCAACATGGAGAAACAGCTGAAGGCCTGCCAGGAGGCGCCCTTCTATACGTTGGGACCGCTCACCACCGACATCGCGCCGGGCTACGACCACATCACCTCCGGCATCGGCGCAGCCATGATCGGCTGGTTCGGTTGTGCGATGCTCTGCTATGTGACACCCAAGGAACACCTGGGCCTCCCAGACCGGGAAGACGTAAAGACCGGCGTCATCACCTACAAGATCGCCGCCCATGCTGCGGACCTCGCCAAAGGGCATCCGGGCGCGCAGATCAGAGACAACGCGCTTTCAAAGGCTCGCTTCGAGTTTCGCTGGGAAGACCAGTTCAATCTTTCGCTCGATCCGGACACGGCAAAGCTCTTCCACGACGAGACTCTGCCGGACAATGCCGCGAAAGTCTCGCACTTCTGCTCCATGTGCGGCCCTCATTTCTGCTCGATGAAGATTACACAGGATGTCCGCGACTACGCCGCGCAGTTACACGTGGACGAACAGCAAGCGATTCAAATAGGCATGAAAGAAAAGGCAGAAGAGTTCAAAAAAACTGGAGCGGAAATTTACCGGTAGGAGTTTCCAATGGCTAAGCCACGACCAGCCCCGCTAAGAGAAAGAGATATCACGCGCCAGATCGCGCGAGAATACTACAAGGAATTCGATCAGCTCATCGAGAGCGATGTGATCATTGTCGGCGCCGGGCCTTCCGGCTTGATCTGCGCCCATGACCTGGCCGAGCTGGGGTTTCGGACAGTCGTCGTTGAACAGGGTCTCGCACTCGGCGGAGGGTTCTGGCACGGTGGGTATCTGATGAATAAAGCGACGATCTGTGCCCCTGCGCATAAGATCCTTGAGGAAATCGGGGTGCCGTGCAAGAAGATCAAGGACTGTGACGGGATGTACATGGTCGATCCGCCGCATGCCACCGGCGCCCTCGTTGCCGCAGCCTATCGCGGCGGCGCTAAGGTGCTGAACCTCACGCGCGTCGTCGATCTCATTCTCCGCCGGGACGGCGTGCTGGAAGGTGTCGTCGTGAACAACACGACCGCTGAAATGGCCGGCCACGATCTCATTCACGTCGATCCGATCGGGCTCGAAAGCAAGATTGTCGTCGATGCCACCGGTCACGATGCCGTCGTGGTCAACCTATTGCACAAGCGCAATCTCTACACAGCGGTTCCCGGAAACGGCGCGATGTGGGTCTCTCGCTCGGAAGAAGACGTAATGAACCATACCGGCGAGGTCTATCCCAACTGTTTCGTCATCGGGCTAGCAGTCGCGGCCGTCTACGGCACGCCCCGCATGGGCCCGGCCTTCGGCTCCATGTTACTCTCAGGGCGCTACGGGGCAGAACTCATCAAGAAGAAGTTGAAGCAGGAGTAGCTATAGTTCTGGTTGGAATCAACGGGCGGCCTA
Organism: Nitrospiraceae bacterium; assembly: GCA_035275205.1. Classification (GTDB taxonomy): domain Bacteria; phylum Nitrospirota; class Nitrospiria; order Nitrospirales; family Nitrospiraceae; genus Palsa-1315. The sequence goes on from DATENE010000211.1 coordinate 2,970, forward strand.
CAGGCTGATCAAAAAGGTCATCCAGCAAGGCCGCAGGGAGTGCGAACCCGGAGGAGGTACCGTCCGCACTTCGTGGGGCCGTTCGCCGGTATAATGAATCTTGGCGAACGGAAAATCTCCTCCAGTACCTCCGGCTTCCGAGAGTTCGCACGACTGAGAACGACGCTGGGGATCTTTTTCATCAGCCTGATTACTATGGATGTTCAAGATTTTCTCGTCCAAGGCGAAGGTCACGAAGAAGATAAGCGCGAGGCGTGGCAACTCTTCCAACAGGCCTATGAACGCCAGATGAAGGGCGAATTGGAAGAGGCCGTGACGCTCTACAAAAAATCGATTGAGACTCATCCAACTGCCGAGGCCTATACCTTCCTCGGCTGGACCTATAGCTTCATGGGACGTCTCGATGATGCGATAGAGGAGTGCCACAAGGCCATCGCGCAGGACCCCGACTTCGGTAACCCGTACAATGACATCGGGGCCTATCTGATCGAAAAGGGTGAACTCGACGAAGCCATTACCTGGTTTCAGAAAGCCTTCCAGGCGAGACGCTATGAAAGCCCCGCCTTCCCCCATCTCAACCTGGGTCGAGTCTACGAACGCAAGGGCCAATGGACTGAGGCCATTGATGCGTACAAGAAAGCGCTGGCCCTCAATCCTAATTACGCTTTGGCAAAGAAGGCGCTGGGACGACTGATCAGCTCACTCAACTGAAACGGTTTATTTGGTTTGTCTGGGTTTTCTCGTTTCTTTGGTAAGGAACATGATCGCCGGACACACAGGCTCGACGCCAACCAGACAAACCAAATAAACCAGATGAACCAGACAAACCAGAAGATCGTTCTCGTGGGCGTCACTGATATCTTTTTCTACACCAAAGTCCGTGATGCCCTGCTGTCGAAGGGTTACCGGATCGAACGGGCCCGAACGCAGCAGGACATCGCAGAAAAGGCCTCGGCCACTAGCCCATCCGCAGTAATTTTGAACATGAACGATGAGACACTGAACGCCTTTCAAGCCCTGGAAACCCTCAAAACCGATACACGATTGAAGACCCTTCCCATCCTGGCTTTTGCCAATCATGAAGAGGTCGACACGTTCAACAGGGCCAGAGCGCTGGGCGTGACCAAGATTGTCTCGCGCAACGAATTTTCCGCTCGATTGAAAGACTTGGTAGAGGAAATTCTCGCGGTAGGCGTGCGAGGTGAGGCGTGAGACACATAGGATGAAACAATCCCGACTCCACGAGCACCATCAGAAACTCGGCGCGACCTTTGAAGAGGTCGCCGGATGGGAGGTGCCCGCTCACTATGGCGAGTGGGCCTCGGAATATCACGCCGTGCGCCAGGCAGTCGGACTTTCCGACCTCTCGCACCGTGGCAAAATCCGCATCACCGGCGAGGATCGCGTGAAATGGCTGCAAGGCCTCATCAGCAACGACATTCTCCCGCTCCAGCCAGGCGAGGGCCGCTATTCGAGCTTTCTCACACACAAGGGCAAGATGCTGGGCTACTTTCGAGTCTATACTCTGGCTGACGGTCTGTGGGTAGAAGATGTCGGCGAAGTCGGCGATGCCACATTCCAGGCTCTCCGAAAGTTTCTTCTCTACGGCATCAAAGCGAAGATGGAGAATTGTGCAGAGTCCTGGGGACTCTTGCTTATTAGCGGACCCAAGGCCTGCACGACAGTCAGCGCCGCCTTTGGCGTAGGGATGAGTGATCTGAGGCCGGTAAGCGCCATCACAGCCAAGATTGGCGGCCACACCGCGTTCGTCTTGCGCACGGAAGAAACCGGAGAGAATGACTTGGAGATATTACTGCCCGTGGACACTCTCAGCACAGCTTGGGAGCGGCTCATGGAGGCTGGCGCGGCATACGGCATCAAGGCCGTCGGCGGTCACGCTCGTGAGGCCCTCCGCATCGAAGCGGGCTTACCGAAGGCCGGGCCGGATCTCAACGAAGAGATCGTCCCACCGGAAGCGAACCTCGAAGGAAAAGCCTTCAGCTTGAATAAAGGTTGCTATCCAGGGCAAGAAGTCGTGGCGAGGATGGACACCTACGGCAACGTACGGCGGCATTTAGTTGGACTCGTCATGAATGACTCGACCATCCCGCCGAGGGGTGCCAAGCTCTTCAGCGGAGATCGGGAAGTAGGCTGGGTCAGCAGCGCCACGCCTTCACCACAACTCAAGACCCCTATTGCCTTGGCATTCCCACTCCGTGACTTTTCAGCCTCCGGAACCAAGCTCGCTATTGAAGTCGGTGGCATACGTCACAACGCGACAGTCCATACACTCCCCTTCTACCGCCGCGCATAGCAGGACGCTGAAAAAGCCCGCCAACGTAAGAAGACCGTTATTTGGTTTGTTTTGTTTGTTTGGTTGAACCAGCCCAACCCGGATCAACGAAAGGACGATCTTTTTGATTGTCCTGCGGATCGCTATTTTTCCGGGTTGCGAACTGCCGCCACGGCAGACGCAAAGGACAGGAGGCTCTTTCGCTCGTCGTCTTCGAGCGCCAGCAAAAGATGGGCTTCCTCGGCGTGCATCAGCCGAAGGCTCAGGAATGGTTCCTCACGGCGCTTCTCTTTGTTGTCCCACATCGCATCGATCACCTGAACTTTGTCCAGCTGGCCGACCGATACCACGTCGTAGCGAAAATACGAATCACCGATGACCATATCGAATATCACGTTGCCGGCCGTGAGCAACAGGAGATTGAAGCGCCCTTGATCTTCGTAACCCTCCGGCAAAAACTTATTGATATGGCAGAGCGCGACTTTGCGATCTCCCAAGGCCGCGCGGATTTTTTCCTTCAGTGCCGGGTAATCGATCTGCATAGCCTTTTCGTCAAGCCCCGTCGCCGCCGCAGCGGCATTCTGAGCCTGTTCAAATATCTCATCCGCTGACATCAACCCTGCCATCTCTGTAGTCCTTTCATTCGAGCACAATTAATTTGCCACGCGCCGGGCCTTCACAGCCCTGGCTACGCCGACCAATCCAAGACCGGCCCACGCAAACTCCAAAAATATGAATCCCACCCGCTGATCTTCAATCGCTACAATCCCCAACAGCAACGACCCAACAATGTTCAATGCTAGATATCCCGCGTTCAGTTCGCTCCAAATCCCGCCCTGAATCAAGCCATAGGCAGCCAGTACCATCAGAGCGCCTAGCACAGAAATGAGCTGTAATAACATTGTCCACCTCGCCAGAACCTCGATCACGCGTACAACGACCGTGTACCGTAACTGGCTATCCGTCCCGATATCAAGAGGATCTTCGCAGCGGACGGTGACAGCTACCTGGCGGAAAGATGATGAGAAAACCGTATAGCACCGGCCTCATCGATCACTGTCACAGCGAAAGAGGACTTGGTGACTCGAATGAGACCGAAATTCATGTACCCGCTTTCGTTGATCAATGTAGTCGGGCGTAATCCCACACGGGCCGGTGTCACTCGGCCAGGGGCAGCGGATAAAGGACCGGCAATAAACTCATGGAAGTCAGGGACTCCGTCACCGTTCGGGTCATACGCATTGGCCTGCACATAGTGAACATCGCCGCCAAGGAACACCACGTTCTTCACCCCCCGGCCGAGAATACCATCCACAATTATCTGCCGCTCCCGCTCGAATCCGGTGCCGTCAGGCCCTCCGGCCCAGCCATCGTTCCCGGGGACGCTTGCGCCGCCTTCCTTTGGAATAGACAGCGGCACACTCGTCACAATCACTTTCCACGTCGCGTTCGAATCGCTGAGCCCGCTCAGCAGCCATTGAAGCTGTTTCTCCCCCAACATCGTTTTCGCTGGACCGTCCTGGTCCGCATTGCGGCTCCGATACTGCCGCGTATCGAGAATGAACATGTCAAGATCTGCCCCGGCACGCACCGTTCGATAGAGCCGCTGGGGATCGTCAGACGCCACGCGGATCGGCCAATACTCGCGCAAAGCCTGACGCCCGATCGGCATCAGGCTGTCGAAGGGCCCTGCGAAGTTATTCCACACCTCATGGTCGTCCCAGATGGCATAGACTGGAGTGGTCTCCAGAAACCGCCGTAACGCCTCCGCACCCCTTTGGTAGCGATGGCGCGCCCGATACTCGGCAAGGGTCGTCGCCAGAAAGTCAGCGCCCGGCTCGTTAGGAGGCGACGGGCACATGACGTCGCTGTACACCGTATCGCCGAGAAACAGGAAGAAATCAGGGTGCTGTGCATGCATCACATCGAAAATAGGATAGCCGGCAACACCACGCCTGCAACGTCCCTGCCCTCCCAGATCCCCGCTCCAGGCAAAAGTCACGGGCACGTGACTCTTCGCATCGGGGAGCGTCGTAAATTCCCCTCGTGCTGCCACTCGCACTTCAGTCGATATCCCTTCACGCCCCTTCGTGCCGACAGAGACATACAATCGGTATCGTGTAGCCGGCGTTAATCCCTCAAGGGGAACTGCCAAGGTAAAATCCGATTCCGAGCCGGTCGTAAACAACGGCGCGCGCGCCACGGGAGCCACGACGGTCGCCATCTTCGACAGGGTATCCCAAGCTGCCACCGGCGCCCATTCCACTTGAACCGTCATCGGTCCATCGGTCCGCAACCAGAGCAACGCAGACTGGCTCGTCACGTCCCCAACCGCAATCCCCTGCGCCAGCAGATTCGTCGAAACAACAGCCGTGTCTGCAAAGGGGCTCCCAGGGGGAAGCCCCTCTCGATGTGTTGCCGCACAGCTGGAAAGGAAAAGAAGCGTGGCCAAGAATAGGGGAGGAAGAGAAAGCGGACCCATCATGGCGATGGACTTACCGGAACGGGATCGACGCGTCAAGATCAAGCTAATTGAAAATCAGTCCTTCCGTCTTGCATACTAGGGTCTCTGAACCGAGGAATACAATGCATGATCTGACCTGCCTCATCAAAGGCTGCCAAGCGAGGGTCTATGCTCCGGCCGGCACACACAGCATCTGCCGGGAGCACTTCCTCAACTATCTCACCTGGCGACGCCGCAAAGGTCCACAGATGTTTATGAAGTATGCAGGCATGACGATGGAAGAACGAGACCCCTACGTCGCCGAATGGGCCAACACCATCCGAATAGAAGAAACCCCCACCGCCTCAGCGCCAAAAACCTAACGGTCCCCGCCACCTTACTTCTATCTGACTCCTTATCTCTTCTAACGCCAGATTCACGGGTAACACTGCAAAACGGCAACTGGGCTGAGGCGGTTTTTCTTTCAGCTGCGCGTCCAACGATGACTTTCTAAGTCGCGCGTTGCGCGAGCACAGAGAGCAACCCGCCTCAACCCATCACTGCACTTCCATGGTGATGAATCATCAACCACTCATCCCCGATGCGCTCGAAGAGATTCGTGGCTAACACCTTTGCTTGCTGTGGTTCATCCGATTGATGAGTGGTGATGTTTTCCATGCAGACAACCCAGGCTAGATCACCTGCTACCTGTATCGTGACATCGCTAAGTTCGAACGTCATAGAAAAGGTATTGTTGAAAATCAGGACCCAAGAGTCGCGGACGGCAGGCCAATCCGACCGCAAGGTCCAGCCGGGATGGATGCAGGTGACATACTCCTGGTGCGCCCAGATTTTATCCATCTCGGCGATGTCGAGGTTGCCAAAGGCGGCATAAAACGCGAGGTTCGCTTTGTTCACTTCCTCAATGCGTTGTTCCAGCATGCACGGCTCCTTCTCTGAATAATGCGCCGTATCATACTGCAACCACAGAGAAGAGGGCGAGAGGGAACGATGCGCGTGAGGAAGATAACCGAGCCGTGCTCTTTATCTGGAGGAGAAGCAGAAGGGGCTCGAGCTTAGGAGGCTGCTCAAAAAGCCCGCCAGCAAGGCCGCAGCCGATGGAAGCACCGGAGGCGTAGCCTCTGGGCTACGTTGAGGATGCTTTCGAGGAGAGAACGACGCTGGCGGGCTTTTTCAGCAGCCTCCTTATGTGAGACGGGAGGTTTGCCGATCGACAACCCAAACTCCAGCCAGGATCAGCGCGATACCGAGAATTTCGCTCGTTCCCACTGGTTCTTTTAACATCACCGCAGACAGAACGATGGCGGCCACAGGGGTCAGATTGCCAAGGACAGAAGCGCGCGAAGGCCCAACGCCCTTCACGCCATACAGCCAGGCCTGTTGTGCAATGGCCGTGGCGAACAGGACCAGATACCCCAGCGCCATCCAGTCCGCCGTCGACACGGACTCAAGTCCCGCGTCCAGCATCTTGCGATCCGTCCACAATAGAGGAATTTGAATGACGGTGGCGACGAGCAGCGTCGCCCAGTTGACGGTTAACGCCGAGTGGCGCTCCATGAGCTTCCGGCTGCCGATACTGTAGAGGGCCCAACTGACCACGCCGAGAAAGACCAGCAGGCTGCCGAGCAGCGGCTGATCGCCCGCAGCCTGGAACCCCGCCACGGAAACCAACCCCACCCCTGCGAAGGACAGAAGACCGCCCGCCCACACGGCGCGTAGCGGGACATCGTGAATCAACAGCGCCGAGAGCAGCGCGGTCACCACCGGACTCGATCCGATGATCACCCCGCCCACGGCCCCACTCACATATTTGAGTCCCATGAGAATGAGTAGGTGGTTGCCCAACACGCCGAGCCCGAGCAGACCCAACATACGCACATCCGCCTTGGTCAGCTTGGCCAAGGTGCCTTCCTGCCACCACCACGTGGCAAGGAGAATTGCCAACCCGCCGATGTCTCGCAGGACTGAGGCTTCAACAGCTGAGAACCCGCTCAGGGCCAACTTCTGGGCCACGATCGAGCCGCCCCAAAGCACGGCGGCAGCGATAACCGCGCCATAAGCCAGACGGTTTGTCTGAGGTGTCATAGGCAGTGGTTACAGCCCTGGTCGGCGGGCGTCAAGCAGTTTGCATTCATCACTGAGGTCTAATCACCAGGATTCCATCCCGAATCGTCACAAGGACCGCTGTGACATGCGAATCGATTGCGACCACTCGATTCAGTTCCTGAATGGCCGCCGTCTTCTCATCAGGCGGCGGCTGTTTCAGCACATCCCCATCCCAGAGCACATTATCGATCAGAATCACTCCGTGCGGCGACACAAGATCGAGCGCCCGCCGGTAGTAGTTCACATAGTTGATTTTGTCAGCGTCGATGAAGATCAGATCGAACGGTCCCTTGAGCTGCCGCATCGTATCGAGCGCCGGCCCCATGCGGATCTCGATCTTCTTACCGATCGGTGACCGCGCGAAATACTGGCGCGCAAGAGCGGCCGACTGCTCATCGATCTCACACGTCAGTACCGTCCCATCCACCGATAACGCTTCCGCAAAACAGAGCGCGCTATAGCCGGTGAACATACCGATCTCCAGCACGCTGGTCGCCCGCACCAATTGCGTCATCATCTTCAAAAACGCCCCTTCGAGAGGCCCGACGATCATTTGCGGTGACTCCATGCGCCGCTGAGTCTCTTCCCGCAAGGCCCTGCAGAGGTCCGATTCCGGCATGGAGTGGGCCTGGGCATAGGTCTCTATGTCAGCCGCGACAAGTCTATTCATCGTTCTGAGTGTCCATGGGTTTGAAAATGAATGATTCGTTGCGTACACTGTTCATGAGGATACAGATCGGCGCGATCATAGCATGACGGTTCCGAGAGGAGACACCCACTGTGAAGACCCTGAAGACCGTGGAGGCCTTGACCACCAGACTCTTGGAGATCCAGCGCATTAACAGCGCCGCTTCCCTCCTGTCGTGGGATCAAGAGACTCACATGCCGGCCGGCGGAGGCGAAGCCCGCGCCGAGCAGATTTCGACGCTCCAAGGCATCGCGCATCAGAAGTTCATCTCGCCGGAGATTGAGCAGTTGCTCGCCAGCTGGATCGATCCAGAGTCCGGTGCGATCCGTGAAAGCCTCGGGGATGGCTGGGACGAGCCCTCACGGTCGTTGCTCCGCGAAGTGTGGCGCGACTATAGCCGCGCAAAGAAGTTGCCCTCCGATTTTGTCATCACGCTCAGCCGGGAATGTTCCCTGGCGCAGCAAGTGTGGGTGGAAGCAAAGGAACATCGCGCCTTTGCGAAATTTCTCCCAAATCTCCGCACGGTCCTGTCCCTCAAGCGAGAAGAGGCCGAGTACCTCGGCTACCAAGACTCGCCATACAATGCCCTGCTCGATGTGTACGAGCCTGGCTCCACCATCGCGGCATTGCGCCCGTTGTTCGAACAGATCAAAGGGCGTCTCGTGCCGCTGCTCAAAAAAATTCAGCAGAGCTCGGTTCAGATCGACGATGCGATTTTGTTTCACACCTATGATCAGGCGCGCCAGCTTGAATTCGGACGGATGATCTTGATCGCGATGGGTTACGATTTCGAACGGGGGCGGCTCGATTTGTCGGCGCACCCTTTCACGACGTCATTTCATCCGACTGACGTGCGAGTCACAACCCGTGTGCACGAACACGATCTCCAATCCTGCCTGTTCAGTTGTATCCATGAAGGCGGGCACGGGCTATACGATCAGGGGCTCGACCCCCGCTACTTCGGCACACCGTTGGGCGAATCGGTTTCGCTCGGCATTCATGAAAGCCAGTCGCGCATGTGGGAAAACTGCGTGGGCCGGTCTCGACCGTTCTGGCGTTTCTTTTATCCCATGCTCCAGCAGACGTTTCATCATCAATTGCGCGCCCTCGACGAGGAGCAATTCTACGCGGCCATCAATCGCGTGAAGCCCTCGCTGATTCGAGTCGAAGCCGATGAACTCACCTACAACCTTCACATCATGCTGCGGTTCGAAATCGAGCAGGATCTCATCGAAGGGCGGACTCGCCCTGAGGATTTACCGGGAATCTGGAACCAGAAAATGGAGGAATACCTGGGCATCGTCCCCTCCGACGATGCAGAAGGCGTACTGCAAGACGTGCATTGGTCGTTTGGCGCTTTCGGCTACTTCTCAACGTACACGCTTGGAAATCTGTATTCCGTTCAATTTTATGAGCAGGCAAAGCAGGAGATCCCGCACCTGGAAGATGAAATCGCGGCAGGACAATTGATGGTGCTACAACGTTGGCTCGGCCAAAAGATTCATCGCTGGGGCCGGATGTTCACGCCGGATCACCTTGCCCAACGCGTAACGGGAAAGAGCCTCGACCCCGAACCGTTCTTGTCGTATGTGGAAAAGAAGTATGGCGAACTCTATCACCTCTAGGCCGGGCTAATATCCCATCGCCTGATTGAGCTTGGTCAGGCTTGCGCCGGACAACGTGAACTCCGCTTGCACCTCGATGCGAGACGGCACCAAGATCGTCGTATGGAATACGATATCGCGGATCGGAATCTTGAACTCCGGTTGCTGAGGGGTGCTCAGTTCGACTGACTCGACCGATTGGGTGATCGTCCCGCTATCTTGAGGCCCATACACCGTCACGACCGCCTTCAGAATCTCTGCGACCTTCTCGTTTGTCTCAACTCCCTCAATGCCGTTCTCCAGTAGCGGAATGACCTCTTCCTGTGCCTGATCGGACAACGTGAAGTTTTCCACTCGTTCTTTCCGGCGCAGCGACATCAGGTCGTTATCCAGATCCTTGCTGAAGGCCCCATAGGCAAACCGGAAGAACTCGAAGTGAAAGCCTTTAAAACCCTTTCCGAACATCTGCAGCTCGCACAGAAAACACAGTTGCTGCAGTTTGACGTCGCTGAGCAGCCCGTGCGGTTCCGCCAGATGCAGGACGTAGAGCAGAAGGGCCCGGTCGACCGTGATCTGATTGGGTTTCCGCATGCCGGTAGTCGCGCAATCGCTTCGTTTTTGTGAATGGAGTACTATAGACAGCGCCAGAGATGTCCGTCAATTCGACCCTCTCTGTGCCGTTCGCGCGCGACACCCCTTGACCAGTCGGCCAGTTTCGTCTTTAATGAGGGTCAATCGGAGGCCCGTCATGGCAAGTAAGCATGTGAAGGAAATGGAAGCTCTAAAGGATCACCTGGGCAAAAATCACCTCAAGCTCACCCGACAACGTGAATTGATTCTGAACGCCTTTCTCCGACAGGAACACATAACCGCGGAGGCCATGTATCACCAGCTGGCGAAGGCCGACCCCCATCTTGGACTCGCGACCATCTACCGGACGCTGAATCTGTTCTGCGATGCCGGTCTCGCACAAGCCCGGCACTTCGGCTCTCAGACAAAGTACGACAACGTCTCGCACAAGGGCCACCACGATCACCTCATCTGCACCGGCTGCGAGAAGATAGTAGAATTTGAAAACGAGGAAATCGAACGGCTGCAGGAGGAAGTCGCCACCCGCAATGGATTTACCATCAAGACCCACCGCCTTGAACTCTACGGCCTCTGTTCTCGCTGCCGTAATTGACGAACCAGGCCTATTTTAGTATTCTCTTGAGATAGCTTATCAATTTCAATTCTACGGGGGCGTCCTCATGTCATTCGTATTCTCTCCGCTCATCTCACGCAGCAGGATACTCTCCTGTCTCCTTCTACTCTTCACCGTGGGGCTCATATCCGGATCGTTCGCACCTTTCGCTCAGGCCGCCGACCCACTTACGATTTACTCCGGGCGCTCGGAGCGTCTTATCAAGCCGGTCCTCGACGCCTTTACGGCAAGTTCCGGCATTCCAATCGAACTCTTGTCGTCAGGCTCGACAGAATTGGTCAACCGACTCAAGGCTGAAGGCGATCGCACGCCGGCAGATCTCCTGATCACCAACGACGCCGGCACCTTGGAACTAGCCCGAACAGCCGGCCTCCTCCACCCATTGAAGATGCGGGAAGTCGAACGCGCCATCCCGGCACAGTTTCGCGCGCCGGATAACGCCTGGGTCGGGCTGTCCGGGCGATTCTGGATCGTGGTGTATAACCGCACGATGGTACAGCCGGACCAAGTCACATCGCTTCTCGACCTCGCCGATCCAAAATGGAAAGATAAGATTGCGATTCCAAATTCCGGCAGTGAGTATTTACAGGCTGGCGTGTCGGTCATCCGAGCCGCCTATGGCGATGAGAAGACCAAACAATTCCTGCAAGGCCTCAAAACCAATGCGGACAGTCAGGTCTACCAAAAGAGCTCGCAGATCGTGGATGCCGTCGCGAAGGGACAAGTCGCGCTGGGGATTGTGAATCACTACTACGTGTACCGTTATCTGGCCGCTCAACCAGGAGCACCGATCGCGGTCCTGATGCCGGATCAGCAAGAGGGCGGCATGGGAGCCATCATGAACGTCGCAGGAGTCGGCATCATCAAGTCGACCAAGCATTTGGACAGCGCGAAGTTGCTCGTGGAATTCTTAGTCGCTCAAGCGGGACAGAAGTTGTTCGCGGAACTCGACAAGGAATATCCTCTCCACCAGGATGTGAAGGCGGACCCGGCGCTTGTGGAACGAAAGAGTTTCCGCGCAGCGCAGGTCCCCCTTTCCAAACTCGCTGAACTACGCGAACCGACACTCGCCCTGATCGAACAAGTGGGTCTCCGCTAACCTCGTAATGGACCCTTCGTGAGCACAATCCGCCAGCTACTTGTTTCGCCGCTGCAACTCGTCGCCATAACCAGCGCAGGAATCATCCTGCTGCCGCTCGGTTATGTCACAGCGCAAGCCCTCTCGGCCGACCCGGTCGTCTGGAGCCGTTTGTGGGCAACCCGCATTCCCGAGCTGCTGTTCAACACCGTGTCGTTAGCTGCGAGTGTTGCGGCCATCACGATGGTCCTGGGAGTTTCGACTGCATGGCTCGTGACACGCGTGGAATTTCCCGGTCGCCGATTGTGGGAAGGCGCCTTGGTCCTTCCATTAGCCATGCCGACCTACGTGTTGGCCTACATCTACTCCTATCTATTGGGATTCGGCGGCCCTGTCGAGCACCTCTGGCAACTTGTGGCCGGTCCTCAGGCCAGAATCTTTTCCCCCCATAGTTATTGGGGCGCGACACTCGTCATGGCGTTGGATACGTTTCCCTTCGTGTATCTCCTGAGCAGGAGCGCGCTTCTCAGCATGAATGTGTCGTTTGAAGAGGTGGCACGAGTGAGCGGCGCTTCCCGATTCTCGACCCTCTGGCGCGTGACACTGCCGCTGATGCGTCCCTCAATTGCCGCCGGCCTTGCACTCGTCATCCTGTACGTCGTGTCGGACTTCGGAGCGGTGTCGCTGCTTCGCTACCAGACACTCACCTATGCCGTGTTCCAGCAGATGACCGGACGGTCGGATAATACCGCAGCAAGCATCTTGAGCCTCCTACTGGTTGGACTTGCACTCATTTTCCTAATCACCGAGCGATGGTTCCGACAACGAAGCCGGTATTATCAAACCACCGGAAAATACCGGGCTCCGCAACGCCGCCAATATGGCTGGCTCGGCACCATCGCTGTCACTGGTTATCTCGGATTGATCGTCGGCGCAGCCTTCGCACTCCCAGCCGCACTGTTGATTCAATGGAGCCTATCGCCCGAAGCCCGGGCTACGCTCGACAACCGGTTCTTCGAGTTCGTCTGGAACAGCGGCATCCTGGCCGCTTGTGCCGCCACAATCGGCGTATTGATCGGCCTGCCGCTGGCCTATCTCGCAAGCCGGAAACCGACCTGGCTCAACATCGGTTGTTTGCAGGCAGCCTATGCCGGCTATGTGCTTCCAGGACCAGTGGCGGCACTTGCCGTGCTGGTTCTCTTTCTCAATGTGATGCCGTTCTTCTATGGCACGGCAATTGTGTTGGTCGTCGCCTACGTGCTGCATTTTCTCCCTGCCGGGCTCCAATCCCTCGAGCCGGCGCTGCAGCAGATTACGCCCAACCTTGAAGAAGCGGCCCGCACATTGGGACTTGGCGTTCGGGAAACCTGGAGGCGGGTGACACTGCCGCTCATTCGGAATGGGTTTATTGTCGCCTGGGTCCTGATGTTTCTGCAGATTACGAAAGAATTACCTGCTACCCTCTTGTTGCGGCCAGTGGGATTCGATACCCTGGCTATTCGCGTCTGGATGGAGGCGAGCGAAGAATACTATCAACTGGCGGCCCCCTCTGCCCTGCTAATCGTGCTCGTGGGCTTGCCGGCACTGGCTCTATTGCTCTCACGCGATTGGCGAGCGGCATAGGAACGAGAATGGCCACAGAATCACACCTGACCCGCGTGGAAGCCGACCTGCTCCGAGGCCAGGCTAATCTCTATACACCAGCCTCTTCAATCCTGGAGCTTCGCTCGGTGTCCTGCTCTTATGATCCGAGCCGGCCGGCCATCCGCGATATTTCGTTTTCGGCACGCGAAGGGGAAATTCTCTGCCTGCTCGGGCCGTCGGGCTGTGGCAAGACTACCATCCTGAGGGCGATTGCGGGATTCGAGCCGGTGCGGTCCGGGGAGATTTTTCTGTCAGGCCGACGCGTCTCCTCTGCCTCTGAAACGATTCCAACTGAAGAACGGCGAGTCGGCATGGTCTTCCAGGAATACGCCCTATTCCCGCACCTGCGCGTCGTGGACAACATCGCCTTTGGACTCCACCACCTGTCACGAACTGAGCGGACGAGCCAGGTTCAAGAAATGCTGCGCCTCACTGGCCTGGAAGGGTTTGAACGACGCTATCCGCATGAGTTGTCCGGTGGGCAACAACAACGCGTAGCCCTCTCACGGGCATTGGTGCAGAATCCGGTCGTGCTCTTGCTGGATGAACCGTTCAGTAATCTTGACCCTGATATGGCCAGTCGTATGCGGCAAGAACTGCTTGCGCTCTTGCGCCGGATGAAAACCACGACCATCCTGGTCACCCACGACCACGATGAAGCCTTCGCCATGGCCGACCGGATCGCAGTATTGAATAATGGTGTGCTCGAACAGATGGACTCGCCGGAACTGATCTACCATGTCCCCTCGACCCGGTTCGTCGCCGACTTTGTCGGGCAGGCCGACTTTGTCACTGGCGAAGTTCGACAGGGCACGGTTCACACCGAACTGGGTGAGTTCCCCAATACACTCAGCAGTGAGGAAGGAGCATCTGTCGTCGTGATGATCCGTCCAGACGATATTCAACTGATGCCGAACAAGTCGGCTCGATCGCGGATCATAGCCAGGCTGTTCCGAGGCTCGGAAAATCTCTACACGGTCCAGCTACCCTCCGGTCAAGTCGTACATAGCAGCGAAAGCTCAACCAGCGTCTATCAGGTAGGCAGCCCGGTCGAACTGCGAGTTTCTGCCACCCATACAGTGTTGTTTAAGGGCAAGTCAGTTCCAGAGAGGCCAAGCCCGGTTGTCCCAGACCAGGCGCCTTGACGCTCTGGACATTATCATTGACTTGGCTCATGGATCGATGTTACTGGGAATGTTGATCAAATTATTGCCATGCCGAGGTGCATGAATCATGGATGCGTTAAAAGAGATCGTGGATTACGGTGTCATTGGACTGCTGTTAGCCTTAAGCGTATGGGCCATCGCGGTTGCAGTTGAACGGTGGCAGTTTTATCGACGGGTAGATCTTACTCAGTACCCGAATCAACAGCTCTTTGAGATCGCTCTCACGAAGCGACTGGTCATCATCGGCACCGTTGCGGCCAATGCTCCTTACATCGGCCTCCTGGGAACCGTCCTGGGAATCATGCTGACATTCCATACCATCGGCGTATCTAAGACGATCGCCGTGAGCTCCATCATGGTGGGTCTGAGTCTGGCATTAAAGGCCACTGCGGTCGGCCTTCTTGTCGCCATCCCCTGCGTCGTCATGAATAACGTGCTGCGAAGACGCGTCATCGAGCTCATCACGCTGTACAAAGTTCAACACCAACATGGATCATGAACTGAACCAAATCAACGTCATCCCATTGGTTGACGTCATGCTGGTCCTGCTCGTCATCGTGTTGACGACGGCGACGTTTATCACCACCGGCCAGATCCCCGTCGATTTAGCCAAAGCAACGGAAGCCGCAGACCGGAAAGATGTACCCCTTGTCATTACGTTGACGGCGGACGGGCAACTGTATCTCAACGATTCGGCAGTCCCAGAGCATGGTTTACAAGGTGTGCTCGGTCAGCATCCAAGAGAATCCCTGGTTGTCGTTCGAGCCGACAAGGTTACGATTCTGGAACGCTTTGTCCAAGTGGTCGATGAAATCAGGAGTCTCGGGTTCGGACAGGTCAGTCTTGAAGTGGTGAAATCATGATCCCGCTATTCCCGAACGACTCCGACCACATGCGTCTGCAGTGGCAAGGCTGGATCTGCTCCGTAGTGTTTCATGCGGTAGTGGGAGCATCTGCACTCGCTCTAGTTGCAGGCCTCAAGATTTCGGTCGAACCCGACCCATTTAATTGGCACGTGGTCATGGTGGACGTTCCGCAAGCTCAACCAAAAGTGGACACCTCCCCCGAAGCTACACCGACTCCACCGAAGCCGAAGGTCGCGGAGACTCATCCCGCGTCTGCTCAGCCTATAATTAAAACGCCACAGCGAGTGGTTCAGCCTGTGCAGGCCGTTCCGCAAATCGTGCCACGCGAGATAACCACCGTCAATCAAACGGCTTCTGTCGTCACACAGTCTGTCCAACAGACTGAAACCATCACAGACATCGCTCCAACAACAGCTCAAGAGGCTGTTGTACAAGAAGAACAAGTGGTCGCGGCATTGGAGACAGTCACCCAACAAACTGCAGCACCCGTCGTGACCGAACCACTGGTCACCCGCCAGGATACTGAGCCTGTCGTTCAGCATGCCGCAGTCGAGCAAACCGTGACCCAGACGGCTCAAGTCAAGGCCGACTATGGTTGGCTCGTGAAAGCCTTGTTAGGCCGGCTCGATCAACTCAAGAACTATCCTCACATGGCTCGGATCAATCACTGGGAAGGAAAAGTTGTCCTGCGCGCAGTCATCAAAGACGATGGTCAGGTGTTGATGATCGATGTTCATGAAAGCTCAGGGCGCTCGATTCTAGATGATGACGCCATAGAGACCCTACGGCGCGCATCGCCATTGAAATTGGACCACCCTTTAGGGAAACCGCAAGTCGCAATCCTCATGCCGATCAGCTACGCCCTCCGGTAATATCCTCGGATGATACAACGTGCTCCTTCACATTGACTGTTGTATGACTCGCAGGAGTACGCCTGGCGATCTTGATTGGGGCTCCGTGGGAGCCTAGCTAATACGCCCAGAAGACTCAGGTGTCCACACTCGCAGGCCTCTGTTTAACTCGACCACTTCTTCACCGTTCGATAGCAGATTATCCTATAAATTATACGCTTCACGGCTTGCGGATCCGATCCCGCAACCCTGAGGACACATGGACATGACCTTCAGCGTCCACAATGATGGCCTCGACGTCTGGCAATGCCTCGACAAGCTGCATACCCAAATTAGCTCCCATCACAAATATCCCGGTGTCTAGCCCATCTGCCCAGATGCCTTCGCGAGCCACTACTGTGACACTCTGGCAACTACGCGCCGGTTGAAGCGTGCGTGGATCGAGAATATGATGATACCGAACTCCATCCCGCTCAAAAAATCGTTCATAGTCCCCGGCGGTAGAAATGGCTTCGTCCTCCAAATCAATCCAGGCCAGCACCGATCCATCATTTCTTGGGTGTTGAATACCGACGGGAAACTTCTTGCCACCGGGCATCCGGCCGAATGTTTTGATATCCCCTGATAGCGCCACAACTCCGGCTATGGCGCCTGCCCTCCTCAGCGCCTCGACGGCTTGATCCGCTGCATATCCTTTGCCGATTCCCCCCACATCGATCCGCATTCCGGTTTTAGCAAGATAGATCGTCTGTTTCCGCACATCGACATGAACCGCCTGCAGATCCACCAAGGGACGGAGAGCATCCAACTCAGATTCTGCCGGTATGCGTTGGCCATCAGTCACACTCCAGACCTCTACAGCCGGGCCGATGGCAATATTGAATCCGCCATCGGTCATCTCCGCAGCTTGCATTGCACGTTGGACAACCGTCAACGTCTCCTGACTCACATGGACCGGCTTTATACCGGCTGAAGCATTGACCTGAGAGAGTTCGCTGAATGAGATCCAGGTGCTCAGGAGTTCCTCCAGCCGTCGGATCTCAGTAAACCCAGCGGTCGCCGCAGCATGCGCGAGCGCTTCGCTCCTCGCGACTGCGGTGATCGAAACAAGCGTACCCATTTGCATCTGGGCCCGTTTCACCACGACTGGCTCAGACTGGATGGATACGCTTGCACACCCGACGAGCAGTGCCACTAGTCCCAATACAACACTAACTATGAAGTGTGAGGGTGTGCGCCACATGGTCAGAACCTACCACCAATGGCGACGGAAATATCTTGCAAAGTTTGGATAGGGCATCACTTCGAACAGGCGGGCTTGCTCTTGTGATGGCTCTGGAATCAGTATCACCATGGGCTTGGCGTCAAAGGTGGGATATGAATACTTAATGAACTGTTGGGCTCGCTGATGATCTAGTTCGTCATGGATTATGGAGACCATCACTTGGCGTCCATATTTCGGAGAATCTACCCCAAAACGCCACGTACCAAGAAATGCCATTACGTCGGGCTCGAGCACAAAGCCTCCCGTGAGCTGCGCCATGGACAAGAATGGCCCTTCGCTGATTTGCACACGATTAATTTTATAGTGTCCCGGAGGAAGGGAAAAGGAAAAGTACTCGTCCTCGGACTTCACATAAATTTTATAACTCTTCTCGCTTTCCGTATTGATCACCTCGAAGGAACGGAGTTCCGGTGGATATGCCCGTTGCGACTGCCCCGTGATCGTCGTGACGACGCGCCCAACTACCAAGGTTCCTGAGACGTCAAGCTCTGCCACTGTCGCAGGAAGTTCGGTAGCGCAGCCTGAGAGAACCATGAACATTGCGACGAGAACTTGCCAACACCTTTGTTGTCTCAACAACTTATGAAGCATACACGAATATTATAGGCCACCTAGGAAGCTAATACATCCTGCAACTCACCGACCGCGTGCCAGCTTGACTTTGAATATAGGAGTAGGATATTAATAATCGTTCTCAATTTCACTTGCATACGGAAACTTTTCGCGATGATTAGCACGACAACCGCGAGCAAACACTCTGCCGACTCCCACGAAACCCGCTGCGAGTGCGGTCAACTGATCGCCAAAGTGGGCGGGGAAGGGCTGGAACTGAAGTGCAAGCGCTGCAAACGCATTGTTGTCATCCCATTCTCCTCAATCGAAGGATGGGGCACTGTTGAATCGTGATTCATTTCACGAAAGGAGGCCTTGAACGAATCGTTACGCAGTTTGATTTGTACGAACTGTCATTTCTTCAGGAAGGCCAGAGACCATTGAGTCCCGAGTCAGACCTAACCATCTCACTCACCGCGGAGGATACCGATGAAGATCAGGTCAATCCTCGGGGCTCTCGTGATTGCAGCTATGCCGTTCACTTCGGTTTGGGCTGAGAACATGACCCCGGAGGACATTAAGAAATTGGTGGATGAAGCTGTCAACAAGCGGCTGCAGGAACATGAGCGGCGTGAGGGTACCACCGAGCGGAGGGAAGGCGCCGAGGCATCAACGGCGACAGCTGAGCCGGGAATCGGAGCGCTGCCGGAAGTTGGGAGGGATCTTCGCACGGACAAGCAGCCTGCGTTGTCCTTCGGTTCAACCGGATCAGGTCGCTTGGTCTACGCCAAGCCGTTCGTGAGCGCCCCGAAGGCCATCGTCGGTGGCTACTTTGACATTCAATACCGTGCACATAGCAACGGCGTCCTAGAAGGTTATGGCAACGGAGTGACGAATGGCTTTGATCAGCAACGATTCGTACCCTTCATTTATGCAGACATTACGGAACATGTGAAGTTTGCCTCTGAGCTTGAGATTGAGCACGGGATTAGAGGAACTAGTGACAACGAGATCAGCTTGGAATTTGCCCATATCGACTATCTCGTCAATGAACCGTTCAATATCCGAGCAGGAATTGTGCTCATCCCGATCGGAAAGTTTAACTTACTCCACGACTCGCCCTTGAATGACTTGACCGATCGCCCGCTGGTCAGCCAGTTCGTGGTTCCATCAACCATGTCCGAAACAGGCGCAGGCTTCTATGGCACCTTTTACCCTGGGCGAACGGGGAAGCTCGACTATGAGTTCTACTATACAACTGGCCCTTGCGGGTATGACTCAGACGGGAACCCTCGTGTGAATGAAGAAACTGGAACAAAAAACTCCCGCCAACGGAAATGCGCCTCCGATGACGGACTTGACATCAATAACGGCAAAGCGGTTTCAGGCCGTGTGGCCTATAGCCCGATGCTCGGCGTGGAAGTCGCCGGATCGAACTATTACGGCAATCAATCTCCTTTCAGTTATAACCCCCTTAATATCACGGCAATCGACTGGACGCTCCAAAAGGGGCCTTTTGAGATCATTGGCGAAGCTGCGTGGGCGTATGCGAGGGGAAATTCCCGTGCAATTCCTGGTAATACTATCGGCTTTTCTCCAGGCTCTCTTTTGACGGGCATCAATACACTGAATTCCGCTGCATTTCCTCCACAACGGATGCAAGGATATTATATCCAGGGTAACTACCACTTCATGCCGGCGATCCTCACCAAACTCTCGCCGAAACGGTTTGGGGAAGGCTCCACATTTACAGCCGTCATCCGCTGGGATGAGGTGAACTTGAATATGGATAACCAGGGCCCAAGCATGGGGAGACTGCAACAGATTTCGTTCGGGCTGAACTATCGCCCGGTGGAAGACGCGGTCTTCAAAATCAGCTATCAGTACTTGCCGGAGACGTTTAATGTGAATTCAGGGCAGCAGATTCACGACCAAGCGCTGGTCCTTTCAGTTGCGTCGTATTTCTAAGCCGAACACCGCGATCCCTCTCCACCGGGAGGGATCGCGGTAAGCAGGGAAGACAATGCACACAATGACTCCACCTCGAATAGTCATGGTAATACTTGCGCTCCTTTCTGTCGGATGCGCCGCGCTGAGCGGAAGCCGCGAAGAATATTATGTCTGCTCTTATGACCGTGTCTGGGATGCCGCGCTCGAGACTATGAAGGGACATTCCGTCGCGAACTACGATAAAGCGAAGGGGCTGATCGAAACAAACTGGCAAGAAGTCCCTCCGACCTCAGAACGGTCCTTTGGCATCTTTGGACGAGAAGGCTTTGGCAATATAGAACGCGCCCGCTTGACAGTGTCCGTCAAACAAATGAATGACGTAGCCTCTGTGAGCGTATTGGAAACCAGGGAGCGATGGCATGCCCGCGGGGGCGTCACTCAGCAAGCTGTTAAATGGTGGGCAATAGAGCCATCGGAAGAGGTGACGAATGGCATCGTCGATCGGCTCAACACCAAGCTGAACGCAAAAGGATGTGCGCCCGCATGATGACTCGATCGATCGTTGTCTCACTGGCTTGCTCGTTCATCATGTCTCCAGCCATGGTCTGGGCTGAACGGGTGTGGGACAGTGACCTCAAGCGATATCTGACGGAACAAGAACTGTCGATGGCCGAAGTTTACCTCACTGAGGAAGAGGCGCTCAAACTGATGTTTCCAAAGTCCGACCGCATCAAAAGAGATCTTCTGAGAGTTTCCGCGGACAAGAAGTTCGTCATTGAGGAACGCATCGGCTGGAAATTTCCCGAGAATGACTTTGAGGTCTTCATCGGCGAGACCGGCGCAAAGATAGACGGGTATGCCTTGGTCCAAAATACCATCGGCAAGCACAAACCTATGACGTACATGGTCGGGGTGGACAATACCGGACATGTCCTGAATGTGGAGCTGTTGGTGTTTCGGGAATCTCGCGGCAGTGAAGTACGGACCAAGCGCTTCAACGTGCAGTATGAGGGAAAAACGGTTCTCGATCCGGTCAGACTCAACAAAGACATCATCAATATCAGCGGCGCCACCATGTCGGTCCGCTCGATGACTGCTGGAATCAAGCGGGTACTGGTGTTGGTCGATGAGTTTTATCTCAAGCCGGCTGGGCTCGGCAGCGATACAGTGGTCACCAAGAAGTCTGAACAGGGGATTTTTGGCTCCCTCTTCGGAAACTAACAGAGGCAGTCACCATTCTCAACCATGCGCAATTTCAACACCCGTTTCCGTCTTCGCGACTCAGATCGGCATATCAGGCTCGTCTACACCTTCTTTCTCTTATTGATGTTGACGGGCTTCACCTTTTCGTTTTTCTGGGCCCACAGTATGACAGGGCTGTCGCCACAAGGCATTGCCAGCCACTACCGGGGATCGGATGCCACATTCGGCGAACCGATGTCGTTCAGAGAGCTCGCGGAAATCACGCACTTCCACCTCTTTACGATGCCGGTCGTCTTCATGATTCTCGTCCACGTACTGTATCTCACCAGTGCCAGCAGCATGCTAAAGGTCGTTACGACCTGGATTTCATTCGGTGGGGTTATGTTGGACCTGGTATCTCCCTGGCTCATCAGCTACGTCTCCCCCATATTCGTACTAACCATGCTAATGGGGGATACCCTCATGACAATCGGATTTCTTATCATGATGACCATTCCCTTGTATGAGATGTGGGTCCTGAATCAGCCACTGATGGCAGGAAAACCCGGGAAAGAAGAATGACCTAACGCTCCCCAACGTACGACACAGTCTGCGGCCAGAGGTATTTAACCCAGAGCCCAAGATCACACGACGTGGTCTTGGGCTTTGCTTTTTTCAGGAGAAGTTGCGATGCATCCACATATCTCCGAACAGGTTCACCCTGCGATCATCACGATCCAGGGAATGCTCAGGAAGATCGATTGCCTCCGACTCCCTCTCGCATCGCGCCGTGACGTCGAAAGCATACTCGCGCGCCAAGTCGGCCGGGAAATCGATCGCGCGCTCCCCTGGCAAGCCGGTCATGGCCGCCGCTCTGCTGCGATCTCGTTGTTGATCGGTCAAGCGGTCGGTATGACGACAGACGAGTTGCACGATCTGAAACTCGCGGCCTTCTTTCACGACATCGGGCTCTTGATGCTCCCGCACGAGCTCACCATCGGTGTGAGCCAGCTCGATCCAGACTCCTACGTCACCGTGCAAAACCATCCTCGGCATGGTGCCTCGCTACTCGAGCCATTCTCCTTTCTGCGAGAGGCTGCTGTCCTCATCGCCCACCATCACGAACGATGGGACGGATCGGGCTATCCGTATGGCATCAGAGGACGATTCATCCCCCTTGGATCC
The DNA here is from genome assembly GCA_035275205.1 of Nitrospiraceae bacterium. GTDB lineage: Bacteria > Nitrospirota > Nitrospiria > Nitrospirales > Nitrospiraceae > Palsa-1315. The sequence continues at coordinate 25,088 of DATENE010000211.1, forward strand.
AGGATCCTCTCGATCGCCGATGCCTTCGACGCGATCCGCATCCCCGAAGTCTCGAGCCGAGTCAC
>DATENE010000212.1:0-3791 GCA_035275205.1 Nitrospiraceae bacterium
AGCTTGGCATGCGACCCGGCCGCATCCTGGTCATGACGCGCCAGCACCCGCGATCCATCAAGAATCGCTACACTCTGCCATGACGTTGCCGTTTCAACTGCCAATACTTTCATCGTTGCTGCCCGTCTACCGAAAAACTATGTCGGCACCGTCCAGCAGAATGCTCATTCTGGTTTGTATTGTTTATCTGGTCCATCTGGTCTGTCTGGTTTCACCAAACAAACGAGACAAACCAAATAACGGTCTTCTTCTGTTGGCGGACTGTTTGAGCATCCTGCTAGACCTGACCGAGATCAACGGCATTCACCGGTTGGTTCGGAATCATCTCGTGAAACGTCACCTGCACGCGTCCCTGCCCCTTTCCATCTTCCAACACGATCTTAAACGGCCTCATAAAGCGCCCATCGCCGATCGCACGGAAGTCCTCGTACTGAATAGTCGCTTCCACCGCACCGGATTCCGTGAGCCGATCTTCCCGAACGACATGTAATGTCTGCCGCTCAAACCACAGTCGTCGACGCACAATCTGTGCCCCGCTCGAAGATGGACCAAAAACTTCCAGCCGATAGCGATCCCCCTCTTCCTTGAGGACAACCGTCTCATTTTTCGCAATGATGCCGGTCCCCAACACACCACCCATGGCCCACACACTTAATTGAAACGGCCGCGCAAGCTTGCCCATCTCGCCCATATCGGATGGACTGCCAGACAGGACACGGCCCATCGTCGGTAATCGCAACCGGAACTGATCCTCAACCTGCACAAACTCGAAGAGTTCGCTGCCGACCGGGGTGAACCCACGCAGACGCATGGCATTCGGACGGCGATAGTACAGCGCACCCTCCACCCGGGACGCGATAGGAATAATCCCTCCCTGCACTTTCGCGCTGAAAAGACCTTTCATCGTCTGGACCGCCGCTTCCCGTTGATTCAGCAGAACCATCAGCTCTTCCGCCGTCGCCTGCTTGAGCCGAACTTCCTCACGCGGCGCAAACAACGAACAACCGGATAACGTGGCTACGGTAAAGGCAACAAGCCACAAGGCTAAAGCTCTGGCCTCTCCACCTTTTCCTTTTTCCTTTTCACTTTTCCCTTGTCTACGCCAGAACCACATCCAATGCCTCCCCTACTTCGCGTATCCCGATTAATTCGATCCCATCGATGGGATCCAGCTTGGCCAAATTCCGTTCCGGCAACAGACAGCGCTTGAATCCCATCTTTGCCGCTTCACGAATCCTCATCTCAGCCTGACTGATTGCACGCACTTCACCGCCGAGCCCCACCTCACCCAACACCAACAGTCCCGGCTCAATCGGCACTTCGCGCAAACTCGATGTCACTGCCGCCACAATGCCCAAATCAATGGCCGGTTCATCGATATGCATCCCGCCGACGACATTCACATAGACATCTTGCCCGGAGAGATGCATGCCCAGCCGCTTCTCCATCACCGCAAGCAACAGTGAAACCCTATTCTGCTCGACACCATTCGCCATTCGTTTCGGCATCGCATAACTCGTGGAAGACACCAGTGCTTGCAGTTCGACCAGAATGGGCCGTGTTCCTTCAAGGCTAGATACCACCACCGATCCCGTCGTGCGTTGGGACCGTTCTGCCAAAAACAGCTCGGAGGGGTTGCTCACTTCTTCCAAGCCAGAATCTTTCATCTCGAATACACCGATCTCATTAGTCGAGCCAAAACGATTCTTCACCGCGCGGAGAATACGAAAGCTATGCCCCTTGTCTCCTTCAAAATAGAGCACCGTGTCGACAATATGTTCCAGTAACCGCGGTCCGGCAATCGCGCCTTCTTTGGTCACATGCCCGATGATGAACACCGGCACGCTGCTGCGTTTCGCGTACCACATCAATTGCCCTGCCACTTCCTGTACTTGGCTGATGCTGCCTGGCGCAGAAGTAATCTGTTCCGTGTAGACCGTTTGAATCGAATCGACAACCATCGCAGCCGGTTGAATCTCCTGTGCCGATTTGAGGATCTGTTCGAGAGAGGTTTCTGCCAGGATCAAGAGATTCGGATGCTCGATACCAAGCCGTTGCCCCCGCATCTTGATCTGCCGTGGAGACTCCTCTCCAGAGACGTACAGCACCGGTTCTTTCATTGAAGATAGACGCGGGAGCGCCTGGAGCAATAGGGTCGTCTTGCCAATCCCCGGATCGCCGCCGATCAAGATTACCGAGCCGGGAATGACTCCGCCACCCAGCACACGATCGAATTCGCCGATATGCGTCAGCCGCCGGTCCTCACCAACCACTTCAATCTCGGCAATCGGCGTCGCCTTCGCCTGTGCTGTCTTCATCGCAGCAGGCCGTCCCTTACCGGTCGGCGCCTGCCGTTCTTCTTTCATGGTATTCCAACCGCCGCAATCGGGGCAGCGGCCGAGCCATCGTGGCGACTGGTGGCCGCAAGCCTGGCAGGAAAAACTAGTCTTCGCCCGCATTCAGAGAAGCCTCAATAGAATGAGTTGTGCCACCTATATTAGATGATGGGGATAGCAAAGGAAAGGAGTGGGGGACAGCGATCGGGCTGCATGTGCCTGCTACATTTTCTTTCGCACTTCTTTCCACTCCTTTGCCACCTTCGCTTTTCGCGGCACCTCACCCTTAGCTGGTTCTGGCACCATCACGGCATCGAGGCGTCGCTGTAGAAACGCTTCGGCAAAGGCCTTCGTGCGCCCCACGCCGACTTTAAGCGTCTTCCATCCGGCGGCATGCAATTCGTCGAGTTTTGTCCCAAACGTATCTGGGCCGGCTGGCAACACGAGGATGTGCCCGACTGGAAACTTCTGATCCTTGAGCCATTGTCTGACTTGCGCATTCACCTGATCGTGAGCACCCCCCGCCTTATCCACTGTCACCACATAGAGTACGTTGTAGTAAAACTGCGTGAGCTTGCCGAGTTCATCCGCGGCATCGGGCATTGGGCGTCTGCCTTCCGCATCTTTCCCAGGCCAGGTTACGGTCGGTTCCTGTCCTACGGGATCTTCCATAAGCGATACCATTTCCACCGCCATGATCGGGCTGCGATGTTCCCACACGATCAGATTTGCGCCTGCTTCGACCACTGCAACCCTCGGAGTGGCCCCGATGCGCACGGTGAATGGAACCACCCCTTTGGCCTTCGGGGTATACGACAAGAGAGCCCGGCCGTCGCCACCGGTCATCGCGGTTGCGACAACATTGCCGGCGACGAGAAGCTGGATGGGTTCTCCTCCCAGTCCGGTCTCCGTCAGGAGGCTCTTCCCTGTGAGCGTCGCTTCGATGGTGGCCGGCTGGTTGGGCGAGGTGAGGCTATCGTGTACCGTTAAAATTCCAGTAGTATTCTCCGCTGCGGAAAGGATTGTGGTTGCAGTCCAGAAAAAGAGGATAGTGAAGAGACCGGCTCTGCGGAAGAGAACACTCATAGGCCGCACAGCCACCTATCTGGGTGAGGGAAAACCATTGTGGCATGACGGAAACCCAATGGTTCACTCACGTACAGGATGCTCAAAAAGTCCGTCCAGCTAGGCCGCAGCCGAAGAAAGCACCGGAGGCGTAGCCTCTGGGCTACGTTGAGGATGCTTTCGAGGGGAGAACGACGCTGGCGGGCTTTTTCAGCATCCTGTAAAGGTTAGGATTTCAGAGCCGCGGTAACTTCGTCCACATGACCATCGACCTTGACCTTGCGAAAGATTGCCTTCAGCTTGCCGGTCTGATCGATCACAAAGGTGCTGCGTTCGATGCCCCAATACTTTCTGCCGTACATATTTTTCTCTTTATAGCAGCCGTAGGCT
>DATENE010000213.1:0-14884 GCA_035275205.1 Nitrospiraceae bacterium
TTTAGCTTTGGGAGGGATGTTGTCTGTTTCGGGCAGCTGATTGAAGGCACGCCATCTCCTATACTGAACGGAAATAATTACGACGTGATAAGCCGGGTTGGCATCGAGAATGGGACCACGTATCTTCCCTTTGATGTGAAACAGGTTGTCGACAATCTTAGATTTGAGCTGTATTCAAATAACTCTCTTCATGACGTATCCATTTTCAGCTCAATCCAGAACGAAATATACTACCGTGCCCGTCCGCTATTGTCGAAGGACGTGAGAAGATTCCTTCAGAAAGCGAGGCTGTCGGATTGGAAGACTTTGAAGTTTCCTAGATGGCCCGTTGACAGTTCCGTAGACCTCCTGATGAAACAAGTATTACTGTTGTCTCTCAAATCACAGCGAGTGAAGCAAGTTCCCTTTATCTGGTTCTGGCCGGATGGGGCGTCGAGCTGTGCGATCATGACCCACGACGTGGAGGCCATACGGGGACGTGATTTCTGCGGGCCGGTGATGGATCTTGATGATGTGTATGGGATTAGAGCCGCTTTCTCAATCGTGCCCGAGACTCGTTATGAAGTGACTTCTGCGTATGTAGATTCGATCTGGAAGCGTGGCTTCGAGGTATGCGTCCAGGACCTAAATCACGACGGCAATCTTTTCAAAGATCGGAAAGAGTATCTGGCACGTGTCAAAAAGATCAATGCTTACGGAAAAAAATTTGGGGCGACTGGATTTCGATCCGCGGTCCTGTACCGAAATCAGATGTGGTTCGATAAGCTGGAATTTTCTTACGATACGTCGGTTCCTAATGTTGCACATCTAGAGCCACAACGAGGAGGCTGTTGTACTGTCATGCCTTACTTTGTTGGAGATATCGTAGAGCTGCCGGTTACGACGACTCAAGACTATGCTCTGTTCAACTATTTGAACGAGTATTCAACTGACTTATGGATACGGCAGATCGATCTTGTCATGGAGCAGCATGGTTTGATCAATTTCATTGTCCATCCCGACTACATTGTTGAATCTCGTGAGTGGGGGGTCTATAAGTCTCTCCTGGCGCACCTCGCACGATTGCGGGAAGAAAAGAAGCTCTGGATTCCACTGCCTCGTGAAGTCGATCGGTGGTGGCGGCAACGCGCCAAAATGACAATTGTCGAAGATCAGCACGGAATTCGGATTGAAGGGGAGGGTTCCGAGAGGGCTCGTATCGCCTATGCCAGTGAGGTAGAAGGGAAGCTTGTCTATACTCTTCAGCCTCTCTCAGCACGAAGCGAATGAGGCTCCATTAGTTGTCCTGAAATCAAGTTGTAACAGGCCGGTGTTGTTCTGAGAGCGTCATGCATTCAGGTTCCCTGCTTCAACGGCTATGTCAGCGAGAAGTAGATCATAGCCCTGCTGTCGGTTAATTCTTCCCCCAATGCTTCAGAACCTTGCCCAATTGACGAATGGACAAATTCATATTTGTCCATTATTGCCAGATCTTCCGTATGAATTGTGTCATTCGGGAATAGCCTGATCACTTCTTGCCGAGCTCGCCAGAAATTCGGAGTCATATCGGCGCATTCTTGAAACTCTGCCCCGGTTTATTCCGCACAGTAGTTCCCACCTCACAATTCTCCTTTTCATCCACTATTCAAAGATTCGTCCGGCGGTCTTTTGATCAGACATGATTCCCCCTTACGAGAAGGGGGTGCGTATTTTGTTTGAGAAATTGGTTGTGTCTCTTGTGTTAGATGGCCTTATCTTACAAGGGGTTGCCCGATTGTACCGGTACGCCTGCTTATACTACTTAAGTAGGGGGGCGTCCCTACGTCAACGGTATTGTTGGACGTGAGAATTTGGGCGATAGTTCATCCCGCATGTATGGAATCAAGTGGAGGAAAGGTTCACCGGCAATTGGCCTCCACGAATGGCGCGATACAACAGGCTTTCCCCGCATTAGTGTTTAAACCCATCCTAAGGGAGGCAATGAGAGGCATGCCGAACTTTTCTCAGGGTAGGGTGTACGAGGAGAAAGCATTTTGTAGTCTCTTGAAGAGCGAATCAAAGCGGTCTGAGTCCTCCGGCCATTTCTGTCAAATCTTTTTACTGTATCGGACCGATGTGAAGGGAAGGATCGCGCAAATGGACCCGCACATTGCCACGATTGTGATCGGGGCATTAGCCCGTAGCCTTCGGGAAACGGATTATATCGGCTGGTATCGTGCTGACCGCGTCATCGGAGCTGTTCTAACGGTTCTGACTCTGGAATCTATGGCACATGTGGCAAGTCATCTTCAAAAACGGTTGGCTGAAATCCTGCAGTCGGAATTGAGCGTTGAAGAGAGTCGCCGACTTCAGATCCGAGTCTTTCTTCCGGGCGAGCTCGAAGGATTTGAGTTAGAGGAGAAAGCCGTTTCTCTCGGTTAGGTTCAGTGGAGGTGTGACTGTTTTGATATCCGGTGCATTTAGGAAACTTGTTGCTTATTAATGTGCGCAACATCAACACGGAGTGAATCCATGATTAGACTTGGAGTTATCGGCTACGGATACTGGGGTCCGAATATCGTTCGGAATTTCTTGGGGCACCAAGACTGCAAAGTCGTGGCCGTATGCGATAAGAACTCGGTTGCTTTGGCTCGAGTGTTGGGCAAACATCCAGGAGTCCGGGTCACCACGGAAGTTGATGACATCGTCACGTCTTCGGAAATTGATGCCGTAGCAATTGTGACACCAGTTTCATACCACTATGAATTGGCCAAGAAAGCGCTTGAGAACGGGAAGCATGTGTTCGTAGAGAAACCTTTTACTGCCACCTCGGTGCAGGCGGAAGAACTCGTCGAGCTGGCGGAACGCAAGAATCTTCAGATTATGGTGGACCATACATTTCTCTTTACCGGCGCGGTTCGAAAGATCAAGCAGCTTGTCGATGATGGGACTCTGGGGCCGCTGTACTATTATGATTCGACGCGCGTCAATCTGGGGCTCTTCCAGCATGACGTCAATGTGTTGTGGGATCTCGCTCCGCATGATCTGTCTATCATGGACTATCTTGTCGGGTTGGAGCCCGATCTGGTGGTCGCCACGGGAAGCGCTCACGTAAACTGCCTGGAAGATGTTGCGCATCTGACGGTGTATTTCCCCAACAATGTCCTCGCCCACATTAACGTCAACTGGCTCTCGCCGGTCAAAGTACGGACCACGTTGGTTGGTGGCCAGAAAAAGATGCTGGTATGGAATGATCTGGATCCGGCTGAAAAAGTGCGGGTGTATGACAAGGGGGCAGACGTAAAAACAGAGCAGGGAGTTCACCAAGCACTGGTTAGCTACCGCACCGGAGATATGTGGGCGCCGAAAATTGAAGAGTTGGAAGCGCTCCAGCTCGAAACCCGATATTTCTTAGACTGTATCAAGAATGGGACAAAACCCTTCAACGATGGGCAGGCTGGTCTGCGTGTCGTACGGATTCTCGAAGCAGCAGAACAGTCGCTCCATCAACACAAAGAAGTGGCATACGCCTCGGTTCGGTGACGAAACTCATCAGGGGCAGGACTGTGTCTAGGGTTCGGCCGGGATCTGTTAGTGCGAGTCTCAGGTGATGAGGGCTAACCAGAGGAAGGAACTATGATGTCGTCGTGCGTAGGTAGGGAAAGGGCAGGAATCTGTGATCCGATTTTTGATGAAAATCTCTTCAGAGATACCGTCACAAGAGAGCGCAAACGTACGGAACGATCCGGCTTGGCATTGGTGGTGTTGTTAATTGGTGTGAAGGATACCCGACATGAAACCACATCGGATCTATTTGGAGTCATTGCCAACGCGATGTCGGCGATCAAGTCGGACGTCGATATTCTCGGATGGTTTGAACAACAGTCCATCATGGGTCTGATCATACCTGAGATCGATGCGGCGAATCTGGTTAGCACCTGCGAGCAGCTCGAATCTAGATTCCGAAATGAAATAGCAAGCAGACTTGAAGAGGAGCACGCAGAGAGATTGTCGATCAGGCTTCGGGTTTATCCTGAACCACGGCAACTTGGAGAGGACGAAGTCGAAACGGTGGATCCGTTTTTGTATCCGGAACTGCAGACATGTCAAGATAGAATCGGTAAGTTTCAAATAGTGAAACGAAGCATCGATATTCTCGGTAGTCTTGCGCTCCTCATCCTTCTCGCACCGCTCCTTCTGATTATTGCGGCCCTTGTCAAACTCTCTTCGAATGGACCCGTGTTATTTCGCCAGTTGCGAATTGGTCAGATGTTGAAACCATTTATGATGTGCAAGTTTAGAACCATGTATGCGAATGCAGATCATGGCATTCATCATAACTATGTAAGCTGGTTTATTACTTCGAGCGGCAAGGGGCAAGAGCAAGACAAGAATAAGATCTACAAGCTGACCAACGATCCTCGAATTACTCCGATAGGGCATTTTTTGAGAAAGACGAGCCTTGATGAGTTGCCACAACTATGGAATGTGCTTCGAGGCGAAATGTCGCTGGTCGGTCCACGACCTCCACTCTGGTATGAAGTTCAACAGTACAAGCCTTGGCATCGTCACCGAGTCTTGGAAGCGAAGCCAGGCATTACGGGACTATGGCAAGTAACGGGACGGAGCAGGACCACGTTCGATGAGATGGTTCGACTTGATCTGCGCTATGCCAGAGGGCGATCACTCTGGACTGATATCAAGATTCTCCTCGCGACTCCTGCAGCGGTTATCAAGGGGAAAGGGGCGTGCTAGGCGGGGAATGTTAGCGAGATGCTATGCATCGAGGCGACCATCTGAGCATGACAGCGCCGCGTGAAGACAGTGAGCATATGAGTGAGAGACTTAATCCTCTTGGAGGTGAAACCCTTCAGAGTTTGAGTCGGTCCCTGCCATTCAGCGTGAAGACTCGCGATCGCTTGGTCATTTTCTTGTTTCTTGCTGCCATCGCATGGTTTTGGCAACCGCTTGTTTCTCTATTTTCCCTTACGCTACAGGAAGAACACTATTCGCATATCGTGCTGGTGCCCTGCGTGAGTTTCTATGTTTTCTACCTCAATCGGAAAGCAATCTTGTCCTCAAGGGAATGGAGCCCATGGCTTGGTTCTATACTGGTCGGATTGGCGGCCATGGGTTACTGGTATGCCGATTCAGAGGTCATTGCTCAGGATCAGTTGTCGTTGACAATATTCGCACTGGTTCTGATGTGCTGGGGAATCTTTGTATCTTGTTTCGGATTCACGTGCGTCCGTAAGGTTTCGTTCGGCCTGCTCTTCCTCATCTTTATGGTGCCGTTTCCTGTCTTCCTGTTGGATGCTGTCATTAGATTCCTGCAGCATACTTCAGCAGAAGCGACTGCGATCTTGTTCTCGCTTCTTGGCGTTCCGGTCTTTCGGCAGGAGTTCGTATTCAGTCTGTCGAATTTTACGATTCATGTTGCGGAGGAATGCAGCGGCATCCGATCAGCTCTTTCCCTGTTCATTACTAGTCTCGTAGCCGGACATTTTTTCCTCAAGTCTGGCTGGACAAAAATAGGGTTGGCGACGGTCGTTGTTCCGCTCGCGATCGTTAAGAACGCCATCCGCATTGTCGGGCTATCCCTCTTAGCTAATTATGTGGATCCAACCTTCATTACGGACAGTACGCTGCATCGCGGGGGAGGGATCCCACTCTTCCTCGTCTCAGTCATTGTACTTCTTTTAATTGCCTGGCTCTTTCGGGTATTTGAGAAAAGGCAGGGCTGCTTTCCACCTATTTGATCACATGCTATCGTGATTGCGGGAGACCTCCGGAATCACATGCAAAATCCGATAGCGACTTGGGGAAGGATGTCTTCACCATACACTGGTGTCTATTCGATTAATCCGCTGCAGGATGATCGGTGGCCTGAGCTCATCGCCCGGCATCCCAATGCATCGGTGTTCCATACGCGAGGCTGGCTGGAGGCATTGCAGCGAACCTATGGTTATGAACCGGTTGCTTTCACGACCTCCCTTCCAGATGAACGCCTGACGAACGCTGTCCTCTTCTGTTCCATACAGAGCTGGTTGACTGGTAGCAGGTTTGTCTCGCTGCCGTTTTCAGATCATTGCGAGCCGCTCATTGAATGCGCTGAGCAGCTCGATGCACTTTGTGCCCATGTTGAGGCGTGGAGAATAAGAGACGGGCGGAAACTTGTGGAGATACGTTCGGCTAACCCTTGCCTCCAATTTGGCAAGGAGTTCATCCGCGCCAATACCTATACCCTTCATAGATTGGATCTCCGCCAGAGCCTCGATGCGTTGCATAAAGGATTTCATAAGACCTGCATTCAACGTAAGATCACTCGGGCCGAGCGAGAATCTCTCACCTATGAAGCCGGCCGTAACTCATTCTTGCTTCAACAATTGTACGAGCTGCTTCAACTGACACGGTCGCGTCATCACCTGCCTGCACAGCCATTCGAATGGTTTCAGCATCTCGTTGCATGTATGGGGAAGGATGTTTGTATCAGAATCGCCTCCAGAGGCCGTCAACCCATCGCAGGCATCATGACGTTGGATCATGGAAAGAAGATGGTCTACAAATATGGCGGATCTGACGCGAAGATGAACCATCTGGGCGCTATCCCTATGCTGTTTTGGCGGGCTATCAAGGATGCGAAAGATGCCGGGATGGAAGAGTTGGATCTGGGACGTTCGGATCTCGATAATACTGGCTTGATCACGTTCAAAGAGCGCTGGTCGGCCGTGCGCACAACCCTCACAACCTGGCGTGCTCCTGCTGTGATTGCCACTTCCTCCTTTCAGAGTTTCAACCCTCGACTGGCGAAGAAGGTGTGTGCGCGCCTCCCTGACAGCGTGCTGACGTTGGCGGGGCGACTTCTTTATCGGCATATCGGATAAATGAGGTTAGCGTCATGGAAACTGCCGGTAGAGGAACAGATTGTATCCAACCGCATTGCCAACCTTCGGACACGCGTGATTGGGTAGGTCCAGCATGATTCTCCCGACATGGTTTTCAATAGTGCCCAGTATTGTCGCATTGATCGCCGGAGGCATGGCATGCCTACTATTTATCAGAGGGCGAACGAGTTCTGCACACAGGAGTCTCGCTGTGTTGCTGGGAGCGACCGCTGTGTCTCAATTGGCCAATGCGGCAGGACTGCTCGACGAAGCCCATGCGCTGTTATGGCGTGCGACCGCGATGATCGCAGAGCTTTTCCAACCCGCCGCGTTGCTCTACGTCGGACTGGCTTTCCTGAACCCGGCTGAACACACCAGCGATACATCCGCGCTGTGGCGTGCCCGTGTCGTCGGGTGCGTGGGTGTATTTCTGGCTGGCTTCGTGGCGACCGGCCAGGACTTTGAATGGCAGGTTTTTGAGGATAGTCAGGCAGCGATTACGTTGGCCGCATGGGGACACATTCCCTATGTGTTCATGGTGGTCGGGATGGCTCTAGGATTGGCGCAACTGGAGATAGTTTTGCGCGCCAGCCACGAGCCGGTTCGCCACAAGCTGAAATTCGTTGTGATCGGGTTAGGGGGACTGGCCGGTTACCAAATCTATCAAGCCAGCCGGATGCTCCTGCTTCCAGTCTGGCAGGCTGAGTATGTGTTGGTTGGAAGCGTCGTGACGACCATGTCGCTGTGTCTGACCGCTTACGGGTTGGGACGAACCCGTCTGCGGGAGATTTTTGTCAATACCTATGTATCCCAGCAGGCCCTCGTTGGCTCGGTCACGTTCATCGTCATTGGACTTTATCTGCTGGTGGTGGGGGCTGTCGGTGAATGGTTTCGCCGGACGAACCATCCGCTGGGGGTAGGGCTCAGCGTGGTTGTGGTATTCGGAGCTCTGGTTGTGTTGGCGGTCGTGGTGTTTTCGAAGACAGTGCGTGCCGACGTCCGGCGCTTTCTCAACCGGAACTTTCATCGATCGAAATATGACTATCGTGCGCATTGGCTTCAGGTCACCGAGGCCTTTGAGCAGGCGATGAGCAGGGAAGCGATCATGGATCGTCTGCTCGATCTACTCATCAAGACGTTTCCCACCACCGTGATTTCGATCTGGTCATTTCGTGAAGCCGATCGTCGATTTTTTCAGACCCGGTCGATGACTGCCGAGAAGGAGCCGGCTCCATTGGAGATTTCTCATCCTGTAATCACCCAGCTCTTGAACAAGGATGAGCCGGTTATTTTCGAAGACAGTTCGTCGGGACATAACGGGAGATCCAATTTCGGGGTAGATCCTCTGACGGCAGCTGGGGTGGCACTTTGTTTCCCGATTCGTGCCCAGGGGCAGCTCACAGCGTTTGTTGCATTGGGGCAACAACTCCGTGGCGAAGCCTATGGAACAGATGATTGTGACTTGCTCCGCGGAATATCCCATCACGTCGGCGCCTTGCTTTCTCATGCGGGGTTGGCCGAAGAGCGTCGAGCGTCAGCTGAGCTGGAAGCATTGCATCGGTTTTCCGTGTTCTGTTTGCATGACCTGAAAAATCTCGCTGCGAGGCTGTCCCTGGTGGCTCAGAATGCCGAGAACTACGGGAAGGATCCTGCGTTCCAGGAGTCTGCCATGAGAACGGTGGCTGATACGTCTCAGAAGATGACGACTCTCATGAGCAAGATCTCGATGAAATCTTTGAAACCTATGCCTGTGGCCATGCTGGAGTCAATCGATATGGCGAATCTCATCGATGAAACGGTGGCGCCGATCAACGGTGAGAAAAACGTGCGGCTCTGCGTCAGCGCTGGGCCTCTTCCGCCTGTTATGGCCGTTCGGGAACACATTCACCAAGTATTGCTGAACGTGGTCCTGAACGCCAAACAAGCGATCGGCGAAAAGGGGGACATCTCAATCGCCATCAAACAGTCGAACGGTTCCGTAGTCGTGACGGTTGACGATACGGGGAAAGGAATCCCCTCCAGCATGCTAGGATCATTGTTTCGACCATCGCAGTCAAGCAGCCCCGGGGGGCTCGGGGTTGGACTCTATCAATGCAAACAGATCGTAGAGGCGCATCGGGGAACGATTCAGTTGCGAAGCGAAGAAGGAAAGGGGACGCAGGTTCGAATTGAGCTTCCCATTTACCGCCCACCTGCTACTATATAAATAATCACGGATTCCCAATCACGCACCAATCCGAAGCATACTTCACTAGATCTATATGTCTGAGAAGTCTATGCACATTCGCCCCGAACTATTGCTGGTCGACGACGACGGCGAGATTAGGGACCAGATGAAGTGGGCGCTAGCTGCAGAATACCAACTACAGGAGGCGTCAGATCGTGCGACGGCGCTTGCCCATGTTCGGGCAGGTATGCCCCGACTGGTCCTGCTTGACCTCGGGTTACCCCCTGATATCGATGGAGCTTCTGAGGGCCTGGCAATCTTGCGGGAAACGCTTCGTCTCAATCCGATGGCCAAGGTGATCGTGATCACGGGTAATAGCGATCGAGCAAAAGCCATCGCCGCGATAGAAAGTGGTGCCTATGATTTTATCGAAAAACCTGTCCAACTCGATGTCCTGAAAGTTGTGCTTCAGCGTGCAGCCTATCTTTCCAATCTTGAGGAGGAGCATCGTGTCCTCCAACAGCAGGCGGGTCAGAATGAGTTTGCAGAGCTGATAGGTGACAGCCCGAAAATGCAAGAAGTGTTTCGTATGATTCGGCGTGTTGGACCATCCGATGTGCCGGTCTTGATCACGGGGGAGAGTGGCACGGGGAAGGAGTTAGTGGCGCGAGCCATCCATCGACAGAGTGTCCGAAACGGCATGTCCTTCGTGGCGATCAATTGCGGAGCAATTCCGGAGACGCTGCTCGAAAGCGAATTATTTGGGTACGAGAAAGGGGCCTTTACCGGAGCGACACAGCAACGAAAAGGTCGTGTCGAAAGCGCACAGCGTGGGACGCTTTTCCTAGACGAAATTGGGGACATCTCTCTGGGATTGCAAGTCAAGTTGCTGCGGTTCCTGCAGGACCATGAGATACAACGTTTGGGGGCGAAAGAGACAATTGCTGTTGATGCGCGAATTCTCGCGGCGACCAACGTCGATCTTCAGAAAGCCATCGCTGAAGGCAGGTTTAGGGAGGACCTGTATTATAGGTTGTGCGTTGTCACGATTGCGGTGCCTGCTCTAAGTGAGCGCGGTTCCGACATCACACTGCTGGCGCGGACATTTTTGACGAAATTTGCTGAAGAGGAAAAGAAATCATTGAAAGGTTTTTCATCTCAAGCGTTGGAGGCCTTGACGGCATACAGTTGGCCCGGGAACGTCAGAGAATTAGAAAACAGGATCAAGCGCGCAGTCGTAATGGCGGAAGGAAAATACGTGACTCCTGCAAACTTGGAATTGAGAGACCCTTCTTCAGTCGAAGTGGAATCATCCACACTCAGAGCTTCACGCGACAACCGTGAAAAAGATCTCGTGCGGCTGACACTGGAAAAGACCGAATGGAACGTGTCCAGGGCGGCTGCGGAGCTAGGGGTTAGCCGGCCTACACTCTATCAGTTGCTTGCCCGTTACGGCTTAAAGAAGCCGAACGCTAAGACATAGGAGTCATGTCCAGATTGCCGTCAGCAGTGGCTGTTGTCGTCTGGTGCCGGCGATTATGTCAGTATGCCAATCCATTAGCAGGTAACCCCCATCTGAAGATTGTGGAGCACTGCCAGGACGTGCTCCGACATTAACTGAAACCTTTCCCCTCAAGTCTAGAACTCAACGGTGGACGAACCGTGATCTCTGGACCTCGTAGTTCCAATCAGCTGGTAAGAAGTCACCGCCAAAAAAGGAAGCGGGCCCGAGAGCCCGCTTCAACAATAGCAAGCGCTTGCAAATTTGTTCTGAGAATCAGGCGATCTTACGATAACGAGCTGCGAGGCAGACCATTCCCAATCCGGCGAAAAGTAAGAGGTAGGTTCCAGCTTCCGGTACGGCGCGTACTTGTAGTTCACCGGAATACATCGTTTGAGAAGTGCCGGTACCGTTCACGGTCACGTAGAACGGTGTGGTACTCACGCTAGATAGACCAAAGAACCTGAACACGCCAAATCCGAAGTCTGCGGCAGCTTGGCCATTGACCAGGACAGAGGAGATGTTTGCGTACTGCGAACTCATCGAGAAGTCAAAGTTGTAAGTACCCGTCGTTAGGTTGATAAATGACAAGACGTCCTGGCCTCCGTTGAGCACCGACGGTCCAGAGGCAGTGAATGAGGCATTCCCGCTGGACAAATCAATAGTCTGGTTCAATGCGTAACTATTTCCGGCTCCCATCGTTAACAAGGATATTGCCAGAGCTGATGCAGCAACGATCAACTTCAATTTCATAATGGTCTCCTAAAAAATTAATTCAGATTCTTGCTTTGTTAAAAGCACGAAGCAGGCCACGTTCATTTGTTGCACAAGTTATTGATTTATATGAAGAGTAAACTGACCGATCAAAATATTAGCGTAAAGGCACTTTACAGTGAAAGGATCGTGATTTTGTGTTGAAAAATAAATGCTAATTTATCAATAACTTGTAAGCGCCCACGCATGTAAAATTCTTGGACAGCAGACAGTGGCATTACAGAACTTGAGAAGGATGCGCGCCTGGTTCTCAATGAGAGGATCGTCTCTTGGTTTTCAGATTGGCGAATTTGAGTAGACGGTAAACATAGTGTGGGATATCAGCTTCGCTGAATTCATAGGGCGTCCAGAGTTTTTCTTGCTTCTTCTGAGCCTGGGAAGGTTGGATTCAGTTTCAGGGCTGCCTGCAGAGATTTTTTGGCACCCACTGCATCACCATTCTTTTGTTGCGCCATCCCATAGTGAAAGTGGACTACTGGTTCATTGGGCAACTTCTCGAGCGCTTCTTTGAGGAGGCTCACGGCGAGGATCGGGGCGTTTTTCTTATAATAGAGCCATCCCAGTGTATCGGCAATATAGGGGTCATCAGGCTTCTGTTCGCGGGCCGTCTGAGCGTACGAGAGCGCCACGTCGAGATTGCCTCCGTGATCGCCAAGGAGCCACGCGAGATTGTTGGCCGCTGGGGCGAATTGAGGGTCGAGTTTCAGGATGGTCTCATAATGGGCTTGCGCCTTCGCATGCTCTTTGCGGAACTCATGAATAAGGCCGAGCATCATGTGGGCTTGGATTACCTTGGAGTCCTTTTCCAGAACCGCTTCATATTCCATTGCGGCTTGGTCGGTCTTCCCTGTTTGGTAATACAATTGACCTAAATTTAGGTAGGCAGGCAGGAGGGTCGTGTCGAGTTCGATCGCTTTTTTGAATGACACCTCTGCCTGGCCGGTATTTTTGGCATCCATCCAGAGTCGCCCAAGCAGGTTGTAGAACAGAGGATTCTTCGGGGAGGCCTCAATCTGTTTGTTCACACGTTCCCGGGCGTCGTTCGGCTTGCCTTGTCCGATCTTGATCATGGCGATTTGGGTCAACGCATCGACGGTTTCTGGCTTTCTGTCAAGCGCCTCTTCAAAATAAGCTAGGGCTTTGGCATCATTTTTTTCGGCGCGGGCCACGAGACCGAGACGGTAGGGACCGATAGCTTCTTTGGGGAGTCCTTGGGCGATGGCCTCGAATATCTGCCTGCTTTTGACCAAGTCTCCTTTGCGGAGGTAAGCGTCACCGGAAATGATGGCAGCTTGGACGTTTCGTGGGTTTAGATGGAGAGCCACTTGGGCCTGTTCGAGGGCCAAGTCAGATGAGCCTTCTGCCAGATAAAGTTCGGCCAGTGCTGTACGAGACTCTGGCAGGTTGGGGTTTGCTTTCACCGCATCTGCAAACGCCCCACGAGCTTGGCTAATCTGCCGTTCGCGCATAAATGCAACTCCCAGGAAGTGATGCGCTCCTGCGAATCGGGGTTCATCCCTCACGACCCCTTGGAGGATGGGAATTGCTTCTTTTGCATTGTTATTTGCCAGTAGGAGCCGCGCATTGAAAAAGCGTCCCATCAAGTCTGTACTATTCTTTCCAAGGATATCTTTGACCTTGGCTTCCGCCTCGTGTGTTTTTCCTGTATCGAGATAGTGTGCGATAAGTTTGTCGCGTGCGATGACCGAATTCGGATTCACTTCGATCGCCCGCAGATAGCTCGTGAGGGCTTTATCGTGCTGTCCAATCGAAGTATAAAAATCTCCTATGTGGACGTGCGGTTTCTCATCGGTAGGCTTGATCGTAGCCAGCTTATGCAGCGTGGCTTCTGCCTCGCCTGGTTTCCCAATGCGCTGATAGAGTTCCGCGAGTTTAAAGTAGAGTTCATCGGTCTGGGGGGCGATATCAAGAGCTTGCTTGTAGAATGATTCCGCTTGGTCCGGTTTTCCTGTCGTTACACGGAAATCTCCCAACGCCGCGAGTATCTCGGTAGATCGTGGATCGATCGTCAGGGCTTGTTCGAGAGTGGCCTCTGCGGCATCTAGGTTTTTTGAAAACACATATGCTCGTGCCAGATCAATGTATGTACGCAGATTCTTTGGATTGAGCTCGATGGATTTTTTCAGCTCCGCAATTCCCGCAGTGTACTGCTGTTCATGGATAAGGCTCCGTCCTTTGAGGACAAGTCCGTCTGTGTCCTGGGGTGCCGATACCAAGACAAGCTCAGCCTGCTTGCGGGCTTTTACCGGCTCGTTACCAAGAAGATAGAGTTCACCCAGCCTGAGCCGGGCATCTCGGTTAGTCGTGTCTAGTTCTAGCGCTCTATTGAGCTCTGAGAATGCCGCCTGCAGGTTAGTTATGTCCCCAATTTTCAAATGAACTAATGCGAGCCGATAATGGGCATCGCCATCATTAGGATCTGCCTGCGTCACATTCCGGTATTCAATGATGGCTTCCTGATATTGTCCTTTCTCGGCATAACTCGTCGCGCGGTCGAGATGTTGGGATTTTTTCGCTTCTGGCGACATCCAATCGCAGCTCACCTCGGCGAACATCATGAGCGCACAAGTGAATATCAGAACAGCCCATGAACAAACGGGCATAGTGAATCTATTTCTCGTTACAGGGTGACGTCAATATTGTTTCGTACTGGTGGGGATTATCAGGGCGAGTTCGTGGTGAGTCAACGGCATTCGGAAACTTAGCACGAATTCGAATGTGGGAGTAGGAGAATCACGGGCACTGTCTTCTGCAGACAATCCAGTCAGACCGCATTGTCTGTCAGATGAGGATCTGAGTTCTATGCTGTGATGTACCAGAGCTGTCGCGATTCCGTAGAAGATTGGCCGATTGATAGGCGAATCGCACACCTGCCAATGGCTGGCTGCGGTGAGCATGGCAGAAGCGCAGAATCTCTTGTTGACTATGCCGTACTAGAAAATACTCTTACTGACTTCATTAGAGACAATACTTTCATTGCCTGCGTTGTCATATGCTGTAACAACAAAAGAGTAGGTCGTTCCGATCTGCAATCCCGTAGCAACATAGTTGGTGGTATTCCCGATGACTGTGAAAATCGGCGCACCATATGCGCCGGTACCGATTTTTCGGTACACCTTATAGCCTGCCAGATCGCTTTCTGTGTTGGCATTCCAAGTCAAGCTGGCAGACGAAGTCGCAGGTGCGTTCACGGTCAATGTCACACTGACTATTTGCGATGTCGCACCACTCGCAGCAACGGTAATTGTACTGGTGTGAGGTCCGGTTGCTAATCCAGCTGTATTCACGGTGGCGGTCAGGGTGCCGTTCCCAGTTCCTGAAGCGGGGTTCAGTGTCAGCCACGAGGCGTTCTCACTGGCACTCCAGGCCAAGGTGCCGCCGCCGGTATTGTTGATGGTCACGATCTGATTGGCCGGGTTGGCGCCGCCCTGCGTGGCCGTAAAGGAGAGCGTCGTCGGACTGGCGCCGATGGCCGGCGGTACGGGCGCGGCCGCAATCGTGAAGGTGACGGGGATGGTGACGGGGGTCACGCCGGTGCCGCCACTGAGGGTCACGGAGCCGGTGTGCGAGCCGGTTGCC
>DATENE010000214.1:0-7258 GCA_035275205.1 Nitrospiraceae bacterium
GTATTGAGGCAGGCAAATGAGTGAGGCAATCCACGATTATCCACCACCATATGTATGCGCGGGCGTGAGCCGTGCGCCGGGTTGGTGCCGATCAAGCCATTCGATGGTTTCTGCTCCTGAGAGCGCCAAGACATATCCGGCCAATACCGTGGCAATCATAGCAATCCGCCCAAGTCCTGCAGAACAGAGGTACACGCAGAGTATCAGGTAACATAGTATTGATGCCTTTGGAACAATATATTTTTGCGAACGGTAGCGCGTTGTGAAGGAAGTCGGTATGGATGTGTGGCAGAAGCAAAACGGGAGAGGAGTTATAGTGGGTCCTGAAACTGGAGCGGAGCGTGCTTCCGATCTTTCGGCAGCGTGAACTTGAAATGCCAATCCTGTTGCCCGCCATCCGGTGCAACGTGGAACGAGCCTTCTGCGGCGAGATGCTCGCCTGATTTGGACTTACCCTCCGGATAGAACTTGAACTGTAACCGTCCCTGTCGATTGCCCTTCACATCATCCGGATCGAGCTTCCCCAAGATTTCGATGTGGTCTTCAAGTTGATCGAATGCTTGGTTGAGAAGCGAACGAAGCAGACCCGTAGTCAACCCCTGTTGGAAGGGTGCCTCCGGGTTGAACGGTTCAACCTCCGCCGCCCACACCGGAGCAGCCATAAACATCAGGAAAAACCCAACTACAATAGCCCGTACCATGGTGATTACTCTATTCCCCGAACCCTGCCTCGTCAAGGGCCCACCTCCTCACGTTCAGTACTTTGCCACGCAGGCTTCAAGAACGATCAACCACACATTGACCATTGATTTTAATGAGCAAACGCGTTTCAATGAGTAATCCGAGTTCGTCCTCTGTTCCTTATAGATGAGGAGGTGCCTTATTACGGAGTTATTTGATAAGTCGAGAAAGGACATGGCGAACGAAGTCAATAGTTCGCTCAAGTGGGTCTTGTTAGTCGCCATCGGCGGGATCGCGGTGTTGACGTTATACATCATGGTCACGTGAGCCCGCTGAATGTGAATCGGCGCTGAGTCTGGTTAGGCCTCACCGGAACCTATCCGAAAAAGTAGCCCATCCCCTTTTCCTCACACAAGGAATTGATGTACCAGAGCCGGCGTGCTGGAGATATCGAACGTCAATGCGTCCAGATTTGCTCAGGCGTCTCGGCGAACGGATAGACATGCACCATCCAGCCGAAGAGCTGCGGCATGAACCGCCCACCGGATTGCTTGCATTCCGCTTCAGTCAGGATTGAGCCTTTTGGGCCGAACTTCTTCCAATCCGCGCTCGTCATGTCCTTCTTCTGCGGCAGACAGATGTTCACGTGCGCGTGCCATTGCGCAATGCTCAGGGGAATCCGTTTATCGAGATCCTCCTCGCTCGCCCACTTCGGTGCCGTGAACATCGCGCCTTCGAGTTCAAATCCGTCAGGAGTTTTCCGATAGAGCAGCGAAGTCGGCTGCTGAGGATCGAAGCGGAAGGCCGCCTTGAATCCATTCCATTTGCGCGTAAAGTGATAATGCGGCTGCTCCACGTTCGGCAGGAACGGCTCATAGCCGTCATTAATGGCGACGCGATACTCGCGATAGGGGGCCAGTGACTGCCGCAGTTTCCTCAGGATGTCCCAGGCTGTCGCCTGATCTGCCTGATTCGCCGGGCGAAGCGTGGTCCAGCGGAAATGTGGCCCCAAATGCGCATGAGAACCGGCCATGGAGCTCGCCGTTTCAGCCTCGTGGTCCCCATGCGTGTGCTCCTCTTCCGCGTCGACAGACGAGGGAGGCTGCTGCGAAACCTGAGGCGGATGCTTAGCGGCGCAGGAGACAGTGAAAAGAAATGCCAGGATCAGAGCCAGGGAATACATAGAGAACCTCAATGAATTCAGTGTTCGTTGAATCAACCGAAAAGTAGCCTGTCCCATTTTCTCCTCCGCCCCGTCAAGGGCTCGCCTCCCTGACAGATAGACCAGATAGATCTGCCGTTCGTCCCGGTGTTCTCTCACCCTCGCCACATTGAAACCACCCACCGAATAGCTTTACGCTGGCGATGGTGACGGTTTCTTTGGGGTTGGGTTGGCCGGCTGCCTGCGAAGACCGATGCGCAGTAGCTCCTGCAACAACTCTTGATAGGTATAGCCGGCTTTCTCTGCCGAATCAGAAAAATCTTCGGCCTGCGCGATTTGTGGGTTCGGATTGGCTTCCAGCACGTACACATGTCCCGCCGCGTCCATGCGCACGTCGATGCGGGCATAGCCGCTCAGGCCGAGTGCGCGATAGACCCGCTTCGCGAGATGCTGAATCTCCTTGGCTTTCCCATCCGGCAGATTCTTGGCTTCGCCGGACCGAATCCCATATTTGTCTTGATACGTCCGACTCCATTTGACTCGTTCGGTCGCAATCCGGCGGGCGTCATCCGGCAGCTGGTCCATGATCAACTCCCATACCGGCAAGACGTGAAGCTTCCCATTACCCATCACTCCGACATACAGTTCGCGCCCTTCGATGTACTGCTCGATGAGAGCACCGGTCCCGACACTCGTGTGGATGAATTCGACTCGCTCCCTGAGTTTGTCGTCATCCTGCACAATGGACGCCTGCGAGATCCCGAGCGACGCCTCTTCGGTCACCGATTTGACAATGAGGGGAAAGGGCAGCCACTTGGGCCGCTTGACCCTCCGCCCCTGGGGCACCACCATGAAATCCGGAAATGGGATGCGATGGAACGAGAAGAGTTTCTTCGACAGAACTTTGTCACGTGCCAGCATCAACCCCCGCGGGTTACAGCCGGTATACGGCACGTGCAGCAGTTCCAGATACGACACGACGTTCTGGTCGTACACCGCAAGCCCGTCGAACTCTTCGAGTAAATTAAAAGCGATGTGCGGTTTCCAATCCTCAATGGCCGAGCGCAACACCCCAAGATCGCTCTTGACCCCCAGCGGCGTAACCTCATGCCCGAGTTTGCGGAGCGTGGAGACCACATCGTATTCCGTCTTCCACTCGGCGCTGGTCACGTCTTGCCCTGTGGGGGGCGCGTCCGGCGGCACTAGATCTTCGTGCATCAAGACGAGGATGCGGAGCCGTTTCATAGCGCCACCTGATGCCGCCCGCTGCGCAAGTAGGTCATTGTGTGTACGGTGAGCAAAATCGTGAAATCCAGCTTCGCCTGCTCTTCCGCGAACGGCAAGTGCAACTGGAGCTGGCGGCAGCGCTGAATCATGTCCTCCAGGACCTGATCGATCGTATATTGATATTCGCCGGTCCAGGCGGCGACCTTGCGGCGTACCTCTTTGCGGAAGCGGTTTAAGAAGGTGGCAGCGCTCATGTGCGCGGCATGAGCCGGGGCATCGGAAAACAGGCGCTTCAAGTCCGGATCGTAAAAGGACGGTCGTTCAATCCCATAGTGCTTGCGTTTGCGCTCATAGTGCTCGCGCAGGGTTTTCTTCAGCTCGGGCAGCGGATCGATCTCCTCCTGCGTGACCACCTTGGGCGGCGCCGCCGCCAGCCCCGCCATCAGTCCCTCGACGTACTGCAGCTTCTTGAGCACCGGCCAGCCCTTGTAGCGGTCAGCCCAGGTCGAATCGGGCGTGAGCCAAACCGCGAAGGTCTCCGCAAAGTCTTCATCCGGATGGCTTTGCGCATACCACACATCGAGATGCCGCACGAAGCTCCGACTATAGGGCCGAGGGCGGTAGTATTTGGGATAGGGCTCGGAGGAGCGCCCAAAGACCTGCTGCCGACGGCGGAGCCTGCGGAGACGATAGGCATTTTCGATAGCATGGCCAGCCTCATGCCGCAGTATGCGCATACACCAGTCCGGAGTCCCACCCTCGACCTCAAGCATCTGGTCCAGCTCAAGTTTTGCGAGGCGCGGATGAGCCAGATAAAACGGAACGGCAATCCCCGGCACGCCATCCGGCGTAAACCATTCGTTGGACAGCCAACAGTGGGGCCGGAAGAGGAGCTGGCGGGCGTCGAGTTCGGCGTAGAGTTGCTGGATCTGAGCGGACAGGAAGGCCCCGTCGAGCGTGACGCCGAGTTGGCTCATGGGAAGGTTCAAGAGTTGCTCGTCGGACCACGATGCCCACTCCGGCTCGTGATCCTGGCGTTCAGACGCGGTCATTTCCAGTATCCGTCATCGTTACATCGACGCATGAACCGAGGTGGTACGTCACATCGCATTGCACAAAGAAGCGATGGAATCGGCGAATCGAGAAGGGCATGGGAACCTCGCAGGGTCATTCATTCTAGGAGGGGGACTGAGGAAACCGCAAGGAGGAGAAGGGTAGCCTGGTTGTCCTCTTTGCTCATAGAACGCGCACGATCGGGATGTGCTCGTTCGACACGCGCAGTGAAAGATCAATCAGCCCCATCCCTGAAGAGAGAATGGGCGAGCTAGGAAGGATTATCTATAAGTTCGCCCGACGCGGACATCAGGTCACTTTCTCTGGCGTTTCACTGTCAAGGTCATTTGCAATCAGGCGGAATTGTTCGAGGGCAGATTCGAGGTCGTCGACCCGAAGGAGAGGCACGAAATGTTGAACCTTAAATGATGAATGATGAAAGATCGTCTATCTGGTCAATCTGGTTTGTTGGGTTTGTCTGGTTGGGTTTCCAGTCTAGACGACGAGACAAACCAAATAGATCACACAAACCACCCCTCTCTTCAGGATATTTGCGGCTCTGTGGGGTTGCTGGCTTCGGGTTGGGGCTGAATCACGCTCGGTTCGGTGGCAGGCGTGATACGTCCTACGTCAAGGAGGATGGCGACGAGCATGTCGCTCAGGACGTTGACGCCTGAGCGGGCTCGGGCGATGATCCAATCCACGGTCATGATGAGTGGAATGGCCGCACCGATGACGTGAGGCGGCAAGCCGGCAGCTGAGAGGACGAGCGGCAAGACGATCATCCCTGCTTCCGGAATGCCGGCCACGCCGGCTCCCGCGATCATCGACGCGGCGACGATCAGCACCTGGCTGTCCATCGGCAGGTCAAAACCCAGCGCTTGGGCGAGAAAAAGCGCGGCCATGGCTTCATAGAGGGTGATGCCGTCGTTGTTGAGGTTGGTGCCGACACAGGCGGCAAGGCGCGCCGATTGAGGCGAGACCTGCATGCGGTCCAGGCATCGGAGAGTGACGGGCACGGCGGCGAGACTGCTGTTGCAGGACACGGCGGTCATGATTGCGTCAGCCCCCTGTCCCAGATAAACCTTTGGTGATTTCTTCCCGATCAGCCAGGCAACGAGCGGATAGTAGCCGAGCCCGTGGATGGCCAGTCCGACAAGCATGGTGACGAGGAAGATCCACAGGACGGCGAAGACTCCGATGCCTGCCTTGCCGACGACCTGCGCGACGACGCCGAAGACGGCGAACGGGACCGCGAGAATGATCCACCCGAGTATCTGCACGAGCCACGAATACACGCGCTCAATGATCCATACAAGGGTATTCACGACTCCACGGCCCTGGTCGGTCTGACCGTGCAAGCGGCGAAGAATGGCGCCGATGCAGAGGGCAAGGACCACGACTCCGATGATGTTGCCGGTAGAGAACGGAGCCATGATGGTACGAGGAATATAGGAGGCGAGGTATTCGATCGGACTTTGGGTTCCGGTCTGCACTGTAGCGGAGGCGCCTGCCGATGGTTTGGAGGTTGGCACGACGTTCAGCAGGTCCTCGACGTGGCCATTCCAGGCTAGGCCCGGCTGCCAGGTGTTCATGATCACGAGGCCGATCGTCATGGCCACGGTGACATTGACGAAGCAGATGAAGAGCAGCTTGGCCCCCTGACCTAGCGGGAGACTGGTGCGGACGAGCGCATCGAGGATCGCAAAGAAGATGAGCGGGATGGCGAGGGTCTTGAGCAGCGTGACGAGCAGCAGACCGAGCCAGCCTAGATGCTCATTCTTGAGGCCGCCCAGATAGGGCTCTTGACCAAAGACCACGCCAAGCACCGTGCCACAGGCCACGGCAATGAGTACTTGTGTGTAGAGCGGCAATGGGATGAGACGAGGGGTTGATTGCATAGGGGGCTAGTCAGGATGCTGAAAAAGTGAGCAGGGAGCAGCCAGGTGCTCTTCTTGCTCGCAGAGGATGGGATGGGCAACCTTGGTCACTCCCCTTAAGAGAGACAGGAAGGACTCGAAAGGCGTACGCCTGCGGCCTTGCTTGGGACAAGGCGCGTCCCAGGGCGAAGAGTCTGTCTTGGCAGACTGAGGGTGGGAGGGTGAAATAACCGCCAGGGCTGGGCGGGTGAGAACCATGGCCTTTTTGAGCATCCTTAAATTATGTTGATGTTAATGCCATACAGAGGAGTGGCCGCGGAAGAATACCCCTTTCCCTTAGAGAAATCACTCCGCCTTCCGAAGAGGGGGGAGAGGTTTGTCCGGTTTGTCTCGTTATTCGGATCGGAGACCCAACTAGATCAACCAGACAAACTATTCAGTCTGCAGATCATGCAGCTGGTCGATGAGGCGTTGGAGTTTGGCGACGGCGTAGCGGCGCTGGTCTGGGGTGGCTTGCTGATCGATGGCGAGGGCCATGGTTTTGACGGCGGTGCGCATCTGGTGAATGGCGTTTTGATAGGCTGGGGGGCCTGTCTGGTCGGGATTCACGACCAGCAAAGCACTCAGTTCACGGGCGACGGTTTCAGGCGTGCGTGGTTGGCGGAGAAGGGTCACAAGTTCCTGTTGGCGCTGTTGTTGGTACGTGGCCCAGAACTGTTCGTTGTCGGGTAGCGCGAGGCTCCATTGGCGGATCTGGGCCTCTTGGTCTTTGGACAGTGACCCCAGCCAGTCGTCAAGCCAGCCGATGATGGCGTCCGCCCGCTTCTTGAGCCGCTCCGGCGTGGGAGCTTGCACGAACCGCACGGCTTTGGCGTGGTCCTTCTGGAAGGCTGCTTCAAGGGTGCGCACCTGCCGGGAATCGACGGAGGCGAGGACGACGCCGCTGTCGGCGATGATCCGGTCGAAGAGGTCTGTGCGCAGGCGATCGTAATTGGCATAGACCCAATCGATGTCCTGGTTGGTGAGTCCCCGTTCGAGTCGTTGCCGGCCCTGCGCGAGAACTGATATGTACTGCGGAATGGCTTCTTGCCGGTGCCGGGCCAGCAGCGGCGCGAGCCGCTGGGACAAGACACGGCGTTGGTCTGAGGTGAGATCGAGGTAGTGATCGGCTTGCCAGAGGATGATCCAGTCCGCATAGCGATAGAGCGAGAGGGACGAGCAGCCTGCGAGGAAAAACAACAGCCCGGCGGCACAC